>JANXVC010000454.1 GCA_025351925.1 Rhodospirillales bacterium | reverse complement strand
GAACAGCCGCAAGGTCGATGTATTGCTGCCAGATGGGGAGTTGGCCGCCCGGCGTGGCGCCTGGACTCGGCCGACGCTGGAGAACAAGACGCCTTGGGAGGAGATCAGCCGCAGCATGGTCGGGCAGCACGCCACCGGCGCCTGCCTGGAACCAGCGACGCTGTATCTGAACATCGTTGAGGAGCGCGGTGAGAGCCGCAACAATCACTAAATAGGGGAAAACCCATGGCAGGCAGGCTCGCCGGCAAGACCGCGTTCATCACCGCAGCCGCGCAGGGTATCGGTCGCGCCACGGCGCTGGCCTATGCGGCGGAGGGCGCACGGGTGATCGCGACCGACCTGAACGAGGCGAAGCTCTCGGAACTTGCCAGCGAGGACATCGCGGTGCATCGGCTGGACGCAACCCAGGCGGACAACATCGCGCGGGTCGCGGCGGCGGCCGGCCCGGTGGATGTGCTGTTCAACTGCGCTGGGTTCGTGCATCAGGGCACCATCCTTGATGCGACGGAGGCCGAGTGGGACTTCGCCTTCGCGCTGAACGTGCGCAGCATGTTCCACACCATCCGCGCCTTCTTGCCGGGTATGCTGACGGCAGGCCGTGGGTCGATCATCAACATCTCAAGTGCTGCCAGCAGCATCAAGGGCGCGCCTAACCGTTTTGTTTATGGCACGACGAAGGCGGCGGTGATCGGGCTGACGAAGTCGGTTGCGGCAGATTTTGTCAAGCAGGGCATCCGCTGCAACGCGATCTGTCCCGGCACCGTGCAGACGCCGAGCCTCGATGACCGGATCGCCGCCAACGCTGCCGCGGCCGGGTCGCTGGAGGCGGCGCGCACCGGCTTCATCGCGCGGCAGGCGATGGGACGGCTGGGCACGCCAGAAGAGATCGCGGCACTCGCGGTGTATCTCGGGTCCGACGAGACGCAGTTCCTCACCGGCCAGGCTGTTGTCATCGATGGCGGCTGGACGCTTTGAACGCGCGGCAACAGGGCCGCTCAGAGTTAGGAAACAAGTCATGAAGCTGCTGCGCGTGGGTGCTCCGGGTGCCGAGAAGCCTTGCCTGCTCGGGCCGGATGGGCAGTATCGCGACCTGTCGGGCACGGTGAGCGACTTCGATGCGGACGCGTTGTCGAAGGCCGGGCTAGCGCGGCTGGCGGCGCTCGATCCCGCGAGCCTGCCCGTTGTGGCACCGGGGCGGGTTGGCTCCTGCGTGCCGCGCCCGGTCAATTTTGTCTGCATCGGGCTCAACTACGCAGATCATGCGGCCGAGACCGGAGCGCCGATCCCCAAGGAACCGATCGTGTTCTTGAAATCGCTCGGCGCGTTTCAGGGGCCGAACGACGACGTGCGGCTGCCACGCGGCTCGAAGAAGACGGACTGGGAGGTCGAGCTGGCGATCGTCATCGGGGAACGCGCGAGCTATGTGCCGGAAAACGACGCGATGCGGCATGTCGCCGGATATTGCGTGGTGAACGACGTAAGCGAGCGCGAGTATCAGATCGAGCGCGGCGGCACCTGGGACAAGGGCAAGGGCTGCGACACCTTCGGCCCGACCGGGCCGTGGCTGGTGACGCGCGACGAGGTTCCGGACCCGCAGGACCTGCACATGTGGCTTGATGTGGACGCTGAGCGCATGCAGGACGGCAGCACGAAGACGATGATCTTCGGCGTGCAGAAATTGGTGAGCTACGTGAGCCATTTCCTGACGCTGTTCCCCGGCGACATCATCAGCACGGGCACGCCGCCGGGCGTGGGCATGGGCAAGAAGCCGGCGCCGGTTTACCTCAAGGGCGGCGAGACGATGCGGTTGGGCATCCAGGGACTGGGCGAGCAGACGCAGCTTGTTGTTGCGGCATAGCGGTTTTCAACCCTGGAATTTAGCTTTGCTGACTTCAATGAGGAATGATATACACTGAGCCTGTATATCACCGCCCTCAGCATAGGAGGCCAATTATGCACGTGGGCAAATGGGGCAATAGCCTAGCGGTTCGCCTGCCCGCGAGCGTTGTCGAAGCCTTGCAACTCAAGGAGGGCGACGAGATCGAAATCGAGGTCGCCGGTGACCGTGCGTTCCGCGTGGCGCGCGACCCCAAGCGGGAAGAGGCAGTCGCCCGCCTACGTGCGCTTGCCTGGCCTGCACCGCCCGGCTTCCGCTTCTCACGTGATGAGGCGAACGAGCGCGGCGATTGAGCGGCGCTGTCTTCCTTGACAGCAACATTCTGATCTATGCCGTCCTGCAGCCGGATCGACGTTCGGAGGCGGCTCGTGCGCTGCTCGCGACCGGTGGTGTCATCAGCGTTCAGGTGCTGAACGAGTTCGCCAATGTCGCGCGTCGCAAACTCCGACGGTCCTGGCCCGAGATCATGAACGCCCTGTCGGATATCCGAGCCCTGTTTCCGACGCCCGTTCCACTGACCGTCGCGACCCACAAGGCTGCGGTCACGCTTGCGGAACGCTTCGGCTTCGCCTTCTACGATGCAGTGGTCGTCGCCTCCGCGCTGGAGGCTGGCTGCAGCACCCTCATGTCCGAGGACATGCAGGATGGTTTGGTCGTCGAGGGACGCCTGACGGTTCGCAATCCGTTCTTGCAGCCCACGGTGCCTCTGGAATAACTTTCACGACAGCTTAAGTGCCTTAATACGCCAGTTCCGGTGTCGCGTTGCCGCCGACTCGCGTTATGCTCCGACTGCGATGCGGTTTGACGGGAGGCAACATGGAGTCTTCAACCCAGGTCATCCTGAGCGGTATCCTGACGTTTGGCGTGCCCCTGGTGTTCGCCTGCCGGGAACTGATTTTGATCCGGCGCCCGCCGCGCGGTTCCTGGGGCGGTGACGGCCCGCCTCCCCCGGCGCCGGTGCCGCCGCCGCCTGACTTCACGCCGCAAGGCATGATGCCGCAGAAGCCATTGCCGGAATGCTTGATTCCGAAGCCGTTCGGTCCAATGCCGCATGCCAACGCGCCGCAGCGTAGCCGCGTGCTGGAGCCGGTGTAGCCACACGAATCAAGTGAGGCGCGCGGCGGTCAGCCGGGAAAAACTGATCAGGCTGGCTGCACCCGCGAAGCACGCGCCCAGTGTCACTGCAAGCGCCGGGCCATGCGTCACCGAGACGCCGAAACACAGTGCCACCAACGCGGCTCCCACGGACTGGCCAACCAGGCGGGAGGTCGCGACGATGCCGCTGGCGCCGCCGCTGCGTTCTGGCGGAGCGCTGGACATGATCGCCTTCAGGTTCGGCGACTGGAAAAATCCGAACCCGGCGCCGCAGATCATCAGGCGCCAAACGCAGCTTAAATCATCCGGGTTGGCCGGCAGCGTCGCCATCAGAGTAAGGCCGATCGCCAGCGCCGCCATGCCGATGCCGCCAAGGATCGCCGGCGGATAACGGTCTGACAGCGGCCCGGCGACCGGCGCCATCATGGCCGTGACGACCGGCCACGAAGTCAGCAGCAGCCCGGTCTCGACGGCGCTGCGCCCGAGCACAGTCTGAAAGTAGAATGGCAGCGACACGAAGGCGAGGCCCTGGGCCGCGAACGAGCAGACCGAGGTCAGCGACGACAATGCGAACATCGGCCGCCGGTAGAGGTCCACCGGCAGCATCGGCGCAGCCAGCAGGAGTTGGCGCTGGATCAGGAAAAACCCGGACACTGCCGCCCCCGCCAGCACGCCAGCGATCACCAGCCCGGGTGCGCTGTGCGCCGCCTCGCCGATGCCGAAGATCAGCAGCCCGAACGTGGCGGCGTTGAGCAGCGCGCTTCGTGCATCGAAAACATGCGCGGCGTGCGGTGTTTCGGGCAGCGCCCGCATTGCCAGGACCAGGGCAGCGAGGCCGATCGGACCATTGACCGCGAACAGCCATTGCCACGACGCGACCGACAGCACCGCGGCGGCAACGGTAGGGCCGAGTGCGGTCGATACCCCGACCACCAGCGCATTGAACCCGACTCCGCGGCCCAGCGACCGCGCCGGATAGATATAGCGTACCAGCGCGGTGTTCACGCTCATGATGCCGCTGGCGCCCAGGCCCTGCAGCACCCGCGCCGCGGTCAGGGTTGGCAGCGACCAGCTTACGGCACAGACCAGGGACGCCGCGGTGAACACCGCGAGCCCCAAAGTGTAGATCCGGCGGTAGCCATAGATCTCGCCCAGCGAGGCAAACGGCAGCAGCGAGACCACCAAAGCGAGCTGGTAGGCGTTCACCACCCAAACGGACGACGCCGGGCTGGCCAGGAGGTCGGCCGCGATGGTGGGCAGCGCGGTGTTGGCGATCGAGGTGTCAAGCGACGCCATGCCGACCGCTAGGACGATGGTCGCGACCGCCCAGCCACGCTGTCCCGGCGGCAATCCGTCCTGCGGCACCGCGCCGCTGCTGTGCCGGACCACATCGCTCATTGCCAGGCCCGCCTCAGATCCGTCAGATGACACGTGAGCGCGCCCAGCAGGGCGAGCGACACCCAGCCCCACCAGGCGCCGGCGGTGCCCACCCGCATCGCCAGCAGCAGGCACATGCCGGACAGCAGGTTCGGCAGCAGTCGCGCCGGCCAGATGCCGCGGCCGGTGAACCGATGATGCAGGACCAGTCCGACCGCCTCCAGCGCCATGCCGATCAGGATCAGGTCCAGTACCCGCCCGCTTGCAAACAATTCTGCCAACAACGCTGCCTAGCGCTGCAGCATCGCGCTACTCATGCGCCACCGCCTGCCGCATCTTGCGCAGGCCGAGCGCCATCAGCCCCGCGACCACCGGGATGCTGAGGCCCATGGTAATTTCGGGATCGATATGCCCGCCCGCCGCCTTGAACGCCTTGGCGGCATAGCCGACGAGGCCGACGATGTAGTAGGTAACGGCTGCGATCGACAGGCCCTCGACCGTCGATTGGAGGCGCAGCTGCAGCCGCACCCGGCGGTTCATCGCTTCCAACACCGACTGGTTCTGCCGCTCCCGCGTCACGCTCACCCGGGTGGCCAGCAACTGCGTCGCCCGCGCGACCCGGCGCGATAGCTCCTCCTGCCGGCCCGCCACCGACCGGCAGGTGTTGATCGCCGGGGCCAGCCGCCGCTCGGTGAATTCTTGGAACGTCTGCAGCCCCGGGATACGCACCTCACGCAACTCCTGGATGCGCCGCTGCACCAGGCCGTCATAGGCGAAGGCGGCGCTGAAGCGGAACAGGTTATCGGCCTGGCGGCTGTCGATCTCCGCGGCCAGGCGGGTCAGGCGCTCAAGCAGCACCGGCTCGTCCGGGTCCCGCGCGGTCACCATCGCGGCGGTGATCTCGGCAACCTCCCGCTCGCAGCGGGCGATCTCGGGCGCCAGCGCCTGCGCCACCGGCAAGGCGAGCAGCGCCATGATGCGGTAAGTGTCGATCTCCATCAGGCGCTGCACCACGCGGCCGGCCTGCGCCGGCGTCAGGTTGCGGTCCTGCAGCAGGAGGCGGCTGAACCCGTCGGGCCGCACGCGGAAATCGGCGAAGGCCGCCGCAGCGCCGCTGCTGACGCCCGAGCCGACCAGCACGTTGCCCGGGAACAGCCGCCTCGCAGTCGCCAGCGGGCTGGCCTCATCGGGATCGGGCGGCAGCATCGCGACGTGGGTCGCGACCATAACCTGGCCGGGCAGCCGGGCTAGCCAATCGGCGGGAACGGCGGCGATGGCCGGCTCGTCGAACGGCACCGGCCCGGCCCCGGCCACGATGAACTTGTAGCGGACGAACTCGGTGTGCCGCTCCCACTTGATGCGGAACGGCCCAAGGTCGGCGCTGTAGTGGTTGGCCCCCTTGGGCGGCGGTGCGATGCCATAGCGCTCGGCCAACGCGCACACGGCGCCGAACCCGCCCTCCCGCGCGGCGATGTCGGAGAACAAAGCGAGGTAGGACAGCCGAACCGGAGCCACCAGCAGTTCCGGCGGACGGGCGTGCGCCTCGTCGTTGAGCTGGATGCGCTGCGGGTGGTTGGCGGGCAGGGTTATCATACCGGCACTACGCCCAACTGACGGGCAAAGTCGAGAATGAGGCTTGCCGCCTCGTTCGGCCGCTCCTCATGGGCGAGGTGTCCGAGACCGGGCATGGTGACGACCGCGGCGCCTGGCACGATCTCGCCAACCCGGGCGGCCTGCGCGGGCAGCACCGCCCGGTCGTTCGCGCCGACAACCAGCAGCAGCGGCACCTTCAGGCCGCCGAGGTCACGCAGCAGCGGATGCAGGTCCCACTGCGCCATCATGCCCAGGGCCGCGGCAGCATGGGCGGGATTGCGGATCATCCGGCCATAGAACGCGATGCCCTGCGCGTCGATGCGGGACCCGGTACCCTCAAGAATCTGCCCGACCGCCGCGTCGTTCTTGGCCCGCCAGGCAAAAAGCTGCGGCAATAGCGGCAGGCCCACCAGAAGCTTGGCGAGCGGCGAGAAGATCTGGCCGGGTACGCCCTCCAACGGCAGGAACGCCCCGTTCAGGCTGACCAGGCCCTGCGGCGCGATCTGCCCATCAAGCGCCATCTGCGCCAGGATCGCTGCCCCTGCCGAATGACCCACCGCCAGCGCCGGTGTCAGGTTGAGGGCGCGCAGCAGCCCATGCAGTGACTTGGCCATCCCCGGCAGCGACAGCCGGGCGGTGCCGGGCGCCTCGGTGAAGCCATGCCCCGGCAGGTCGGGCGCGACGATCGTGAAGTGTTGCGCGAGCAATGGTGCGAGGGTGCGCCAGGAGTGCGTCGCAGCCCCGGTGCCGTGCGCCAGCAGCAGCACCGGCCCAGTACCCATGACCTGCACGTGCCACATCAGCCCGGCCGCGCGGACGAAGCGGCTCGCCTCACGGTTCGGCCAGTCCCGCCCGTCGCGCTGCCAGCCGCGCCGGTCGCTCATGCCCGGATCGCCCGTGATAGCGCGGCCGCGTCGGCATAGGGCAGCGGCAGGTAACGCGCGTCCATCTCGGCCGCCAGGCGCTGGCTGGCCGGGTGCGGCCGCGGCGAAGTATCGACCAGCAACGCTGCTAGGCGCGCGGCACGGACCTGACGCGCTGCGGTCATGGCGTCCGCGTCGGCCCGGGCGCGGCCGCCCTTGCCGTCCTGCGCGACGTTGGCCCGCCCATCCGTCAGCAGCACGATGGTCGGCGTTCCGCCCCGCCGCCGGATGCCGTCCGCCATTACGAACCCCGCGTCGATCCCGGCGGCCAGCGGCGTGCCGCCGCCACCCGGCAATCCGGCAAGGCTGCGCTTGGCCCGCACCAACGACCGTGTGGGCGGCAGCAGCACCTGCGCCGCCGTGCCGCGGAACGCCAGCACCGCCACCCGGTCTCGCCGCACATAGCAATCCGCCAGCAGCAGCTCGACAGCGCCCTTGGCCTCGGCCAGCCGGTTGAACGCCTGCGAGCCGGAGGCGTCCACGACGAAAATAGTCGTGGTCTCCGCACGCTGCTTGATGCGAGCGACCCGAAAGTCATCGCGCCGGATCTCCAGCCGCCCCGCCTGATCGCGTTGACGCAGGCGTTGCCAGGGCGCGGCGGCGCGCAGCGTGGCGATCAGGTCGAGCCGAGCGCCGCCGCGGGGATCGCCGGGGCGGGTGCCCACGGGACGCCCGCATCGCCCGGCATTCTGCAGCGCGCCAGCGGCCCCGGCGGTCGGCGTCCGGGACCGCGGAGTGTTTCCGGCTTGAAGCTGCGCCAGCAGCCCAGCGGGGATCGCCGCCTTCGCCGCCTGGATCAGCATGTCCTGCAGCGCCGCATCCGGTTTTGCCTCCGTCTCCACGTGACCGGGCGCTGTATCGGCAGGCTCCGACTGCTGCTGCGGCGGCGCGTCCGCCGGCTCCGTTTCGGAGATCGGCAGCGTCGTCGCGCGCGGGCCCAAAACTAGCCGGCAGGCGAGCGCCGCGTCCGCATCCTGCACCATATCGCGCCCAGCCAAAGCCGCCGCGGCACACGCTGCCCGCAGCGCCAGCAACGGCGCTCGTACCGACGCGATACCCAGGGCCGCCGCGGTCATGCACAGCCCGTCGAGCACGTCGTCATCCGCGCGCACCCGCGGCAGCAATCGCCGCGCATCCACGACCTGCGCCGCGCCGGGCAGCGGGCCGTCGGCAACCCGGGCGCCAACATCCGAGAGATCGACGGCAAATGCCAGCCGGTCGCGCAACGCCGCGGGGGCGCGCTCGTCCTCGGCCATGCCCTCGTCGATCGCGACGACGCCGATGCGCGCCGAATGAAGCTGCGGCGGTCCCTGGGCCACGAGGACGGCGCCTTGGTCCATTACAACGGCGATCCGGGCAGCGGTGCCGGACGACAGGCGTTCCGCCATGGCCAGCAGCACTACGCCGCCATCAGCTTCGGCCAGCACGCCGCACTCGGCGACGGGCCGGCCGGCCTGCAGCGTCGCCGCAAGATCGAGGCCGCCCAGCAGCCGCGTGTCGGCGACGTTGAGCGGGATCGTCCGCACAGGGCTCTCAGGCAGCAGGTCGCGCAGCAACGCCAGCCAGCGAACGCGCACCGGACCCGCCAATGCCCGCAGCGTCACGCCGGTGCCCACGGGATCGACGGCGAACAGCGCCGCAGCCCAGCTCGCGTCTTGCCAGCGCGAGTTGGTCCAGTCAGCGCCGCCAGTCATCCGCCGAACTGCTCCTCAATCGCCCGCGCCACCCGGGTCGTGGACCCCGCCTCGTCAAGCGGATCCCGGCGCAGCCGATGCCGCAATGCGGACGGAGCGACCCGGAGCAGGTGGCTCCGCTCAACCTCGCCATCACCGTTGAGCGCCGCAAGCGCCCGCGCGGCGCGGAGCAGGGTCAGCTCGGCGCGCAGTCCGTCGGTGCCGAGCCGCATGCACAGCCGCGCCGCGTCCTCCAGCACCGCATCGGGCACCTCGACCGCGGGCAGCAGGTGCCGCGCCGCCTCGATCCGGTCGCGGACGCGGATGTCCTCAGTGCGCCACTCCGCCGCGAAACCGGCACGGTCCCGGTCGAACGCGTCCCGCCGGCGCACGATGGCGATCCGTGTCGTTATATCGTCCGGCGTGCGCACCTCGACCGACAGTCCGAATCGGTCGAGCAGCTGCGGCCGCAACTCGCCCTCCTCCGGGTTGCCGCTGCCGACCAGCACGAATCGGGCCGGGTGCCGGATGCTGAGGCCCTCGCGCTCCACTACGTTCTCGCCAGACGCCGCGACGTCGATTAGCAGGTCCACCAAGTGGTCCTCGAGCAGGTTTACCTCGTCGATATACAGAAAGCCGCGGTTGGCGCGGGCGAGCAGGCCGGGCTCGAACGCCTTCTCGCCGCGGGACAGTGCCCGCTCCAGGTCCAGCGCGCCGACAACCCGATCTTCAGTGGCGCCGAGCGGCATATCGACCACGGGCACCGGGGCGACGTGCTGCGGCGCGGTGCCGGGCGGCCGATCCTGGCACTCTCCGCACAGCCCGGCTTCGGCACCCGGCGCGCAATTATACGGGCATCCCGTGACCACCGGCATCTCCGGCAGCAGGCTCGCCAGCGCGCGGACGGCGGTCGATTTCCCGGTGCCGCGGTCACCGAACACCAGCACGCCGCCGATCGTCGGGTCGGTGGCGGCAATCAGCAGCGCCTGCTTCATCTCGTCTTGGCCGACGATGGCGGAAAACGGAAACGCCTCCCGCATCAGGCAGCGTTCCGGCGCGGTGTGGGGCAAGTCTGCATGGGAACAATGCTAGCAGGTCGAACCGCGCTGCTCAAACTTGCGCGACGTCCATGACGGGGTGCAACCCTGCATCAATACAATGCTTCACACCACAACCTTATCAAAAAGCAAGGGAACCTCAACGTGGACTTTCAGATCTCGCTGCCCGTCATCCTTTCCTTTGTCACCCTTTTCATCGTGATCGGCGTCGCCTTTTGGCAACTCAAGCGCGTCCGCACCAGCCAGGAGAAGCGCGGCGAGCATCCCGGCGGCATCGCTGGCCCGGAGTGATCTAGCCAAACCGTTACCGCCCGGGCACTTTGCCGAGGTGCCCGGGGCCGTCCCGCGGTGCAGACACCGCGAGGTCCGATGTTTCCCACCACCCGCCTACGCCGCCTGCGCCGCTCGGATGCGCTCCGCTCCCTGGTACGTGAGACGACAATCACGCCACATGACCTGATCCTGCCGATCTTCGTCGAAGAGGGCATCGACAGTTCTGTCTTGATCGCCGAGATGCCCGGCGTCTCTCGCATTCCCGAGGCGCAACTGGCGCGTGAGATCGAGGCCATTGCCCGCGACGGGGTACGCGCCGTCATGCTGTTCGGCATCAGCCATCACAAGGACGGCACCGGAAGCGACACGCTGGACGCCGACGGCCTGCTGGCGCGTATGACGCGAACTGCGAAGTCCACCGTCCCGGAACTGGTGGTGATGACCGATAACTGCTTCTGCGAATATACCGACCACGGCCATTGCGGCGTGATCGGCTACGCGGGAGGCGAAGCCCAGGTGCTGAACGACCCAACGCTCAAAAATCTGGCGCGTCAGGTCGTTATCGCCGCCGATGCCGGCGCCGACGTGATCGCGCCGTCCGGGATGATGGATGGGCAGATCGGCGTGATCCGCAGCGCGCTGGACGGCGCCGGACACGCGAGCGTGCCGATCATGGCGTATTCGACCAAGTTCGCCTCCGCGTTCTATGGTCCATTCCGCGCCGCCTCCGGCTGTGACCTGCAGGGCGACCGCAAGACCTATCAAATGGACCCGATGAACGGCCGGGAAGCAGTGCGCGAGAGCCTGGAGGATGAGGCCGAGGGCGCCGACATGCTGATGGTCAAGCCCGGCCTGGCCTATCTGGACGTCCTGGCCAGCATCCGCGCCCGGACTTTGATGCCGCTGGCGGTGTACCAGGTCAGCGGCGAGTACGCTATGATCAAGTTTGCCGCACAGGCCGGAGCGCTGGACGAGCAGCGGGTGGTGCGCGAGACGCTCGGCGCCTTCAAGCGCGCCGGGGCGGACTTGATTTTGAGCTACTTTGCCCGGGACGTTCTGCGCGAGGGGTTCTAAAAACGATCATGCCTTAATTCGCCTTGTGGTTGCATACTATCACATGCTCTAATCGGTTTTGCGTAGGCAAAAAGCTAGGCAAAAACCAAATTGGATCGGACAGCCGCCCTCTCTACATTTAGCAGCACCGGTCCCGAGGGGCACCGGTCACGCATGCGGGCCCGGCTGCTGGCGGGTGCCACGGCGTTGGCCGACTACGAAATACTCGAGATGCTGCTATTCCTCGGCATTACTCGCCGCGACACCAAGCCGGAGGCGAAGCGGCTGATCAACCGGTTCGGCAGCCTCGCCGCGACGATTACCGCCGGGCATAAGCTGCTGCGCGACGCCGGGCTGCAGCAGCGGGCGATTGAGGCGCTCGAGCTGGTGGCCGAGGCTGCTGTGCAGCTTTCGCGGGCCGAGCGGGTCGAGCGGGTGATGCTCGGCAACTGGACCGCGCTGGAGCAGTACCTGGATGTGCCGACCCGCACGCTGCAGCCGCCCGGTTTCAGCGCATTGCTGCTGAACAACCGCAATCAGCTGCTGGGCGAGCATCGGTGGCCGCCCGAGGTGGACGCAGCGACGCTCGGGCGCGAGATGCTGCGTCATGCGCTGGAGCAGCACGCGACGGCGGTCATCCTGGTGCACAACCGTGCGGATGCGGTGGCTATGCTCAGCGGTGAGGACCGCGACCTGCACGCCCGTCTGGAACGCATCGCCTCGGCGCTCTCGGTCACCCTGCACGACCTTATCGTGATCGGCCGCGGCGAGTGGGTCAGCCTGCGGCAGCGAAAAACCGGCCGATAGATGGGATGGCGGCGCTGGATCGGCGGCGAGAGCAGTAGGGCACCTGACCCGCGCCCGCTGGCGTTCGACGCCCTGATCGACCTGAACCCCGGCGACCTGCCGTCCGGGCTGAGCCGCGAGGCGGCGGTTGCCGTGGTGGTCGCAGCGGTAGGTGCGCTGCCCGGTGCCGGATGGATCAGCGTGGAGGTGCATCCACGCGACATGTCGGTCGCAGCACGGCTGTTCGCGGCCGGAACCAGCACTCCGCAAACGGGAGAGGCCTGGGCGGCGCTGCAAATCCAGGTGCGGGGCGTCGCAGAGCAGAGCTTACTCGCGCAGCAAGCCATGCCGGCGCCGCAGGACACTGCCGTGCCGGACAGCTTCGAGGAGGCTTTTGCCGAAAGGCGCAAGCTCGATAATGCGCAGGAGTTCGGGCTTCCAGAGTATGGTGAGCAGGAATTCGGCCAGCTGCGCCCGGTGCGTGGTTTCGGCGAGGCTATGGCTGCACCGCTGCAGCCAGGTCCCATGCAGATGGACGCGCTGGCCGAGTTGATGGCGCTGGCTCGCACATCCAGGCAGTCGGTCCCAGCCGCGCCCAAGCTCGCGCCGGCCGGCCAGCCAGTCCTCTCCTGCAATATGGACCTGGAGCTGATGACGCGGCTGCTGGACTTCGTGCTGCCGACCGACGGCCGCAGCACCGCCGACGCGGCCGTGCGCCGGTTTGGCAGCTTCGCCGCAGTGCTGGCCGCGCCGGAGAGTGAGCTGCGCCGGGTGCCGGGCCTCGGCGTGCACAGCCGCGCCGCCATCAAGCTGGTGCACGCCGCCGCCGTGCGGCTGGCGCGGGCCGGCGTGACCGGGCAGCCTGTGCTGGAGGACAGGCGAGCGCCTGATGGCCTATTTGACCACCGCGCTCGCCCGCGAGCGGGTCGAGCAGTTCCGCATCTTGTTCCTTGATGACCACGGCATGCTGAAAGCCGACGAGGTGCAGGCCACCGGCACCGTCAACCACACGCCGGTCTATCCGCGCGAGGTGGTGCGGCGCGCCCTCGAACTCGCGGCCTCATCCCTAGTTCTGGTGCATAACCACCCGAGCGGCGACCCGACCCCGTCGCGCGACGACATCGAGATGACCCGGCAAATCCAGGAGGCCGCCGGCGCCCTGTCGATCACCGTGCGCGATCACCTGATCGTCGGCAACGGACGCTGGCTCAGCTTTCGCGAGGCCGGCCTGCTGGATTAGCCGCGCATCGCCGCCCGGGTTCGCGTCAGCTCCAGCACCGCCGTGCAGATCGGCATCGGCACATCGACCCAGCCGGCGAGCTCGACCACCGCGCCCAGGATCGCCTCGATTTCCAGCGGGCGGCCGAGCTCCAAATCCTGCAGCATGCTCGTCTTGTGCCGGCCGACCTCGGCGGCGCCCTGGATGCGCTTGTCCACGTCGATCGCGAACCGCACGCCGAGCGCCTCGCCGACCGCCTGGCCCTCCAGCATCATGGCGCGGACGACGGCGCAGAGGCCAGGCTCGCCGGTGATGACGTCGAGCGTCGCGGTGGTCAGCGCGCTGACCGGGTTGAACGCCATGTTGCCCCACAGCTTCACCCAGAGCTCGTCGCGCAGCCGCGGCCGCACCGGCGCCTTCAGCCCGGCGGAGATGAGCAAACGGGACAGCGTTTCGGCGCGGCTGCTACGGCTGCCATCCGGCTCGCCGAGGCTGAAGCGGTCGCCATAGGTGTGCGAAATCACCCCGGGGGCGGCGATCTCGGCAGCTGGGTAGATGATGCAGCCCAGTGTCTGCGATGGCGGCAGCGCGTCCCACAGCGCGCCGTTCGGGTCCACCGACCGCACGCGCCGGCCGCCGAACGGCTCCGGGAGGCCAAGGCAGTACCACCAGGGAATGCCGTTCACCGCGGCGACGATGGTGGTGTCGGGGCCGATCAGCGGACGAAGCTGCGGCAGCGCGGGTTCCAAGGAATGCGCCTTCAGGGTTAGGAAGACATAGTCCTGCGGCCCGATTGCGGTCGGGTCGGAGACGGCGCGAGGATGGGTGACGATGCGCTCGCCGCCGCTGTCCAAAATAAGTCCGTCTGCCTGCATCGCCGCCAGATGCGGGCCGCGCGCCACGACGGAAACCGGTGTGCCCGCCGCCTCCAGCCGCGCAGCGAGGAAGCCGCCTATCGCGCCGGCGCCAAACACGCAGAGGCTCGGCATGGTCAGGCGCCCAGGCCCAGCTTCGCGGCCAGTCCAATGCGCTGCACCTTGCCGGTCGCGCCCTTTGGGATGTCGTCACGCAGCAGGACGTGACGCGGCACTTTGTAGGCGGCGAGACGGGTCGCGCAGAAGTCGCGAATGTCCTGCTCGGTCGCCTCCGCACCAGGATGCAGCACGACGACCGCCGCGACCTCCTCGCCCAGCTTCGCGTGCGGTACGCCGAAGGTCACGACCTGGGCGACGCTGGGGTGGTCGAGCAGCACGACATCCACCTCAAGCGGGCTGATCTTCTCACCGCCGCGGTTGATCTGCTCCTTGAGCCGGCCGGTGAGGAATAGGTAGCCCTCGTCGTCGATCCGGCCCTGATCGCCGGTGCGGAACCAGCCGTCGGTGAAGGCGCGGGCGTTGGCGTCCGGGTTGCTGGCGTAGCCCAGGGTGACGTTCGGGCCGCGGATCACCACCTCGCCGACGCTGCCCTGGGGCAGCACGATGCCGTCCTCGGTCATCACGGCGATTTCCGGCCCGGCCGCGAGGCCGACGGCGCCGGGCTTGCGGGCGCGCGGCGGCAGCGGGTTGGAGGCCATCTGATGCGCGGCCTCGGTCATGCCGTAGGCCTCGACGACGGGGCTGCCGAACACCTCCTCCAGCTCCTGCATGACCTGCGGCGGCAGCGACGCGCTGGACGAGCGGATCAGGCGCAGCCCGGCGGCGCGGGCCCGCTCGGGATTGGCGCGCATGCGCATCAGGATGGCCTGATGCATCGTCGGCACGGCGGTGTACCAGGTCGGCTGGACGTCATTCAGCCACTCGCCGAACTTGAACGCGTTGAACCCCGGCGTGCAGCATACCCCAGCCCCAGCCCGCAGCGAGGACAGCACGGCGGCGACCAGCCCATGAATATGAAACAGCGGCATGACGTTCAGACAGACATCGGCGGGACTCAGCGCCAGCGACTCGCCGATATGCGCGGCCGATGCGGCCAGGTTCCGGTTGGTCAGCGGCACGATCTTCGGTCGCGCCGTGGTTCCTGAGGTGTGCAGCACGAGCGCCATGTCGTCCGGGCCGGCTGCGCCAGCGTCTGCCGACATACCAGTTGGAAGCGCCGAGGTGTCTAGGCGATACAGCCCTGCGGCAGCGTCGGCGGTGGGATGCAGCTCGATGATCGCGACCCCAAGCCGCTCCGCTACCGCGCGGGCCGGCGTGGCATCGCCAAACTGCAGGACGATGGCCCGCGGCTTCAAATCGGACAGATAAAAGTCGAACTCGTCAGCCGTGTAGGCCGGGTTAAGCGGGGCCGCGGTGCAGGTCGCGGCCACGCCGACGAAGCAGGTCGCCATCTCGGGACCATTGGGCAGCACGATGCCGACCCGGTCGCCGCGCCCGATGCCCGCGCCGTTCAGCGCCAGGCGGGTCTGCTCGGCCAGCGCACGCAGGCCGGCGCCGTCCAGCCACGGGCGGCCCGGCGCACCGACGGCTCGGGCGGACATGTTGGCGGCCAGGATGGTCCAAATCGAGTCAGTCATGGTCAGAAGCCTTTTACTGGGCGGATTGCTGGGCCGATGCTTGGGCCGGCTGCGGGAACCAGGCTGGCACGGTCGCCGGACGGTCCTGTACCGCCTTTGCCACCTCGGCCGTGCGGTTCTGCCGCGACAGGCTGCGAAACGTCGCGTAGGGGTCGAGGGCGCTGCGCTTGATGGAGTCCACCGGCTCGATGAACCGCTCCCGCGTATCCAGCGCATTGGCGCCGTAGCGGGTGACATTCACCGCGGTGCTGCCGCCAAACGAGGCCCAGGTCAGCGGATCGAGCACCGTGTTCGCGCCGAAGCCGACGGCATCGCGCGGGTTGCTCGGCCCGATGATCGGCAGGAACAGGAACGGCCCCTCGCCCACGCCCCACAACGCCAGGGTCAGGCCAAAATCGCTGTCGTGGTCGGGATAGCCCCATCCGGTCGCCACGTCGAACAGCCCGCCAGCGCCGGCCGTGGTGTTAATCAGAAAGCGCATTAGGCTGTCGCCCGCCCGCCGCGGCTTGGCCGACAGCACGTCGTTGGCGAATGTCGCCGGCGTGCCGAGGTTCGCGAGCACGTTGTGGATTGGCCGCCGCACCGCGCCGGGCACCACGTCGCGATACGCCACCGCGGCCGGCCGCAGCGCGTAGGTGTCGATCGTGTCATTCACCCGGTAGAAGAACCGGTTGGTCGGCTCGATTGGGTCGTTCAGCTCGCGGAAGTCGGCCTGCGCCTCTGCATCGCCGGCGGGCGGGCGCGTCGCGCAGGCGGTGACGGAAAGCGCAACGAGGCCGAGTAGCAGACGAGCGATGGGCAGCATCCTCTATGATCCTTCCAGGTGCGTTGCCCGGATGATTCCATGGAACCGTGCGGAATCCCACCCCGGCGCTATCCGATCACTCCTTCTTCAGGTCAGTTGGCCCTTCTTCAGGTCAGATGGCTTGTGCACGGCCGTCTTGCCGGACTTCGCGGACTTCACCACGAACTGCGGATCATCCTTGGTCGCCTTTGCCGTGTGGCCCTTGATCTGCGTCGTCCCGGTCACCTTCTTCTCGACGATCCCGTGCGTCTCTCCGCCGGACGTGTACCAGCTCACCTTGTCGCCGGGCTTAAGCGTCTTGGGCATGGTGGTCCCCTGTTGGTTGACTGCCCTGAACCGCGCAGGATGTTCCGGGTTTCCGATGGCTGCCCCTGCGCCTATCTTTCGGAACCATTCATCTTCCCAGCCAATTCGAGGAGCACACCGCATGAACGTCGCCGTCCGTCCGCAAGCCAGCACCCACGACGCACGCCTGGACCGGCTTGGCGAGGTCGCGGTCCGCGTCGGCCTGGGCCTGGCGCCGGGCCAGGAGCTGGTGATCACAGCGCCGCTCGACGCCGTGCCGCTGGTCCGCCGCATCACCGCGCACGCATACCGCGCCGGCGCGTCCCTCGTCACCACCCTGCTGAGCGACGACGCCAGCACCCTGGCCCGCTTCGAGCACGCGCCGGACGCCGCGTTCGACACCGCTGCCAGCTGGCTGTACGACGGCATGGCGACGGCCTTCCGCGGCGGCGCCGCTCGCCTCGCCATCGCCGGCGAGAACCCGTCTCTGCTCGCCGGCCAAGATCCCGACCGGGTCGCCCGCGCCAACCGCGCCCGCTCCGTCGCCGATCGCCCGGCGCTCGAACTGATCACCGGGTTCAATATCAACTGGACTATCACGAGCTTTGCGACGCCGGCCTGGGCCCGCACGATGTTCCCGGAGCTTTCCGACGACGCTGCGGCGGCCAAGCTATGGGACGCGATCTTCGCGGCATCGCGCATCGACGCGCCCGACCCGGTCGCTGCCTGGGCCGAGCACAATGCGTCGCTGCACGCCCGCACCGTCATGCTTAACGCCAGCCGTTTTACCGCACTGCACTTCCGCGGCCCCGGCACCGATTTGCGCGTTGGGTTATCCGATGGGCATCTCTGGCTAGGCGGTTCAGAGCCGGCGAAGAACGGCATCGTCTGCAACCCCAACATCCCGACCGAGGAGGTGTTCACCACGCCGCACCGGCTGCGGGTGGACGGCACGGTGCGCAGCACGAAGCCGCTGTCGTATCAAGGCACGCTGATCCAGGACATCGCAGTGCGCTTCAAGGCGGGCGTGATTGTCGATGCGACGGCGCGCACCGGGCAGGAGGTGCTGCAAAAGGTATTGGACACCGACGAGGGCGCGCGCCGGCTGGGCGAGGTCGCACTGGTGCCGCACTCCTCGCCGATCTCGGCCAGCGGCCTGCTGTTCTTCAACACGCTGTTCGACGAGAACGCCGCCAGCCATATCGCACTTGGCCAGGCGTATAAGACCTGCCTGGAGGGCGGCACCACCGCGTCCGACACCGAGCTGGCGCAGCGCGGCGCCAATAGCAGCTTGATCCACATCGACTGGATGATCGGCTCCGGCGAGGTGGACGTGGACGGCATCGACGTGGCGGGCAGCGCTGAGCCGTTGATGCGCCGGGGCGAGTGGGCCGTCGCGGCCTGACCGTCGCGGCCCACCTGTTGCGGCCCGGTGCGGCAACGCCGGTCTGCTGTGCGCTGCAATATTTAGCATTTGCGGCGGTTTTGGGCTAAACCGCGCCGGACGCGGCGGTTCGGTCGCGGTTAACTGGTAGATGCATGTCCTTTCCGACCGTAAATCCGGCTCTCAACCGAGCGCTCGTTGCCCGCGACTACCTTGAGCCGACCGCCGTCCAATCCGCCGTGCTGGTGGACGAGGCTGCGGGACGCGACCTCGTGGTGTCGGCGCAGACCGGCTCGGGCAAGACCGTCGCCTACGGCCTCGCCTTCGCTCCCACGTTGCTGGGCGACGCCGAGCGCTTCGACCGCCCTGCGGCGCCGCTCGCCTTGGTGATCGCCCCGACACGAGAGCTGGCGATGCAGGTGCAGGGCGAGCTGGCCTGGCTGTATCAGCAGACCGGTGCCCGCATGGCGTCCTGCGTCGGCGGCATGGACAGCCGGGCCGAACAGCGCGTGCTGGCCGGCGGCTGCCACATCGTCGTTGGCACCCCCGGGCGGCTGCGCGACCATCTGGAACGCGGCCGGCTCGATCTCGGCAGCCTGCGCGTCGTCGTGCTGGACGAGGCCGATGAGATGCTGGATCTCGGCTTCCGCGAGGACCTCGAGTTCATCCTGGACGCCACGCCAGCGGAGCGGCGCACCCTGCTGTTCTCCGCCACGATCCCCAAGGAGATCGCCTCGCTGGCCCGGCGCTATCAGCGCGACGCGCTGCGCATCGACACCGGTGGCCGCAACGAGCCGCATGGCGACATCGAGTACCGCGCCGTGACCATGGCGCCGCATGATGCGGAGCGTGCCGCGGTCAACGTGCTGCGCTACTTCGAGGCGCGGGCCAGCCTGGTGTTCTGCGCCACCCGCGACGGCGTGCGCCGGCTGCATGGCCGCCTGATCGAGCGCGGCTTCGATGCCGTCGCGCTGTCCGGCGAACTCAGCCAGCACGAGCGGAGCAGCGCGCTGCAGTCGTTGCGCGACGGCCGATCACGCGTGTGCGTCGCGACCGACGTGGCGGCGCGCGGGCTCGACCTGCCGGACCTCGATCTGGTGATCCACGCCGACCTGCCGACTAATAAGGAGACCATGCTGCATCGGAGCGGCCGCACCGGGCGCGCTGGCCGCAAGGGCACGTCGGTGCTGCTGGTGCCGTTTCCAAAACGCCGCCGGGCCGAGCAGTTGATCGCCTCCGCTGGCCTCGACGCCGGCTGGAGCGATCCGCCATCCGCCGAGCTGATCCGCGCCCGCGACCAGGAGCGCCTACTCGCCGACCCGATCCTGGCGGAGGAGCCGGCCGAGGAGGATTTGGCGCTGGCCCGGCTGTTGCTGGAGGGCCGCCCGGCCGATTGGATCGCCGCCGCCCTGGTTCGCACCTACCGCGCCCGCATGCCGGCGCCCGAGGAGCAGTTCGACGCGGCGCCCGTCATGGCGCCCCGGCAACCCGGCGAGCGCTTTGTCCGGGAGCCTCGCGCACCGCAGCGTTCTGCAGCCGGCGGGGCCTGGTTCCGGCTGACAATCGGTCGCCGCAACAACGCCGATCCCAAATGGCTGATCCCGCTGATCTGCCGGCTGGGCGGCGTGACCAAGGCCGACATCGGCGCCATCCGCATTTTCGATACCGACACGCGGTTCGAGATCGTGGCTGAAACCGCCGATCGCTTCGCCGCCGCCGTGCGCCACGCTGGCGAGGGCGAGGCCCGCATCGAGCCGGCGACGGCCGGTGCCGAGGCCCGCACCTCCGGCGCCCGGCCGGGCCGCTCCTACGCCAGCCGCAAGGCACCGCGCGCGCAGCGAGGCTGAAGCTAAGAACCGTTTACCGAAGGCGGCGAGGACGGTGCGCCAGCCACAGCGCTCCGCCGATCAGCAGCACCGTGAGCAGCGCCGTGATGCGGAGCACCTTCTCGATCGCGAGCGTATAGCGCCCGGTCGCGGCATCGTAGTGGAAGCACAGTAGCAGGACAGGATTAGCCCGGGCCTGTCCGCCTGCCCCGGCCAGGCGCACCGCGTCTCGCAACGCGCCGGGGTCATAGCCGACGCCGAGCAGGTAGCCCGATACCTGACCAACCGGCGACAAGACAGCGACGCCGGCCGGGTGCAAGAATTCCCGTAGTGCCGGGTCGAAACGGAAGCGGAAACCGACTGCGTCGGCGATCGCCTCAATGCTGGTGACCGGCCCAGTCAGGCGGTGACCCTCGGAAGGGTGCGCGGCTGCAGCGTCGGCTGGCCCCTCGGCCGGGTCGATCGAGAGAACGGCCAGCCCATAATCCCGCCCAACCTGCAAACCGCTCTGCGCCAGCGCGGCGAACAGGTCCTCCCGCACGATGCCGCACAGGTTCGGGCAATGGAAATAGCCCGGCGCCAACACCAAGGGCAGCCCGCCCGCGACCTGGCGCAAGGTGGTCGCCTGTCCGTCATGCTCCCGCAACGGTGCGTCCATCGGCACCGATGCGCCCTGGCGCTGCACCCACTCAAGATCGTCCAGCCGCCCCCTGGCCCAGGCGGGACCAGCGAGCAGGAGGAGCAGGAGCAGGGTCTTCATCAGACGCTGCGCTCTGGCGTGACCAAGACCCAGCGTTCCCTCCTGCCTAAACGATTTTGCGCCTCAGAATGCCTCCGCCGGCATACGCACCAGCGTCTCGCCGCCGGCCATGATGCCTTGGAAATGCATGGAATGACGCGGCAGCACGCGGGCCATGAAGAAGCGGCCCACGTCCAGCTTGGTCTCATAAAACGCCGCCTCGCCGTTGGCTCCGGCCCTCAGCTTGGCGCGGGCGACCTCGGCCATGCGACACCACATGAACGCCATCGCGACAAGCGCGAACAACCGGAGATAGTCAGTGGCAGCAGCGGCAGCCTCCTCGGGCCGGGCCAGGCCCCGCTGGGCGACGGTCAGCGTCGCCTGCTGCAGCCGGCCGAACGCCTTCGCGGTCGGGCCGGTGAACGCCGCCAGCTCCGCGTCCTCCGCATGCGCCTCCAGCCAGGCGCTGACCGGGTGGAAGAAGCGGCGCAGCAGGCGGCCGGCGTCCTGGCCCAGCTTGCGGCCCACGAGATCAAGCGCCTGGATGCCGTTGGTGCCCTCGTAGATCTGCGCGATCCGGGCGTCGCGCACGAGCTGCTCAACGCCCCACTCGTGCACATAGCCGTGGCCGCCCAATACCTGCACGGCGCTGTTCGCCGCCTCCGACCCCAAATCCGATAGCGCGGCCTTCACGATGGGGGTCAGCAAGGCGACGAGATCATCGGCCTCCTGCCGGGTCGCCGGGTCCGGATGGTGCTCCGCCCGGTCCAGCTCCAGGCCGACCCAATACGACAATGCGCGCCCGGCTTCAGTCATCGACCGGCTTTCGAGCAGCATCCGGCGCACGTCGGGATGCACGATAATCGGGTCGGCGGCGTTCGGGGCTTCCGGCGTCGCGTCCGTGCTCTTGGTCTCGCGGGCGTTGCTGCGCGCAACCGACTTGCCCTGGCGGCGGTCTTTGGCGTAGGCAGCGGCGGACTGGTAGGCGGTCTCGGCGATGCCCAGGCCCTGCATGCCGACCGCCAGCCGGGCCGCGTTCATCATGGTGAACATACAGCGCATGCCACTGTTCTCTGTTCCGACCAGCCAGCCCTGCGCCTCATCGAAATGCATGACCGCGGTGGCGGACGCCTTGATGCCCATCTTGTGCTCGATGCTGCCGCACATCACGCCGTTGCGCGGACCGGGCTTGCCCTCGGCGGTTGGCAGGAACTTCGGCACGAGGAACAGGCTGATGCCCTTGGTTCCCGCGGGCGCGCCGGGCAGCTTTGCCAGCACCAGATGCACGATGTTTTCAGTGAGATCATGCTCGCCGGCGCTGATGAAGATCTTGGTGCCGCTGATGCGGTAGCTGCCGTCCTCCGCGGGCTCGGCCTTGGTGCGGATCAGGCCGAGGTCGGTGCCGCATTGCGGCTCCGTCAGGCACATCGTGCCGGACCAAGTGCCATCGACCAGCTTCGGCAGGTACTCGGCCTTCATCGCCTCGGTCCCATGCGCATGAAGCGCGCGATAGGCGCCGTGCGACAGGCCTGGATACATGCCGAATGCCAGGTTGGCGCTCGACACCATCTCCTCAAAAACCGTGCTGACCAGCATCGGCATGCCCTGGCCGCCATAGGCCGGGTCGCAGGCCAACGAGGTCCAACCACCCTCGATCATCGTCTTATAGGCTTCCTTGAAGCCCTTCGGCGTACGGACGACACCGTTCTCATAAGTACAACCCTCGGCGTCGCCGGACAGGTTCAGCGGGAACAGCACCTCCTGGCTCAGCTTCGCCGCCTCCTCGATCACGGCGTCGATCAGCTCCTGATTCACCTGCTCGTAGCCCGGCAGGCCCGAGAGCGCGCTGCTGTCCAACAGTTCGTGCAGCACGAAACGCATGTCGCGGAGCGGGGCGGCGTAGGTTGCCATGATTCTGGTTTCCTCTAATTGCGCAGCGGCTTGCCGGTGGCCAGCATGTGCTCGGTGCGGGCGAGCGAGGCGGGGTTGCGCACCAGCGTCATGAAGGCGCTGCGTTCAAGTGTCGTCATGTCGTCTTCGGTCAAGACGTCCAGCGGGTCGGCCTCGCCGCCGGTCAGCACGCGGGCGACCGCGTTGGACACCACGACGTCATGCGGCGTCGCCTTGCCGGTCGCGGCAAATCCCTCGACCGCGAGTTCGAGGGCCACGCGACCGCCGGGTCCGGGCAGGCGGTACTCGAAGGCTTTCGGTGGCTGGTAGTCCTCGGCCAAAGCCAGCACGCGCTGCTTCGCATCATACAGCAGCCGGTCGCGGTTCATGGTGATCGCGTCCGTGGCGCGCAGGAAGCCCAGCCCGCGTGCTTGGGCGGCCGACTTGCTGACCTGCGCCGTCGAGATCACTTCAAAAACCTTGGCGACCGCCGGCAGCGGCCCGCGCGGCAGCTTGGGCTCTGCCTGCCAGCGTCCCAGCAGCTCCTTGCAGCCGCCCCAGCCCGGCAGCAGTCCGACGCCGACCTCGACCAGGCCCATATAGGTCTCGGCATGCGCCTGCACCGCGCTGCAGTGCATTAGGATTTCGCACCCGCCTCCCAGCGCCATGCCGGACGGCGCGCCGACTACCGGAATTGGAGCATACTTCAGCGCCTTGTAGGCCGCCTGCCCGCCCGCGACCTGCTGCTCGATCACCGGCCAGGCCGCGACGTTGGCGGCGAACATGGCGATGCCGAGATTGGCGCCGACCGAGAAGTTCTCGCCCTCGTTATACACGACCATGCCGCGGTAGCCCTTGGCGGCGATGCCAAGCGCCTTGCCAAGCAGCGCCATGATCTCCGGGTCGATCGAGTTCATCTTGCTGGTGAACTCGAAACACAGCACGCCGTCGCCGATATCCCAGACGCTGGCGGAGCCGTTGCGCATCACCGGCTTCCCAGCGCGCTTGACGTCCTGCAGCAGCAGCACGCCCGCGGGCCGCACGACTGGAGCATAGTCGCCCGAAGGCGACAGGCACTGCAGCACGCCGTCCTGCACGCGATAGAATGTCCGGCCACGCGCCAGCGTCAGCAAGGCCGGCACCGGCAGCCCAACCGCCTCGACGGCTCCCGCCAGCCAGTCGGTACCCAGCCGGTCCATCAGCTCGAACGGCCCCTGCGCCCAGGCATAGCCGAGCCGCATGGCCTCATCGACGGACGCGATATCATCGGCAATGGCCGGCACCAGCGACGCCGCGTAGGCCAGGACCTGCACCAGCACGGCGCGCGCATACTCGCCGGCTGGGCTCGCGTGTCGCACCAGTGCGCCGGGGTCGCGACGCCCGGCCTCGACCGCGTCCAGCTTCGGCTTCGTCGAGGGATGGTACTCGCCGGTCACGAGGTCAATCGACTCCAGCACCCGCTCCTTGCCGGCCTTGTTCATGCGGTAGAAGCCGCCCTTGCCCTTCCGCCCGACATTGCCCTCGGCGATCATGCGGGTCAGCAGCGGCTGCTCGCGGAACACCCGGCGGAAATCGTCGTCGGGCGGCAGGCTCATCAGCATCGACGTGGCGACCAGCGGCATCAGGTCCAGCCCGACCAGATCGACCAAGCCGAATACGCCGGTCTTCGGCATGCCCATCGGGCGGTGCACCGCGTCGGCATGCTCGATCGGCAAGCCGCGGGCGATCGCCTCGTCGATGGCGACGGTGATCCAGTGCGTGCCGATGCGGTTGGCGATGAAGCCCGGCGTATCCTTGCAGCGCACGACGCCCTTGCCTAGGCGCACGTCGCACAGCGTAGTCAACTCGGCCGCGACCTCGGGCCGGGTGTCGGGGCCGGTGACGAGCTCCAGCAGCCGCATGTAGCGGGGCGGGTTGAAAAAATGCGTGATGCAGAAGTCCTGCTTGAACGCGGCCGACTGCTTCTTGGATAGGGAGCGCAGCGGGATGGTGCTGGTATTGCTCGACACGATGCTGCCGGGCTTGCGAACGGCATCGATGCGGTCGTAAAGCGCCCGCTTCACCGCCAAATCCTCGACGATCACCTCGATGATCCAGTCGCACTCGGCGAGTTTCGCCAGGTCGTCGTCGAAGTTGCCCGGCGTGATGAGCTTGGCGTTCTCCGGCAGCATCAGCGGCTGCGGGTCGGCCTTCTTCATACGCTCGATCGCGCCCATGGCGACGGCGCTGCGCGGCCCGGCCTTGGCCGGCAGATCCAGCAGCAGCACCGGCAGGCCGGCATTGGCCAAATGGGCGGCGATGCCGCTGCCCATCAGCCCGGCGCCCAAAACGGCGCAGTGATTGATCGTCATAGCGGTCACGCCCGCGCCAGGATAGTGGCGACGCCCTGGCCGCCGCCGACGCACATCGTCGCCATCGCATACTTGCCGCCGGTGCGGGCCAGCAACGCCGCCGCTTTCCCAGTGATGCGCGCGCCGCTCGCCCCTAGGGGATGCCCGAGCGCGATGGCGCCGCCGTCCAGGTTCACCCGCGCGTGGTCCAGCATCAGGTCGCGCTCAACCGCCAGCGCCTGCGCGGCGAACGCCTCGTTCAGCTCCACCACGTCCATCGCCGACATCTCCAGCCCGGCGCGGGCCAGCGCCTTGCGCGCCGCCGGCACCGGGCCGATGCCCATGACGTCCGGCGCGCAGCCGGCGACCGACATGCTGGCGATGCGCCCCAACACTGGCAGGCCGTGCTTCTCCGCATAGTCAGCGCTCGCCACCAGCACGGCCGAGGCGCCGTCGGTCAGCGGCGAGCTGGTCCCCGCCGTCACCGTCCCCGTCGCCAGGAACGCCGGCCTCAGCGTGGACAGCCCAGCGTCCGTCGTATCGGCGCGGATGCAGCCGTCCTGGTCCACGACGCCGCCCTTGGTCGGGATCGGCACGATCTCGTCGGCGAAGCGGCCCTCCGCCTGCGCCGCCGCCGCGCGCTGCTGGCTGGTGACGGCGAACGCCTGCTGCGCCGCGCGGTCGATCTGGTAGCGCTGCGCCAGGTTCTCCGCCGTCATGCCCATGCCGACGTAGCTGTCGGGTTTCTCCTTCTGCAGGCGCGGGTTGAGGATCGGGTTGAAGCCCAGCATCGGCACCCGGCTCATGCTCTCGACGCCGCCGCAAACAAACAGGTCGCCAGCGCCGGCCGCGATGGCGCCGGCCGCCATGTGGATCGCGCTCATGCTGCTGCCGCACCAGCGGTTGACCTGCGACCCCGCCGCCGTGATCGGCAGGTCCGCCAGGAAGCCCACGACCCGGCCGATATTGAAGCCCTGCTCGCCCTCCGGGAAGGCGCAGCCGATGATGATGTCCTCGATGTCCTCGGGTTTCGCGCCGGTGCGCTCGATCAGCGCGCGGACCACCTGGGCCATCAGGTCGTCCGGACGCACGCGCGACAACGCGCCCTTGCCGGCGGGGGTGAACGGCGAGCGGGCGAAGCCAACGATCACGGCCTGGGTCATGGTGCGGTCCTTCTGGCAACGATGTCGCCGCCCATGGCGGCCTGGGTTTTTGGATGCGCGGCGACATAGGAAAGAATATCGCCCTCCATGTCGCGCAGTTCGGCAAGCGTGATGGTGATGTCCTCGAGCTGCTGCTCCAGGTCGGCGATGCGGGCCCGCGTCCGCTCAAGGGTCATCGCCATCTGCTGCCGCTTGGTGCCGTCGGCGTCATACAGGTCGAGAAACTCACGGATGTCGGCGAGCGAGAAGCCAAGCCGCTTGCCGCGCAGGATGAGCTGCAGCCGGGCACGGTCCCGCTTGGAATAGATTCGTTGTGTCCCGGCACGCTCCGGCGCCAGCAGGCCCTGGTCCTCGTAGAAGCGGATCGCACGCGGCGACAGGGCGAACGCCGATGCAAGCTCGCCGATGGTGAACAGCTCAGCCATATAACGCACCAGTCACTCAATTGACGTATACGTAAGGTGCCGCGCCGCGTCCGTCAAGCGGCACCCCGCGCCGCCTGCCACTTTGCCCGCTCCTCAGCCACCAATTCCTTTTTGGACAATTTGCCGATCAGCGTGCGCGGCAGCGTGTCACGGAACTCTATTTGTTTCGGCATCTCGATCGGCGAAATGCGCTCCTTGAGGAACGCCAGCAGCTCCGGAGCGGTCAGCGACGCGCCAGGCTTTAATACAACAAAGGCCTTCACCGTCTCGCCGCGATAGTCGTCAGGAATGCCGATCACCGTGCACTCCGCAACCGCGGGATGCTCATACACCGCGTCCTCGACGACGCGGGGATACAGGTTGTAGCCGCCCGCCAAGATCAAGTCCTTGATGCGGTCCACGATCGAGAAATAGCCCTGCTCGTCCATGACGGCGATGTCGGCGGTGCGGAGAAACCCGTCCGGCGTGGTGCTGGCCGCGGTGTCCTCGGGCCGCTGCCAATAGCCGAGCATCACCTGCGGCCCCTTGATGCACAGCTCGCCGCGCTCACCCTGTCTTACATGGCGCATCGGGTCGGCGGGATCGCGCAGCTCGACCGTGGTGCCGGGCATCGGCACGCCGATCGAGCCCGTCTTGTTCAGCCCGCCCGGCGGGTTGCAGACGGCGCAGGGGCTCGCCTCGGTCAGGCCGTAGCCCTCCACCACCACGCAGCCGGTGCGCGCCTCGAACCGCGATTTGACCTCGGGCGGCAGGGGCGCACCGCCGCTGATGCAAAAGGCGATGCTGGTCAGGTCGGCGCGGCCCTGGAACCCGGCGATGGCGTTGAACATGGTGGGCACGCCCGGCATGAAGGTCGGGCGGCGCCGGGCGATGGTGCGTATCGCCTGCTTCAGCTCGAAGCGCGGCAGCATGATGATCTCGGCGCCCGCGTGCACGGAGAACAGCAGCACCGTCGTCATGGCGAACACGTGGAAAAACGGCAGTGCCGCCAGCATTCGCTCCTGTCCCATGCGCGTGTCCTTGAACCAGCGCACCCCCTGGATCGTGTTGGCATACAAGTTGGCATGGCTGAGCATCGCGCCCTTCGGCGTGCCCGATGTGCCGCCGGTATATTGCAGCACCGCCACGTCGCGATGCGGGTCGATCTCGACGGGGTGCGGCGCTGCGCCGGGCACCGCGAGGTCCGCGAACCAAATATGGGCGGCGTCCCGCGGCGGCGCTGCCCGGTCTCCCCGTTTCAGCATGCGGAACAGCGTGCGCTTGCTGGCCGGCAGCATGTCGGCGAACGGGCAGACGATGATCTGTCCGACCGAGCCGCCGGCCAGCAGCGCTGCCGCCTTTGGATAGGTCGCGGCCAGGTCGAGCGTCGCGATCGCCTTGATCCCGGCGTCCCTCGCCTGCGCCTCCAGCTCCCGCACGGTGTAAAGCGGGTTGAAGTTGACCACCGTGAGCCCGGCCTGCAGGGCACCGAAGAACATGAGCGGATAGGCCGGGCAGTTCGGCAGCAATAGACCGATGCGGTCGCCCTTGGCATAGCCCAGACGTTGCAGCCCGGCGGCGATCCGCGCCGCCATCCCCGCCGCCTCCGCCCAGGTGGTACGGCGACCCAGGAAGTCGAACGCCGGCCGGGTCCCGAAGCGCGTCGCTGCATCCTGTATCAGCGCGTGCAGCGACGCCGCGGGGATCGGCGCGTGCCAGTCCACGCCGTCCGGATAGTGGTCGAGCCAGGGATGCAATGTCGCCATGTCAGCCGGCATCCTGAACCCTATATGCCCGGATTAAAACTGAGTTCGTGTACCGAACGAAAAGATGTCAACCTTATTGCTGTAACGCCCGGTCAGCACATCCCTAGTCGGCGAGGTCTCGCGGATCCGGCTGTCCAGCACGAAAATATGAGCATAGCCGGCGTCCACCGTCGTGCCCGCCAGCACCTTGTAGCTGGCGCCGATCGCGAGCCAGGTGCGGTCCTGGTCCGGCACCCGCGCCGTCCGATAGGCGTTCGACACCGGCGACTTGTCATAGGCCGTGCCGCCGCGCAGCGTCAGGCTGTCGTTCACTTGATACGCCGCCCCGAGCGAGACGAAGTAGCTGTTATCGTAGTTCTGAATTTGTGAGTTCAGCAGCATCCCGTCGGGGCGGAACGCCCTCAGCGTCTTGAACTGCGACCAGTTGGTCCAGTCCACGTCGGCATACACCGTCCAGGCCGGTCCGATACCCTGGGTGATGCTGACGCCCACCGTGTCTGGCAGCACGAGCTTCGCCCGGCCGCCCGAGGTACGGAAGATGGGGTTGAGGCTGAGCGGCGCCGGGACGTTGTAGCTCGCCGTACCCTCGAAGTTCTGCTGGACGCGGGAGCGGTAGGTCAGGCCAATATTGGTGTGCGGCCCCGGCTGGATCAGCACGCCGAAGTTGTAGCCGAACGCCCAGCTATTGGCGCCCAGGCGGAAATCACCATCCGGCAGCGCCACCGGGCGGCCAAGGGCGCTGGTCGCCACGGTCGAGGAGTTGACGAAGCTTTCGAACACCGCGCGCCCATACTGCGCCGACACGCCGGCGCCGACCGACAGCCACGGCAGCACCTGGTACGCGACGCTGGGGTTGATGTTGATCGTGCGCAGGTCGGTCTTGTCCGCCTGATAGCGCCCGACGAAATTCGGCGAATAGCTGGTGGCGAGCCCGAATGGCGAGGTGATCGCCAGGCCGACCGCAAGCTCCGGCGTGACTTTGTATGTTACATAGCCGTGCGGCACCAAGGCCACGTTTCCGGCGTCTGAGCTGTTCACGCCAGCGATCGGCCGGCCGAACGCGTTGACGGCGCTGCCGCGGAACACGCCGAACGGCACGATCAAGCTGCCGCCCAACGCCACCTGCAAGCCCGGCAGCTGCGTCATGCCGGCCGGGTTGTTGAACACGGTGGCCGGCGTGTTTGCCGCCGACCCGGCGCCGGCAAACGCGCTGCCGAGGCCGACGGCGCTGTCCTCCTTCAACTGGAACGCGGCGGCGCAGGCATCGCCAGTCGCAGCCAGCACGACAAGAGCCACGGACGCCAGCGGACACAGCCGAAGCATGTTCCGGTCGGACAAGGCGCACCCCCGTTTTCCTCGGCCGCCTGGTTGATCACGAGGTGCCGTTGCACGATAGGAACGCTACTGGGACAGCAACGTGTCAAGCAAGTTCCATCATACGTTAGGCCACGGACGCAATCGGCGGTGCGGCACCATCCAAATTCGGCTTGCGACGCTCAAGGAAGGCGGTGAACGCCTCCCGTGCCTCGGCGCCTTTCAGCGCCTTGGAGAATACCACGGATTCCTGCCGCATGTGGGCGTGCAGCGTGCCCAACTCGCCCCGCATCAGGGCGCGGGTCGCGGCCAGCGCGCTGGGCGGCTTCGCGGCGAGCTTTTGCGCCTTCTCGCGTGCATGGCCGCGCAAGGTGTCACTGGAGATGATCGCATTCACCAGCCCAGCGGCGAGCGCGGCGTCAGCGTCCATCGCCTCGCCCAGCAGCAGCAGCTCGGCGGCGCGAGCAAAACCCACGCGCAACGGCAGCAGCAGGCTGCTGCCGGCCTCCGGCACCAGGCCGAGATCGACGAACGGGACCGAGAGGCTGGCCTCGGGGCTGGCATAGACCAGGTCGCAGTGCAGCAGCAGCGTGGTGCCGATGCCGATCGCCGGGCCATTCACTGCAGCGACCAGCGGCTTGTTGAAGGCAGCGATGGTGTGAATGAAACGCGACGCTGGCGTGTCGGAGAGCCCGCCCGTCATCGTGAGGAAGTCCTTGATGTCGTTGCCGGCGGTGAACGTCTCGCCCTCGGCCGCGATCAGCACGACCCGGACCGCCGGGCGCTCGGCCGCATCCAGCAGCGCCGCCGTCAGCGCGTCGTACATCGCCCCGGTAATCGCATTCTTCTTCTCCGGCCGGTTGAACCGCAGTTCGAGCACGCCGTCGGCCTCGTGGATCAGGATCAGTTCTTGCGTCGTGTCTTGCATAGTGTCTTGCATTGCGGAGACTCCTTTGGCGATGGTGCGACGGGACGAATGGTTAGCGCGTCTTGCCCTGGCACGCCGCGCAAAATCCGCTATGAGGGGCGGCATGGCAACGGACGCATACAAGGCCCTGGTCGGCGAGGCTTTCTCGAAAGAGGTGCACTTCGACACGCCGGGAATTACGGAGTTCGCCGCCCTGTGCGGCGACACCAACCCGCTGCACCACGACGCTGCCTACGCCGCCGCCTCGCGGTTCGGCGGGATCATCGCCTCCGGCCCGCAGGTGACCTCGCTGATGATGGCGATGATCGCGGCCTTCTTCGCGTCGCGCGGGCCCGGCGTGGGCTTAGGCTTTAACTTCCGCCTCCGCTCCGCCGTGCGGGCCGACGAGGTCGTGACGATGCGCTGGCGGGTGACGGGCGTCAGCGCGAAGCGGTCGCTGGGCGGCCACGTCATCTCGCTGGAGGGCGAGGCCGTACGCCCGGGCGGCACCGTGGCGGTCACTGCGACGGGCGAGGTGCTGGGGATGGACACGCCTTAGAGACTTGATGCGCGCGCAGCATCCGGCCAGTCTGCCGCAATGCAGAACGCGACCTACGAACCGGACACCGAACGCTTCCTGGCCGACCTCGACACGCTGCGGCGCATCGGCGCCTTCCGCACCGGGGTGCACCGCCCGACCTACGCAGCCGATGACATGGAGTCGCGCCATTGGCTGATGGCGCGCATGGAGGAGGCTGGGCTGGCGCCGGAGATGGACGGCATCGGCAACGTGCTGGGCCGCCACCCGGGACCCGGCCCTAAGCTGCTGGCCGGCAGCCACATCGAGAGCCAGAACGAGGCGGGATGGCTGGACGGCGCGCTGGGCGTGATGTCGGCGGTAGCGCTCGCCCGCACCGGCCTGCCGGTGGACGTGATCGCCTTTGCCGACGAAGAGGGGCACTACGGCTCGTTCATCGGCTCCCGCTCCTTCACCGGGCTGCTGGAGGAGGCGGAGATCGACGGCCTCGCCAACCGCTACTACGGCAAGACGCTGCGGCAGGCGCTGCAGGAGGCCGGGCTAGCAGGCCGGCCGCGAGTGCTGATGGAGGCGGGGCGCTACAAAGGCTTCGTCGAGATGCACATCGAGCAGGGCACCACGCTGGAGGCGGCGGGCGAGCAGATCGGCGTGGTGACCGGCATCGTGGCGATCTGGCAATACCGCATCGTTTTCGAGGGCCAGCAGGACCACGCGGGCGGCACCACAATGGCGGAGCGGCGGGACGCGGGGCTGGCGGCGGTGCGGCTGCTGGCCTGGATCGATGCGGAGTTCCCGAAGCACTGCGCGGAGCGGACGGTCTGGACCTGCGGGCGGATCGCGCTGTCGCCTGGGGCGGCGTCGATCATTCCGGGCAGGGCGGAGGTGCTGTTCCAGTTCCGCGACATCTCGGTGGAGGTGCTGGAGCGGCTGGACGCGCTGCTGCGGCGCGGCGTGCAGGAGAGCAACCGGCGGGAGCGCTGCGTGGCGACGCTGAAGGTGATCGGCCAATCAACGCCGGCGCTGTGCGACCCTGCCTGGCAGGCCGCGCTGGCCGGGGCCGCCGAGAGCCTGGCGCCGAGCAAGTGGCGGCATATGCCGAGCGGCGCGGGACACGATGCGCAGTACATGGCGCCGATAATGCCATCGGCGATGCTGTTCGTGCCGTCGATCGGCGGGATCAGTCACCATTGGGCCGAGGACACGGCGCCCGAGGACCTGGCGATGGGCATGCGGGTGCTGGCGGAAGGGGCGCGGCGCTTTCTGGCGGGGCCGGCGTAGCGTTTATCAGGCTTTCCAAACCGCGGTGCCCTGCGGCGGCACAATGCAGTCGCCCAGGATCAGGCTCCCCGCGTCCGGCGCGGTCCAGGGCTCCGGCCCGTAGTTGAACGCGAACGTGAGGTCGCCGCGCCGGCGTAGCCGCACGCCCGGCGGCAGGTCCAACAACGTCAGCCCGGCAATCCCCAGCACGCGGCGCATCGTGGCATTGAGCAATGCGGCATCCGGCCAGCCTGCAAGATAGTGCGCCCGGCCGGCGCGAAGCAGCGCCGGCGTGTTGTCGGCGAAGCGGGCCAGCGCCTCCGTCCCCTCGCCCGGCTCGACCCACTCCCGCCAGCGCTCCATCGTCCCAGCCACGTGACCGGCTACGGCGTGGCGCAGGCCCGGGCGCAGCGAGGCGACCTGGATCACCCGCATCGGCAGCAGCGCCCGGAGCGGACCCGGTGGCAGCTCGGGCGGGATCGAGAAGGTCGCGGTCTTGCTGCCGGTACGCGGGCCGAACAGCAGCATGCCGTCCGCCGCCTCGAACGCGGCGCGCGCGGCCTCGGTAACGATCGGCAAACAGGGCGCCAGCACCGCCGCATAGCCCGCGAGCGGCGCACCCGGCGGCACGATGTCGATGTCCAGCCCGCAGCGCCGTGCCGCCTCGTACCAGCGCAGGCACAGCTCCACGTAGTTGAAATCCTGCCCCTGCGGCTGGATGCTGGTCACCCACGCCGCCTCGTAGTCGAACACCAGCACCACCGGCGCCCGCGCCCCGTCCGGCAAGGCGAGCGCCGCGAGTTCGGCCGCGACTTGCGCCGCCTCCTCACCGCCTGGCGAGCGCACGCGGTCGGGGCGGTGCAGGCCCGCGTGCATCTGTTCCTGCGCGAACGGCGCCTGCCGCCAGCGGAAATAGCTGACCACCTCGGCCCCGTGCGCCAGGGCCTCCCAGGTCCACAGCCGCACCATGCCGGGCTTCGGCACCGGGTTCCACGGCGCCCAGTTCACCGGGCCGGGCTGCTGTTCCATCACCCACCAGCGGCCACGGCCGACGCCGCGATACAGGTCGTGGTGGAACGCCGCCATGTCGGGGTGCCCGGTCTCGGCGAACATCGCCCGCACGTCGTCCGGCAGCTCGCGTTGTTCGGTGAAGCCCAGCGGGTAACTGTCCCACGTTGCGAAGTCGAGCTCGGCGCCGAGCTTCCAGTGATCGAACCCGATGAACCGGCCCATGAAGTTGTGGGTGACGAACCGGCCCGGCGAATGCGCGCGGAGGATGGCCGCCTGCATCGCGGCGTAGGCCACAACCTGATCGGAGGCGAAGCGCCAAAAGTCCAGCCGCGCCGCCGGGTTGGTCTCGGTCACGGCGCCGGCCGGCAGGCTCACCTCGTCAAATGACGCCACCTCCATCGACCAGAACACGTTGCCCCAGGCCTCGTTCAGCCGCTCGGGGTCCTGGTAGCGGCGGCGCAGCCATTCGTGGAACGCGCGCAGGTCCTCGGGCCCATAGGACAGCACCGTGTCGTGGCAGCCGAACTCGTTGTCGATCTGCCAGCCAGCGACCGCCGGATGCGCGCCGTAGCGGGCGGCGACCGCCTCGGTGACGGCACGACTCGCCTCCAGCCAGGCGCCCGAGCTGAATGTCGTGTGCCGCCGGCTGCCGAAGCCGCGCGGGCGGCCCTGGGCGTCCGTCGGCAGGATGCCGGGATGCGCGTCGATCAGCCATTTCGGCGGCGTCGCGGTCGGCGTGCACATGACAATGCGCAGCCCGGCGTCGCCCAGCGTCGCGACCGCGCGGTCGAGCCAGCCCCACTCGAAGCGGCCCGGCGCCGGCTCGATGCGGCTCCAGGCGAACTCGGCGATGCGGACATAGGTGATGCCCAGCTCGCGCATCTGCCGAGCATCGTCGGCCCACCAAGCTTCCGGCCAGTGTTCGGGATAGTAGCATACGCCGAGCATGGGCGGTCCCTCCGTCAGCCGGGCGCGTTCATCAGCGCGGGACCGGCGGGGTCGAACAGGTGGCAAAAGCGCGGATCGAGGGTCAGCGTCACCGGCTGGCCGATCCGCTGCGGCGCGCGGCCATCGGCGCGGGCCACCAGGACCGGGCCATGGGCCATCTCGATATGCAGGATAGTCTCGGCGCCGAGATGCTCGGCCAGTGTGACCGTCCCCGCGAGGCCTTCGCCCGAAGTCCCGGGATCATCAACCATGATATGTTCCGGGCGGACGCCGAGCAGCACCGGGCCGGGGGCGAGCCGCGTGCCGTTGAGCTGCACGTGCGTGATCGCCCCGCCGGGCAGTTCCAGCCGCGCCGCGCCGTCGATCACGGTGGCAATCCGGCCAGGGATCGTGTTCATGCGCGGCGAGCCGATGAAGCCCGCCACGAACAGGTTGCGCGGGCGTTCATACAATTCGAGCGGGCTGCCGACCTGCTCGATCTGGCCGGCCTGCAGCACCACGATCTTGTCGGCCATGGTCATCGCCTCGACCTGGTCGTGCGTGACGTAGATCATCGTGGCGCCCAGCGTCTGGTGCAGGTTCAGCAGCTCGACCCGGGTCTGCGAGCGCAGCGCCGCGTCGAGATTGGACAGCGGCTCGTCGAACAGGAACACCTCGGGCTCGCGGACGATGGCGCGCCCGATCGCCACCCGCTGCCGCTGCCCGCCGGAAAGCTGCGACGGCTTGCGGTCGAGGTAGGTTTCTAATTGTAGCAGCCGCGCCGCCTCTGCCACCCGTGCTGTGATGACCGGCTTCGGGGTGTCCACCATGCGCAGGCCGAAGCTGATGTTGTCGCGTACCGTCATGTGCGGATAGAGCGCGTAAGACTGGAACACCATGGCGATACCGCGGTTGGCCGGCGGGACGCGCGTCATGTTTGCGCCGCCGATGTCGAGGGTCCCCTCGGTGATGTCCTCAAGCCCGGCAATCAGCCGCAGCAGCGTCGATTTGCCGCAGCCGGACGGCCCGACGAACACGCAGAACTCGCCATGCGCGACATCGAGGTCGATGCCCTTGATGACATCGACCGGGCCGAACGACTTGCGCACGCCGCGCAGCGAGACCTCGGCCATTCAGGGCTCCCGGTGCAGTTCGAGGATGATCGCCGTCTCCGGCTGCAGCGGCGGCGGCGTGAGGCCGGCATGGGCGAGGATGCCGCCGGCGATGACGACACCCTCGGCATACAAAGCGTGATGCGTGGCCGAGATCTTGCCGTCTGGGCGTTGCGGCGCCGGAATGCGCAGCCGGTACTGTGCGTCGGCGCGGAGGCCCGGCAGGCGCAGCGGCGCCGGGTGCGGGCGCGCAGGGTCCGCCTCCTGCGCCACCAGATAGACCGCATGATCTGCGTCCGGCGCGACCACTCCGGTCAGCGTGCGGCCGTCGATCGGGTCCCCCGCCACGTGCAGCCCGGCGTGCAGGAGCGGGCGCAGGCGCTTGTGCAGCGCGATCCAGCCGGCGAGCTCCTCCCGCTCCGCGTCGTCCAGCGTCAGCGGATCGAGCTCGATGCCAAAATGGTACAGCAGGGCCACGCCAGCGCGGAACGCCAGCGTGTGCCGCCGCCCAGTCTGGTGGTTCGGGCTGTCCGAAACATGCGCGCCCATTGTTTCGGGCGGCAGCAGCCGCGCGGCCCCGCGCTGGATACGCAAGCGCTCCAGCGCGTCGGTGCAGTCCGACGTCCAGACGCGCTGTGTGCGGGCGAGCACGCCCCAATCGGCGCGCGCGCCGCCGGACGCGCAGCTCTCAATCTCCAACGCCGGGTGATCCGTCTGCAGGCGGTCCAGCATCGCGTAGGTCGCGAGCACCTGGGCGCGGCTGGCCGGCCGTCCCGCCGCATCGCCAGCGGCGACCAAATCGCGGTTCATGTCCCATTTCAGGTAGGCAATCGGCGCCTCGCGCAGCAGCGTATCGAGCGCTGCATGGACGCGCAGCCAGACCTCTGTCCGGTTCAGATCCAGCACAAGCTGATTTCGCGAAAGGCGGAGCGGCCGGCCGGCCAGCGCCAGCGCGGTATCCGGGTGCTCGCGCAGCACGATGCTGTCGGGATTGGCCATCTCCGGCTCCACCCACAGCCCGAACTGCATGCCAAGCCCAGTCACATGGCGCGCCAGGGGGCCAAGGCCGTTCGGATACTTGCGCGGGTCGGCCGTCCAGTCGCCCAAGCCCGCGCGCTCATGGTCGCGTCCCGGCATCCAGCCGTCATCGAGCACGAACCGCTCGATGCCGAGCGCCGCCGCCGCGGTCGCCTCCTGCATCAGCCGCGCCTCATCATGGGCAAAATTGGTGCCCTCCCAGGTGTTAAGCGTGACCGGGCGCGGGGTCGCAAGCCGCAGCAGGTGGCGGCGCGCATAGGCCTGGAACGCCCGCGACAGCCCGGCCAGGCCCGCATTGGACCACGCGGCGTACAGGGTCGGGGTCGCCAGGCTCGCACCGGGCGCCAGCGTGACTTCGCCTGGCATCAGCAGCTCGCCGCCGCTCACCAGCAGCGATCCGTCGCCGAGCCGGTCGGCCACCATGCGATGGTTGCCGCTCCATCCCAAATGCACACCCCACGCCGCGCCGTCCTGCTCGCCGCAGCCCGGCGTGGATGCGATCAGCAGCGGGAAGCGGTCGTGCGAGGTGCGTCCGCGCCGGTTCTCCAGCAGCAGCGCGCCGTCCGGCAGCGCGGAGCGGGCTTCGGTAAACTCATGCGCCCAGCGTCCGCCATAGGTGCGCAGCTCCGTCGCCTCGGGCGGGATGCGGAGCGTGCCGGCGGCGAGATGCTCGACCGTGAGCGATGCCTCGCCTGCGTTGGTCAGCGTTGCACGCATCGTCAGCACATCGCCGTCCGGCGGCAGGGCGAGCTTGATCACAATGCGCAGGCCGGCGACCCGATCGTGCGCCGCGATCGTCAGCACGCCGTCCGCATTGGCCTCGGGCGTGACCTCGCCGAACGCTGCCGACCAATCCCGCCCGTCGCGATGTACAGCCAGCGCCGGCGTGCGGAACAGCCCGGCGCCGAGCGTCGGGAACAGCGAGGCCTCGGCGACGTCGTCGTCCAGCAGGTTCCGCGCCGGGGCACGGTCACGCAGCGCCGCCGTGTCGCCGGGCGGCAGCCGCGGGCCCCAATGGACGATCTCCGGCAATCCCTCCGGACGCAGGGCCAGCAGCAGCGTCGTGTGCAGCCCGTCGAGACGCATCGCTACTCCTTCACCGCGCCGAGCGTCAGCCCGGCGATGAAGTGCCGCTGCATGGCAAAGAAGATGACGATCGACGGCGCGGCGGCGATCAGCGCGCCGGCGCTCATCAGCTGCCACGAGGCGAGCCACTGCCCGGCCAGCGCCTGCAGCCCCGCGGTGACCGGGCGTGCGGTGTCGCTCTGCACCAGCACCAGCGCCCAAAAATAGTCGTTCCAGATGAAGGTGAACTCCAGCACCGCGAGCGCCGCCAGCGCCGGGCGCACCAGCGGCAGCACGACGTGCCAGAAGATGCGCAGCTCGCCGACGCCCTCGATCCGCGCCGCCTCGACCAGCGCGTCCGGCAGCTCGCGGATAAAGTTGCGCATGAACAGCGTGCAGAAGCCGGTCTGGAACGCGATGTGGAACAGCACGAGCGCCCACACCGTGTCGTAAAGCGGGATCACGTGGACGAACAGGTTGCGCACCGGGATCATCAGTACCTGGAACGGCACGAAGTTGCCGGCAATGAAGGTCGCGAACAGCGCGATGTTGCCGCGAAACCGGTATTGCGCCAGAGCGAAGCCGGCCATGGTCGAGACCGCAAGCGTGCCCGCCACCGCCGGCAAGGTAATCACCACGCTGTTGAGCAGATAGCGGCCCATTGGGGACGAGGTGAACACCGCGGTGTAGTTCTCAGCGATGCGCAGGTCGGTGGGCCAGCCCCAGTAGTTGCCGCGGCTGAGGTCGTCGAGCGAGCGGGTCGAGGTCAGCGCGATGGCGAACAGCGGCAGCAGCCAGACCAGCAGGCTGATGGACACCACGCCCCGATAAAGCCCCCGCGCACCCGGCGATTGTTTCTGCAAGGGCGTCGGGAACATGGTCAGCGGCGCTCCCGGCGCAGCAGGGACACTAGGAAGAAGGCGATATACACGTCCATAATCAAAAACAGCACCGTCGCGATCGCTGCCCCGTAGCCGTAGCGGAACGAGGCGAAGGTCTGCTGATACATGTAGAACGCCAGCACCGAGGAGCTGTCGTACGGCCCGCCCTTGGTCATGATCGACACCAGGTCGAAGCTGCGCAGCGCGCCCACGACGCAGACGACGATGGCGATGAAGGTCGCCGGGCGGAGCTGCGGCAGGATCACGTGGCGCAGCAGGCGCCAGCCGCGCGCGCCGTCGAGCCGCGCCGCCTCCACCAGCTCCGGGTTGATCGCGGTGAGGCCGGTCAGGTACAGGATCATGCAATACGCGGTCTGCGGCCACAGGCCCGCCGCCATGACGCCGAACGTCGCCCAGCGCTCGTCGCCGAGGATATCGACCGGCGGCAGGCCGATGAACCCCAGCAGAACATTCAGCAGCCCGAAATCGGCGTTGAGGAACCAGCCGAACACCAGGCCGACCACGACCTGACTAATGACAAACGGGAAGAAGAAGAGCGATTTCACCAATCGCATGCCGAATAGGGTTTGGTTTAACAGCAAAGCGAGCGCCAGGCCGAATACCGGGGCCAGCATGAAGGCGACCAGCCACAGCACGTTGTTGACGAGCGACGTGTAGAACACGTCGTCGGTGAACAGCTCAGTGTAGTTGCCGAAACCGACGAAACGCATCGGCTTGATGCCGTCCCAGTCATGCAAGCTAACCCACAGGCTGTCGGCGATCGGCCAGATGACGAACAGGGCGAACAGCAGGCAGGCGGGCGCCAGCAGGATCGCCGGCGCCAGCGCCATCTGATGCCGGCGCCACCAGGTGGCCGGCACTGGGCCAGCCACCGCAATGCGGCCAACCGTCGCGGACATCGGCCCCGCCGCGCGCTAGTTGGAGGCGTAGATGCGCTTGCGGGCGCGCTCGATGTTGGCGAGCACGGCGTCCAGGCGCTCCGGCTTCACCATGAACTCCTGGAAGCCTTTCATCGCGATGGTCGCCAGGTCCTCGCTGGTGTCGCGGTCGAGGAACTGCGTCAGGTGCACCGCCGTGCCCAGCTGCGCCGCGCCGGCCTTGAGATAGCGGTCATCGCTGACCTGCGCCTGGTTGTTGGCCGGAAGCTGTCTCAACGTCTTGTTGACCGTCGTCTGCACGTCGGCGCGCATCATGAACGCCAGCAGCTTCATGGCGTCGGCCTTGTTCTTGGCGCCCGTCGGGATGTTGATGCTCTCAATCGGCGCCTCCTCGGTCTGCGGCAGCCCGGCAGTGATGGTCGGAAAGGTCATGAAGCCGATGTTGGCCGCAGCGTCGGCCGGAATGCCCTGGGTGATGAAGTTGCCGATCAGCATCATGCCCGCCTTGCCCTGATACAGCAGGCTCTGGCTCTCCTGCCATGACAGGCTGGTGTGGTTCTTGATAAAGCACTGGTGGTCGAGCAGCTGCTTCCAGTGCGCGAACACGTCGCGCACCTTCGGGTCCTGCCAGCTCACCCGGCCCTCAGTAAGCTGCGTGTGGAACTCATAGCCGTTGAGGCGCAGGTCGATGTAGTCGAACCATCCGGCGGTCGGCCACAAATCCTTGCTGCCGAGGTCCACCGGCTCGATTCCAGCCGCCCGCAGCTTGTCGCAGGCGCCGAGCAGGTCGTCCCAGGTCTTGATATCGCCGACCCCGGCCTTCTGCAGCAGGTCGGTGCGGGCGAACAGGCCCCATTGGTAGTAGCTGTACGGCACGCCGAACTGCTTGTCATCGACGGTGACGGTGTCGAGCACCTTCGGCGAGAACTGTACCCGCGTCTCCGGCGTGAACAGCGCGCTCACGTCCTCAAGCAACCCTGGCGTCACGAACTGCCGCATGCGCGCGCCGGAATACCACAGCGCCACGTCAGGCGGGGCGGAGGTCAGCCAGTTGCGGATCGAGCTTTTGTAGCTCTCGTGGTCATAGACGTTCATCTTGACGGTGACGCCGGGGTTCTCGGCCTCGAACTGCTTGACGACAGCCTCGAAGGCCGCCTTGGGCTGCGGGTCCGAGGTGTCGGTGTTGAAGACGATGGTTCCCGCCGCAACGGGGGCCGCGAGCAGGCCAGAAACGACGGCAGCCGCTGCAAGGGTGCGGGTGAGGTGCATGCTTTCCTCCGTAAGCGGCACCCTGACCAGGCGCCGCATTGATTTGGCGACACCGCATCGGTTGGGGTCACCGCGCGAGTATTACCGTTGCGGCCCGCGTTGGCTACCCGCAACCGGTTGCTGCCCGTCGATCCCTAAGATACGCTTCTCAAATAATGCGCGACGCCCGATCCGGGGCCACGCGCTGCCATGGCCGTTAGCAACAAGGCCGCAGGAGGAAGCGTGATCCCAGGTCCCTTCGCCTATTACCGGCCATCGAGCGTTGCGGAGGCGGTCGGCCTGCTCGTCCGGCTCGGCGACGAGGCGCGCCCGCTCGCCGGCGGCCATAGTCTGATTCCCATGATGAAGCTGCGCATGGCGACGCCCGAGCACCTCGTGGACCTCGCCGGCGTCGCTGGCCTCAAGGAGATCCGCGACAATGGCGCCACGATCACCATCGGTGCCACGGTGACCCAGGCCGAGCTGATCAACTCCGAGCTGCTGCTTCGCCGCCTGCCTATCCTCCGCGAGACGGCGCTGCAGGTCGCCGACCCGCAAATCCGCTCAAAGGGCACGCTAGGCGGCAACGTCGCGAACGGCGACCCGGGCAACGACATGCCGGCGCTCATGCATTGCCTCAACGCCACCTACCTTCTGGAGGGGCCCGCCGGTTCGCGCCTAGTGCCGGCGCGGGACTACTACCAGGGCGCCTATTTTACCGCCCTTGGCCAAGGCGAGCTGCTGACCGGCGTGTCGATCCCGGTCCCGCCGCTGGGCCACGGCTATGCATATGAGAAGCTGAAGCGAAAGATCGGGGATTATGCCACCGCCGCCGCGGCGGTGGTGCTGACCCTGGTGGACGGCCGGGTCGCGACGGCGTCGATTGCGCTCACCAATGTCGCCGCGACCCCGCTGTTCGCCGAGGCGGCGGGCGCCATCGTGCTCGGCTCGACCCTGGATGCCGCGACCGTCAAACGCGCGGCGGCGGCGGCCAAGGCCATCACCGACCCCGCCACCGACGGCCGCGGCACGGCCGAATACCGCCGCGAGATGACGGGCGTGATGGTGTCCCGCGCGCTCATGAAGGCGGCCGCACGCGCCCGCATAGGAGGCTGACGCATGGCCGAGATCGAGAAGCTTGCTGTTTCCCTGGTGATCAACGGCAAGAAAATTCAGCGCTTCGTCGAGCCGCGCACCCTGCTCATCCACTTCCTGCGCGAGGACATCGGCCTCACCGGCGCGCACATCGGCTGTGAGACCGGGCACTGCGGCGCCTGCACTGTCGAGATTGACGGCCAGTCGGTAAAGTGCTGCACCATGTTCGCGATTCAGGCCAACGGGTCCAGCGTCAACACGGTCGAGGGCCTCGCCAACGCCGACGGCACCCTGCACGCGCTTCAAGAAGGTTTTCGCCAGATGCATGGGCTGCAGTGCGGCTACTGCACGCCGGGAATGCTGATGCGGGCCAAGGTGCTGCTGAGCGAGACGCCCGACCCGACCGAGGAGGAGATCCGCTACGGCATCTCCGGCAACCTCTGCCGCTGCACCGGCTACCAAAACATCGTGAAATCGATCCAGCACGCCGCCGCCACGCTGAACGGCCGCACCCTTCAGGACGCCGCAGAATGAACGAGATGACGATTACCCCGGAAATGCGGGAAGCGCGTCTCGAAGGCATGGGCTGCAAGCGCAAGCGCGTCGAGGACGTCCGCTTCACCCAGGGCCGAGGCAGTTTCGTCGATGACATGAAACTGCCGGGCATGCTGCACGGCGACTTCGTGCGGTCGCAGTATCCGCACGCCCGGATCAAGCGCATCGACGCCTCCCGCGCGCTGGCACTGCCCGGCGTCATCGCGGTCTTGACGGCCGAGGACCTCAAGCCGCTCGGCCTGCACTGGATGCCGACGCTCGCCGGCGACGTCCAGGCGGTGCTGGCGGACGGCATCGTGTCGTTTCAAAATCAGGAGATCGCCTTCGTCGTCGCCGAGGACCGCTACATCGCCGACGACGCGATCCAGCTGATCGACGTCGAGTACGAGGAGTGCCCCGTCGTCGTCGATCCCTTCAAGGCGATGCTGCCCGAGGCGCCGGTGCTGCGTCCGGACCTCGCGGGCAAGACCGTGGGCGCGCACGGACCGCGCAAGCACCACAACCACGTATTCGAATGGATCGTGGGCGACCAGGCCGCGACCGACGCGGCGTTCACGGCGGCCGATGTCACGGTCAAGGAGATGCTGTCCTATCACCGGACGCACCCCTCGCCGCTCGAGACCTGCCAGTGCCTCGCGGCGTTCGACAAGATCAAGGGCGAGCTGACCCTATACGGCACGTTCCAGGCGCCGCACGTCGTGCGTACCGTCGCCTCGATCCTGTCGAAGATCCCCGAGCACAAGATCCACGTGATCGCACCCGACATCGGCGGCGGCTTCGGCAACAAGGTCGGCGTGTATTCCGGCTACGTCTGCTCGATCGTCGCCTCGATCGTGACCGGCCTGCCGGTGAAGTGGGTGGAGGACCGGATGGAGAACCTGTCCACCACCTCGTTTGCCCGCGACTACCACATGACCACC
>JANXVC010000394.1 GCA_025351925.1 Rhodospirillales bacterium | reverse complement strand
TCGCGACCGAGGCGGACCTGTCGGGCAAGCTGGTCTCCGTCGCCGAGCATGTCAGCAAGGCGTTCGACGGGACACCCGTTGTACGCGACCTTACGCTGCGGGTATTGCGCGGCGACCGGCTGGGCATCGTCGGCCCCAACGGATCCGGCAAGACGACGTTGTTGAAATTGCTGACCGGCGTCGACCAGCCGGATAGCGGCGAGGTCAAGCTGGGCACCAATCTCGCGGAGGTGACGCTCGACCAGCAGCGCGCCAGCCTCGACCCGAACGCCACCCTGTCGGACACGCTGACCGCGGGCGGCGGCGATACGGTCGTGGTGGCCGGCGTGCCGCGGCACGTGATCGGCTACATGAAGGATTTCCTGTTCAAGCCCGAGCAGGCCCGCACCCCGGTCGGAGTGCTGTCCGGCGGCGAGCGCGGCCGGCTGATGCTGGCCTGCGCGATGGCTCGGCCGTCCAACCTGCTGGTGCTGGACGAGCCGACCAACGACCTGGACCTGGAGACGCTCGACCTACTGCAGGAGATGCTGTCGGAGTATCCCGGCACCGTCCTGCTGGTGAGCCACGACCGCGATTTCCTCGACCGCGTGGTAACGAGCACCCTGGCCGCCGAGGGCGCCGGGCGCTGGGTGGAGTACGCCGGCGGCTACAGCGATATGCTGCTCCAGCGTGGCCAACCTGAAGCGGCGGCGTTGGAGCGCGCCCGGAGCAGCGGTCCGAAATCGCTGTCGCGTGCGCCCAGCAGCCGCAAGATGACCTTCAAGGACAAGCACGCGCTGGAAACGCTGCCGGCGCAGATGTCGGCGACCGAGGCCAAGATCACGGCCCTGCAGAAGACGCTCGCCGACCCCGATCTGTATCGCCGCAACCCGGCCGCCTTCCGCACCACGACCGGAGCCTTGGCCCAAGCGCAGGCCAGCCTCGCCGAGGCGGAGGAGCGCTGGCTCGCATTGGAGTTGATGCGCGAGGAGTTGGAGGCGTAGGCTCTGGCGATGATACGAACTGCCCTGCTGCTGTCCCTGCTGATCCTGTCCGGCTGCGGCCTGGTTGCAGCGCCCTGCCGCATCACCTCGGCGGCGTTGAAGATCGTGCCGGTTGTGGGCCACATTGCGGCGGCGCCGACGGATGCGTGCGCTGATATCATCGACTGAGGCCAATTATGCCAGATCGGCCTCATGGGCCGAAGGCGGTCAGGTTGCCAGCGTAGTCAGCAACGAGCAGCAGGCCGTTGACGATGGTGGGCGAGATGAAGACAGGACCGTTGACCTGCTGTCCGCTATCCCAAAGATAGTTGCCAGCGGCGTCGAAGGCGAAGACGGAGCTTGCAAGGCCCGTCGCGTAGTAAACTACGCCGTTCGCCACCATCGGCGGGATCATTGGATTGTCATGCCCCGCCAACGCGTTGAGCCCGACCGTCTGCTGCCACTGCAGTGACAGCGTGCAGTCATTGGCCACTCCGAAAGCCAGCAGCCCATGCGGATAGGTGCCTGACAGGTCATCCTTCGGATTGCCGAGATAGAGCTGCTGGGCTACCGGATCATAGGCGGGCAGGCCGATGAAGTCGCCATCGGGTGCAATGTTCTGCGTGACCGCAATGCGCTGCAGCGGGCCTGCTGCCAGGGCTGCGGCGTCCCGGTTATAAACGAACAGCTCTCCCGTCTTATTCATCACCGCCATCTGCGGCGGGCAGTTTGCCGCCTGATACAGCATAGGTGTTGCGCCGAAATCGGTGTCGAGGCCATTCAGGCTGGGCGCGTTGGCGGCCAAAAGCTGCAGGTTCGGGTCTAGCTTCACGACCTGGTCCGCGAAGACGCCGTTCTCCGGCGCCGCCAGGGAGTTGCCGGTTGCAACGTAGATGGCCGAGCCGTCTGGCTCAACGGAAGCGCCGCCGAAACTCCAGATGCCGCCGCCGTCCGGTCCGGTCGCGCCAGTCGGAAACCAGCGAGCGGTGACTTGCGGCGCATCGGTCCCGTTGGTGCCGACCGTGACCTTGATGAGCTGGCCGTGGTAGGGCGGCACATCGCACAGGCCAGCCGTCGGCACGTAAACCGATCCGTTGGCATAGGTCAGGGCGCCGTAATCGAACGAGCTGCCATTTGGGGTGCTTGGGTCGATGATCTGCAGGGGATAGCCCGGCAGCAGGGTGCCGGTATCCAGGGTGAGCGCCCATAGCGTGCCGTCGCCGGGGACCAGCCACATGCGGTTGAGCACCTTGTCGATCACCGGCGTGCCCATGACGCCGCTCGCACCATTTGGCGCAGTGCCGCAGAAGGTTTGCGGCGCTGGCAACTGGGTCGCCCATACCCTGCCGGCGCCGCCGGCATCGAAAGCGGCAGCGAGGCCGGTCACGTCGGCAACATAGACCAGATCGGCCGGGACCGTGTTGCCGGTTCCAGTGCCGTCATCAAGTGGGATGCCGCTTGCAAGCAGCGGCTGCGTCAGGATCGGCCCGTTCATGGGATACTGCCAATACTTTTGCAGCCCAGGGACGGTCTGCGCGTTCAGGGTGGCTTCTTGCCCGTTATAGCCTTGCCGCTGCGCGGATTTTCCGAATGTCAGCCAGTCCTCGGCGTTGGCTCTGATGGAAAAAACGAGGCCTACAAAAAGAGCGGCGCACGCGAGTCGCTTGCTGTGACTGCGACAATACACGATATTTAACCATTCGTTACGGAGGCTGCTTTGGCGTTGCGCTCCAACCACCGAATCGACAATGGACCTTCGAGATGGCGGACGACACAGATCAAAATGTCTGGATCAAATCCTTCAATATTTGGACAAGTAGGTTCTTCACTACTCCACACCGACTTTGTTGTTTCGGCTAAGTAGTAATTTCTAACACGGTTGCAGTCGAGATCCTAAGCACCCTCCCGCCTCGCCCGCGTCACGATCTGCGTCGGGTTCACGAAGCGCAGCGCCACCAGCAGCCAGAGCAGCGTCGTCGCCATGTAGATGACGGCCATCGCGTTGATGCTCTGCGTCGAGCGCACCCCAGCGGCGAACACGGCGTAGTACAAAGCGACGACCAAGGTCTGGCTGTCCGGGCCCGCCGTCAGGAAGGTCAGCTCGAACATCGCGATGGTGCGGACCAGCACCAGCAGCAGCGCCGCCAGGATTCCGGGCGCTAGCAAGGGCAGCAAAACGTGCAGGAACAGGCGGCCAGTGCCGGCGCCGAACACCCGGGCCGCCGCCTCGATCCGCGGGTCGATCTGCTCGATAAACGGCACCATGACGAAGATCACGAACGGCACCGTCGGCACCAGGTTGGACAGGATCACGCCCCAGATCGTGCCGGCGATGCCCGCCCGGTACAGCACCGTCGCCATCGGGATGCCGTAGGTGATCGGCGGCACCAGCATCGGCAGCAGGAACAGCAGCATAATGAAGCGCTTGCCGGGGAACTCGCGCCGGGCCAGGGCATAGGCGGCCGGCACGCCGAGCAGGCCCGACGCCAGCACGACAGCGCCCACGGCCTGAAAGGTGACGAGCAGCACGTCCTCAAGCTGAAACTCGTCCCAGGCCGAGCCGTACCAGCGCGCGGTGTAGGCCACCGGCAGCCAGGTGCCGAGCCAGCGGGTGGCGAAGGACTGCAGCACGACGGTGCCGATCATCGCGAACAGGTTCACGACAAAAAAGATAACCACGGCCCACACCGCAGTCGTCCACAGCCGCTCGGATAAGGAGCGCTGCATCAACCCTTCCCGCCGCTGACCGGGCCGCTGTAGAACAGGCGGCGCAGCAACAGCACCAGGATCACGGTCCCGACCTGCGCCGCAGCCATCACCATGGCGATGGCCGACGCCATGGCGTAGTCGTACTCTTCGAACGCCGCCGTGTAGGCGGCGATCGAGATGACCCGCGTCGGGCCCGCCGGGGCGCCCAGCAGCACCGCGGAGGGGAACACCGAGAACGCCTGGACGAAGGATAGGCAGAAGGTGATCGCGAGCCCCGGCATCAGCAGCGGCAGCACGATGTGGGCGAAGCGCGCCCGCGCCCGCGCGCCGAGCATGGCGCCGGCCTGCTCCAGCGCCGGGTCAATCCCGGTGACGTAGGACAGCGTCAGCAGGAAGGTGAACGGGAAGCCGGTGATCACCAAGGACAAAAAGACGCCCCAGTAGTTGTGCACCAGGCGCACGGGCGCATCCGCCAGACCGGCCCAGATCAGCGCTCGGTTCAGCCAGCCCTGCGGCCCCAGATAGTTCAGCAAACCCTCCGCCACCAGCACGGTCCCGAGCGTGATGGGGATCACCAGGATCGTGGTCAGCAGCCGCTGCCGCCGCATCCGCCGCACCCGCATAGCGACAGGCACGGCGACCAGCAGGTTCAGCAGCGTGACCGGCACGGCGATCCACAGCGTGCGGGACACGGTGTCGTACAGGAACGGGTCGGAGAAGAAACGGGCGTAGTTGGCGAACATCCCGCCGGTTTTCGGCTGGAACGACAGCACCAGGCCATATAGGAACGGATAGACGAACAGCGCCACGACAAACAGCGCCGCCGGCGCGATCAGCAGGGTCGTGCTGTCCAGCCCGCGCTGCGCCAGCCGCAGCCGGAGCGGCACGCTCATGCGGCGAACACCAGCACGCGGCCAGTCTCAACGCCCAGGCGGATGGCGTCGCCGGCAGCGACCCGGTGCTCTGCGCGGAAATGCAGCTCGGTCCCGTCCGCCGCCCGGGCGATGCCGTAGAAGTCGCGGCCGCGATACTCGGCCGAGACGACGGTGGCCGGCAACGGGCCGTCCGACACTGCCAGCAGGTCGTCGGGCCGGATCGCCGCCAATCCGTCGCCGTCGCTGGCCAGATCGATCGGCGTGGCCGGCATCGCGACGCCCGCCACCGTCACGGAACCGCCAGACATGCGCACCGGCAGCAGATTGCGAAAACCCATGAACTCCGCGACGTCGGCGTGGGCCGGGCGCTTATACAGCTCCTCCGGCGTGCCGATCTGCCGCACGGCGCCGTCGCGCAGCACGACGATGCGGTCGGCGAGCGACAGCGCCTCGTCCTGGTCGTGCGTGACATAGATGGTCGAGCTGCCCAGCAGGCCATGGATGCGGCGGATCTCCGCCCGCATTTCCAGCCGGAGCTTGGCGTCGAGGTTGCTCAGCGGCTCGTCCATCAGCACCAGCGGCGGCTCGACGACGATGGCGCGGGCGATCGCGACGCGCTGCTGCTGCCCGCCGCTGATCTGGCCGGGCAGTTTCTCCGATTGCGCCGTAAGCCGCACCAGGGCCAGCGCCTCCTCCACCCGCCGGTCGATCTCCGCCCGCGGCCTTCGCTGCATCCGCAAGCCAAAACCGATGTTGCGGCGGACCGACATGTGCGGGAACAGCGCGTAGTTCTGAAACACCATGCCGAAGCCGCGCGCCTCTGGGGCCAGGGTGTCGATGCGGGTCTGGTCCAGCCACACCGCCCCGCCGGTCAGCGGCAGCAGTCCGGCCAGGCAATTCAGTGCCGTGCTCTTGCCGCAGCCGGACGGGCCCAGCAGGGCGATGAACTCCCCGCGCGCTACGGTCAGGTTGATGTCGCGCAGCGCGTTCAGCAATCCGAAATCGCGGCTTACGCCCTCCAGCCGAAGCTCGCGGAAATCGCGGGATGCCAGCGCCACGCTATTTGGCCGTCTTGATGCCCACCTGCTCGTCCCAGCGGCGGAAGGCATAGACCATCTTGTCGGCGTCGAGCGGCAGCTCGATCGGCACGTCGGCGATCAGCTTTTCATACATGGGCCGGCCGAACTCGCGGATGTCGTCCTGGCTCTGCTGCGGCGCCATGTCAATCGTGACCCCGGCGACGCAGGGTCCGGGATAAAGGTAGCCGCGGTCGAACGTCACCGCCTGGCTTTCTTTGGTGAGCAGGTGGCTGATCACGTCGAGCACCACGGCGAGGCGCTCGGGCGGCAGGCCCCGCGGGATCGCCGCGAACTGCGCGTCGCTGACCCAATGGAAGCCGCGCAACACGGCGATCTCCGCCTCCTTCGGCACGACGCCCAGCACCCGCGGGTTGATGTCCCAGCCGGTTGTGCTGACGATCATGTCGCGCGAGCCTTCGCCCAGCTCCTTCATCGTGGCGGCGGTGCCGGACGGGTAGTACTCGATGAACTCGCCCATGGCCGCGAGGTACGCCCAGGTCTTGGCCCAGCCATTCATGGGATCGCGTGGCGCGCTGTCGCCCAGCAAATACGGCAGGCCCATCATAAATGTACGGCCAGGCCCGGAGTTGGCTGGGCGCGCATAGAGAAAACGTTTGGAGTTAGTCCGGCACCACGCCATCAGCTCGTCCGTTGACGTTGGCGGCTGTTTGACCTTGTCCGGCATGTATTCCAGCAGCGGCCCCGATGGATAGTAGGCGATGACACAGCCCTGGTTCTCCGCCAGCGTCTGCAGCCGCTTCGCCGCCGGCAGCAGAATTTTGTCGAGGTCGGGCAGCTTGCTCGCTTGGTTGGGAAATAGCGGTTCCCACGAATTTTGCCCCATGCCGGCGGAGAGGCCGTCGGTTCCGGTCATCACCAGGTCGATATCGACTCGGTTCGCGTCCTGCTGCGCCCGCAGCTTGGCCGGCAGCTCCGGCGCTGGGGCCTTGCTGAACACGAAGCGCGAGACGTTCTTCGGGAACTTGCGGCGATACGCCTCAAATGCTGCCTGGGTAAGGGCCAAGTTGCCTGCGACGTCAACGACGTTGATGACCAGCGGCTGTGCAGGCTGCGCCGCCGCCGTGACGGACAACGCAGCGACTGCGCTCACGCCGCCCAGCAGCCCCCGCCGTGTCGTCTCGAGCTCGCCCATCGCCGTCCCCCCGGTTTATTTCGTTGCCGGGAAGTATTGCTGGCGCGGTTGCCGCTGCATAGTGGGGGCAACGACGGAGGTTTGAACATGCATCCGGATACCAAGACCCGCCTGCTGACGGCTAGCACCGCCACGCTCACCACCCAGCTTTTCAAGCGCGGTCTGCGCAACGCCTTCATGCAGGGAGTCCGCCGGCTCGGTCCTCCCAAGCCGAACATGGTCGGCCCCGCCATGACGCTGCGCTATATCCCGGCGCGCGAGGACCTCGACCATCTCGGCGTGTTCGCCGACCCGGAGCACCCGCAGCGCAAGGCGGTGGAAACCGCCCGGCCCGGCTGCGTCCTGGTGCAGGATTGCCGCGGGGATGCGCGCGCGGCGTGCGGCGGCGCAATCCTAATGACTCGGCTCCAAATGCGCGGCGCGGCCGGCATGGTCACCGATGGCGGGCTGCGCGACAGCGGCCCGATCGGCGCTATGGCGCTGCCGGTGTTCTGCGCCGGGCCCTCGGCGCCGCTGAACCTCGTGCTGCACCATGCGGTCGAGATCGACGCGCCGATCGGCTGCGGCGGCGTCGCGGTCTATCCCGGCGACATCATCGTCGGCGATGCGGACGGCGTAGTCGTGCTGCCGGCGGGCATCGCCGACGAGATCGCCGAGCAGGCCGCCGAGCAGGAGCGCCTGGAGGGCTTCGTCCTGCAGCGCATCGCGGCCGGCGCCCCGCTGCCCGGCACCTACCCGCCCAACGCCGAGACCCTGGCGGCCTACACGGCCTGGCGCGCTCAGCACGGCTGAACGCAACCCCTCGACTTCGCAGGCGCTTGCCCCAATAAGAGCCCACCGAAGTAAGGACAACAGATGAACCGGATCGACGCCGCTGGCCTGCGGGTTGCGAGCGAATTGCATGACTTCATCGCCGAGGCCCTCCCGGGCACCGGCGTCACCACCGGCACATTCTGGACCGGTTTCGCCGCCATGGTACAGAATCTTGCTCCGCGTAACGCCGAATTGCTCGCCCGGCGCGACGAGCTGCAGCGGCAGATCGACGAATGGCACCTCTCCCAGGCCGCCAAGCCGCATGACACAGCGGCCTACCAGGATTTCCTGCGCGGCATCGGCTATTTGCTGCCGGAGCCTGCGCCCTTCGAGGTCGCCACGGCCAACGTGGATGCCGAGATCGCCAGCATCGCCGGGCCGCAGCTCGTCGTGCCGGTGATGAACGCCCGCTATGCGCTGAACGCGGCCAATGCGCGCTGGGGCAGCCTGTATGACGCGCTGTATGGCACGGACGCGCTGCCGGAGACCGGCGGGGCGGAGCGTGGCCGCGGCTTCAACAAGGTCCGCGGCGCCGCGGTGGTCAAACGGGCGAAGCAGGTGCTGGACCTCGCAGCGCCGCTCGCCGAGGGCTCGCATGCGGACGCGACCGGCTATGCGGTCAACAATGGCGCGCTGGTGGTCTTGACGGGCCATGGCAAGACCGGCCTGGCGACGCCGGGCAAGCTCGCGGGCTATCGCGGCGACCCTGCAGCGCCCAGTGCAATCCTGCTGCAGAACAACGGCCTGCATCTCGAAATTCAAATCGATCGCAGCCATCCAATCGGCCATGGCGACTCGGCCGGCGTCGCAGACGTGCTGCTAGAATCGGCCATCAGCACGATCCAGGACTGCGAGGACAGCGTCGCCGCCGTGGATGCGGCGGATAAGGTCGCGGTGTATCGCAACTGGCTCGGCCTGATGCGGGGTACCCTGTCGGCGTCGCTGGAGAAGGACGGCAAGCGCATCGAGCGCCGACTGAACCCGGACCGCGAGTACACGGCACCAGACGGCGGCACCATGGTCCTGCCGGGCCGCAGCACGATGCTGATCCGCAACGTCGGCCACCATATGTACACTGACGCCGTGCTGACCGCCGATGGTGCTCAGGTGCCTGAGGGTCTGTTGGATGCGGCGGTAACCTCGGTGATCGCCATGCACGACCTGCGCGCCACCGGCCCAATCCGCAACAGTCGGGCGGGTTCGGTGTACATTGTCAAGCCGAAGATGCACGGGCCGGAAGAGGTCGCCTTCGCCGCCGAGATTTTTTCAAATGTCGAGGCGATGCTCGGCCTGGCGCCCAACACCTTGAAAATGGGCATCATGGATGAGGAGCGGCGCACCAGCGCCAACCTCGCCGCCTGCATCCACGCGGCCCGGGACCGGGTTGCGTTCATCAACACCGGCTTCCTCGACCGCACCGGGGACGAGATGCACACCTCGATGGAGGCAGGCGCCATGATCCGTAAGAACGAGATGAAAGGCACCGCCTGGATCAAGGCATACGAGGACCGCAACGTCGATATCGGCCTGGCCTGCGGGCTGCGCGGCCGGGCACAGATCGGCAAGGGCATGTGGGCGGCGCCGGACCGCATGGCAGAGATGCTGGAGCAGAAGATCGGCCATCCGCGCGCCGGAGCCAACACCGCCTGGGTCCCCTCGCCCACCGCCGCGACGCTGCACGCGCTGCACTACCATCAGGTCGATGTGGCGGCGCGGCAGGCGGAACTGGCCGGGCATCCGCGCGGCAGCCTCGCAGATTTGCTGACGATCCCAGTGGCCGACCGACCCAATTGGGCGCCGGATGATGTGCAGCAGGAGCTGGACAACAACGTCCAGGGCATCCTTGGATATGTCGTGCGCTGGATCGACCAGGGCGTCGGCTGCTCCAAGGTGCCGGACATCCATGATGTCGGGCTGATGGAGGACCGCGCGACCCTGCGCATCTCGAGCCAGCACATCGCCAACTGGCTGCATCACGGCGTGGTGACCGAGGCGCAGGTGATGGAGACGATGCGCCGGATGGCTGGGGTCGTGGACCGACAGAACGCCGGCGATCCGGCCTATCGCCCGATGGCCGGCAACCTCGACGGCCCGGCGTTTCAGGCTGCCTGCGACCTGGTGTTCAAGGGTCGTGTGCAGCCGAACGGCTACACCGAGTTCATCCTGCATGCGCGACGCCGACAGGCGAAGGGTCAAGCCAAAGCAGCCTGAGACCAGCCCTGACCTGGCGGCCGGAACCAAAGACGGGTCCGGTCGTTAAACAGCGTAATGACCGCTGATAACCGGGAAAGGACTGTTCCATGAGCCTCATCGTGATCGTCGTCGTTCTCGTCGTGCTGTTCGGCGGCGGCGGATTTTATGGCTATAACCGCGGCTATTACGGGGGCCGCGGTTATGGCGGTGGTTTGGGGTTGCTCGTCTTGCTGTTGATCCTGTTCTTGCTCTTCGGGCAGGGCCGCTACTACTAGCTACGCCTCGGCTGCCGGCTCTGGCTGCGCGCTGACCCGCGACACCCGGCGACCGTCCATTTCCACTACCTCAAAGCGCCAGCCGCCAAACACGATGCGGTCCCCAATGCGCGGCAGCCGACGCAATAATGCCAGCAGCAATCCGGCAAGGGTATGATAGCTGCCCTCGGCCGGCAGGTCCGGCAATTCCAGGCGGGACTTGATCTCATCGACCGGCATCGCGCCATCCAGCAATAGTGCGCCGGCCACCGCAGCCTCGCCCTCGGCCAGCACGGCAGTGGGATCAGCCGGCTCACCCACGATCGCCTGCAGCACGTCGGCGGCCGTCACGACGCCCTCGAAGCTGCCGTACTCGTCCATCACCAGCGCCAGGCCCAGCGGATCGCCCTTCAGCCGCTCCAGCGCGTCGAGCGCGGTCACGGTGTCGGGGATCACCATCGGCTTGCGCAGCGCCGCCGTGACCGAGACCTCGCCGCCATCCAGCAAATGGTCGAGGATGTCCTTCGCCTGTACGACGCCCACCACATTGTCGATCGACCCGTCGCACACCACGAACCGGCTGTGCGGCGTCGCCTTCAGCGTCGTCGCGATGTCCCGCCGCGGATCGGTGCGGTCGATCCAGGCCAGCTCGGTCCGCGGCGTCATGATGGCCCGCACCGGCTTGTCCGCCAGGCGAAGCAGCCGCTCGATCATCTCACGCTCCTCAGTCTCCAACACGCCCTCTTCGGCGCCCTCGGCCAGCAACGCCTTGAGCTCTTCCTCTGTCACCGCCTGCCGCTCGTCAGCGTGGGCGCCGAACAGCCGCAATACCAGAGCGGACGACTGCCCTAATACCCACACAATGGGGCCACCAATCCGTGCCAGCCGGGCGAGCGGCGGCGCTACGGCGGCCGCTACCAGCTCCGGCCGCCGCAGCGCCAGCTGTTTGGGCACCAGTTCGCCGAGCACTAGGGTCAGATAGGTCGTCAGCACCACGACGATGGCAAGCGACAGGCTGCTGGCGAATGGCGCGAGTGTGGGGATATCCAGAAACCAGCCTTCCAGCCGGGCGGTGATCCGCGCGCCGCCGAACACGCCGGCCAGCACGCTGACAAGGGTGATGCCGACCTGCACCGTGGGCAGGAAGCGCTGCGGGTCCTCCGCGAGCAGCCGCGCCGTGGTGGCGCCGGCGACGCCCTGCCGTTCCAGCACCACCAGCCTGGCCCGGCGCACCGAGACCAAGGCCAGCTCGCTCATGGCGAACACGCCGTTGAGCACAACCAACAAGAGCACGACGAGGATTTCGAGGCTGAGTCCCATTCGGCCATCATAAGGCTTCGCGAGGAAAAAGATCAGGGCCTGCCTTGTTACGGCCACGATATGGCCTAATCATTGTCGCAGTGCGATCGTAACGAGTCCCTTCTCTCCGTTACCCGGATGCCGCGTCATGCCCGATTGCCCCGCCTTACCAGTAATGGTCTCGATCCACGTGCCGATCTGCAACGAGCCGCCAGACCGGTTGTGTCGGCTGCTAGCGCTGCTTGCCGCGCTCGACTATCCGGCATTCGAGGTGCTGGTCGTTGACCACAACACCGCCGATCCCGGGCTGTGGGAGGAAGTGGCGAGGGAATGCGCCCGTCACGGCGCCCGCTTCCGATTTTTCCATCTCGGATGCTGGCCCAGCGGTCGGGCCGGCGCGCTGAACTTTGCCCGTGCGCAGGCGGCCGACCGGACCGCGGTTATCGCGGTGCTGGATGTCGGCGCCGTGGTCGAGCGGAATTGGCTGCGGGATTCCGTGCTGGGATTCGCCAATCCGCAGGTGGCCGTCATGCGGTCGCCGTACCTAGTGCGAAAGGCCGCGCTCGATAGCGTCGGCGGCTGGGCGGAGTGGGCGTTTACCGAAGACGCGGCGCTCGATCTCGCGCTGTTGCAAAAACGATGGCTCTTGGCCGATCCAGCCGTGCCGTTCGAGTATGGCCCAGCCGACTTCGCGCTGCAGCGCTGGCAGACGGCTCGTCAGGCGTATGGCGCAGCGCAAATCGGCCGCCGGTGCTGGCGCCGGCTATTCTTGCCGCTCGACCGCGAGCTGACCTTACGGCAGCGCTGGCGCTTCGTCGCGGGCCGGCTGCCGTGGGTCGGCGACGCGCTTTGCCTGCCGTCGCTGATCGTAACCCTGGGATTGCCGATCGGCTTTGCGGCGGCGCCATGGCGCTTTGGGGTTCCCACCGCACTCGTTACGCTAGCGCTGCTGATTTGGCGGCTGGGCAGCGTCCGCGGCTCTCGGACCGACGCGGCGATCACCAGACTGGCGCTGAGCCACACCGTCGCCCGGGCTTTCTGGAATGGCATACTGGGTCGCAGCACACCAGGACTGCACCCGGCTCGTGGATCGCAGATGCCAACCTGGACGGCGGGTTTATGGCGTGAGGAGCTTGCCTTGCTGCTGTTGACCTGGACCGTGCTGGCCGGGATCGTGACGGTGCACGGCTTCGCCGCCTGGCAAGCCGCCCTATGGTGCGTCGTGCTGCTCGTGCAGTCCGCGCCCTATCTCGCCGCAGTGACCGTCGCGGCAATGGCGGCCACACCGGCGCGGCAGCCAAGGGCCTTCCGCCGGACTACCGGTCCTGTTGCACGAACCGGGGCCGGCGACTAAGCCGCAGGCCTGACCTTCTGGAGCCTGCCATGACCCGGCCCTTGCCGCCATTCGCCATCGTGCTGGGCCTCGCCGGCCTACTGCCCTTCGTGCTGTGCAGCCTCGGCGCGCTCAGCCTGTCGAGCGACGGCTCGACCCGTTCGCTGCTGGCTCTCGTGGCCTACGGCGCGACTATCCTAGCATTCCTGGGCGGCGTGCATTGGGGCTTCGCGCTGGATGGCAGCGACACGCCGTCTGAACGGGTGCAGCGGGCGCGGTTCGGCCTGGGCGTCGTGCCGTCGCTGATCGGCTGGGCGGCGATGCTGGTGACGTTCATCGGATTGCCGACGACGGGGCTGCTGGTGCTGACGGCCGGGTTCATCGCGACCACAGTGGTCGAGGCGCAAGCCACCCGGCGCGGGCTGATGCCGCAGCGCTACATGTGGCTTCGCTGGGCGCTGTCGGTCGTCGTCGTCATCTGCCTGCTGTCCGTCAGCCTGATCCGGGCGTTCGGTGGCCGGGTGGTGCTGTAGGCCGCCGACCCGCACAGATAAGCCGCCTTGCCGGTGCTGGCATGTGTTACGATAGGAGATCGTTGATGCAATCCACGAGGCGCCGTTGAAGCTATTCTGGGACCCCGCGCAGCTCCTGCATGCTCCGCGCTTCTTCATGCAACGCGGCGTCGTCCGGCCTAATTTCGAGGTGCCGGCCCGTGCCGAGGCGCTGCTGGAGGGCTGCCGGGCGCTGGGCCTGCACCCCATCCTGCCTCCACCCGCGGATCGTGCCGCGCTGGAGAGGGTGCATGTGCCCGCCTACCTGGACTTTCTGCACGATGCGCCAGCCGCCTGGAGCCTGTTGCCGGACCATGGGCCCGAGCTGGTGCCCAACATCCATCCCTCCCCGGAGATGCTGGCCAATGATGCGCAGCCGAGCCGGATGATTGTGGGACAGCTCGGCTGGTACACCGCCGATACATCCTGCCCGATCGCCGCCGAGACTTGGCCGTCCGCCATTGCAGCCGCCGCCTGCGCCATCGCGGCCGCCGATGCGGCGGCGCTGGGCGACACGGCCTATGCATTGACGCGTCCGCCGGGGCACCACGCCTATCCCGCCCGGGCCGGCGGGCACTGCTATCTCAACAACGCTGCCATCGCAGCGGAACGCCTGCACGACCGCGGCGCCGAGCGCGTCGCGGTGCTCGACATCGACAGCCATCACGGCAACGGCACCCAGGGCGTGTTCTGGGAGCGTGAGGATGTGCTGTTCGTTTCAGTGCACGGCGACCCAAAAGGCTATTATCCCTGGTATGTCGGTCATGCCGAGGAGCGCGGCAATCTTTTTGGCATCGACTGCAACCTGAACCTGCCGCTGCCGATAGGGACCGCCGATTCGGGCTGGCTCGAAGCGCTGGATTTAGGCCTCGCAGCCATCCGGCAGTTCGAGCCGGAAGCGCTGGTGCTCAGCCTTGGGTTCGATCCCTCCGAAAACGAGCCGCTCAGTTTCCTGCGGGTGACTGCGGACGGCTTTGCCAGGGCGGCCGAGCGCATCGCGGCGCTGCGGCTGCCTACTGCGATCATTCAGGAGGGCGGCTACAACACCGACACCCTGGGCGCCCTGCTGCAGAGATTCCTCTCGGCCTACGGCGCTTGAGCCTCGCCCGGATACGCAGCTTCGCCTTCAGCGGCATCGAAGCGGTCCCGGTCGAGGTACAGGTCCAAATCTCTTCCGGGTTGCCGGCGTTTCTGGTCGTAGGGCTGCCCGACAAGGCCGTCGGCGAGGCGCGGGAGCGAGTGCGCGCGGCGCTGACCGCCATGGGCCTGTCGCTGCCGCCGAAGCGCGTGCTGATCAACCTGGCGCCGGCGGACCTGCTGAAGGAGGGCAGCCATTTCGATCTGCCGATCGCACTCGGCGTGCTCGCCGCCATGGACGTGCTGCCGCGCGACGAGATCGCCGGCTATGCCGCGCTCGGGGAGCTGTCGCTGGACGGCGCCATCAACGCCGTCGCGGGAGTGCTGCCGGCTGCGATGTCGGCATCCGCCCGCGACCTCGGGCTGATCTGCCCGGCGGCGCAGGGCGGCGAGGCCGCTTGGGCCGGCCGTATCGAGATCCTGGCCGCGCCGGATTTGCTGTCGGTCATCAACCATTTCCGCGGCAGTCAGGTGCTGTCGCCGCCCGAGCCCGCCGGCACGCAGATCAGCGAGGCCGGGCCGGACCTCGCCGAGGTGCGCGGCATGGAGACCGCCAAGCGCGCGCTGGAGATTGCCGCCGCCGGGGGCCACAACATGATGCTGATCGGCCCGCCCGGCGCCGGCAAGTCGATGCTCGCCGCCCGCATGCCCTGGCTGCTGCCCGATTTGCGCCCAGTCGATGCGTTGGAGGTCAGCATGATCCACAGCGTGGCCGGGCTGCTGGAGGGCGGCCGGCTGGTTATGCGCCCGCCGTATCGCGAGCCGCATCACGGCGCGTCGCAGGCCGCGCTGACCGGCGGCGGCCAGCGCGCCAAACCCGGCGAGGTCAGCCTGGCGCATCGCGGCGTGCTGTTTCTGGACGAGCTGCCTGAGTTTCCCCGCCCCGCGCTCGAGGCGCTGCGTCAGCCATTGGAGAGCGGCCGGACCACGGTGGCCCGCGCCCTCGCGCACGTCACCTACCCCGCCCGTTTTCAGCTCATCGCGGCGATGAACCCCTGCCGCTGCGGCTATCTTGGCGACGCGGCCCGCGCCTGCAGCCGCGCGCCGCGTTGCGGGGAGGACTACCTGGCCCGCATCAGCGGCCCTCTGCTG
>JANXVC010000373.1 GCA_025351925.1 Rhodospirillales bacterium | reverse complement strand
CTCCAAGTGGGGCGCTGACCTGTTCGCCGGCGTGCGCTCCGTCATCGGCACCGCCGCACGCCGTGGCATGGGCGCCTACCAGGCTATCCAGCAAACCCTACGCGGGCAGGCCACTCCCTACCCGGGTTGAGCAGAAACAGGGGATTTGATCTCAGCGAACGACGGTCAAGATGCGCATCAGGCAGCCTGGGCAGGAACGCCCTTCAACAACCCGGCACCGACTGCTGATTGCAGCGCCGCATCAAAACGACCTGGCACCCCATTGGACTGCTGCAGCAACGCCATCACCAGCCTGGGAGCCGACCGCACGCCGTAAGCCAGACTTACCCGATGGTGAAATAATTCCCAGGCATCCTGTTCCGACATTGCTGGGAGCTTAACGCGAATCGGATCCGCCTCACGCAGCCATCGCGCAGCCTGTCCCCCTGGATTGTCCCAAGCTATCGAACGTCCGGCAATCACCCATTGAACCGAGGCCTCTTTGCCAGGCATCTGGGTGAGGAGCTCGAGGTAGGCGATGGTTTCGGGCCGCATGGTCTCGGCTTGGTCGATAACGACGACAATTCGCCGTTCCCGGGGCTGCCGCCAGCGGTGTCGCTGCTGAATCGGCGCGAATAGCACGTGAAAAGCGTCGTCCATCCCTGACCCGGCATCGTCGATCCGAATGACCCGCAGGGCAGGTTTAGACAAGCGCGCGAGCGCTGCGGACAGGACGGTCGTCTTCCCAAGACTGGCAACTGACGTCAGCACGATGCTCGCGGCCCCATCCAGCAAAGCCGCCGCGATACCGTCGCGTACCATCGCTTGCGTGCCGGTCAGGCAAATGCGTGGTGCTGCGTCGTCAGCGCGTGAGCGTCGCTCAGCGCGGAGCCGAAAGCGTTCGGGCAACAAGCTCAGCATGGCAGGCCGCTCAGACGATCGACACCGTTTTCTACGCCTCGACCATTTTTCCGAGTGCGGCCACCTCGGCGGGCTTTTCCGGCTGGCGCGCCCGATCCAGCCGCTCACCAACAGCAAGTGCGATCCTCCCGACGAGCGTCCTGGCGCCGACAAACGACGCGAGGTCGGTCTGTGCATTGGCAAACTTAAACTTATACTCTTCCTCGCCGCACAGGAAATCGACCTCCGTGATGCCGTTGTCAAAAGCCCAGCGAATATACTCTACCATGACGAGCGTGCCCGGCGAGGCGCGATCAAATTTCGGATCGTAAGCGGCAAAGAACGCCTGCATATGCGTTCCATTAACAATGTTGACCGACCCAGCGACGATGGCGTCATCACAGTGAATACTAAACATTCGAAGTACTTGTTGGCGCGAGAGTTCCTTAACCAATGCTCGCAAAGCCACCGCGTCATTATTTAGGATCGCATTGCTTTGCTTAGTGCTGATCAGCCATTCTTGCTTGAGGCTGATCATGCGCTCGAGCACTGCATCGGTAGAAACTCCCAATTCGCTTACCCGCATTACAACCGGTCCGGACTCGCCAACAATACGCATGCCGCGGGTATGATTGTTTCGGGCTTTCTTGTTCAGGCTACGAAACCAGCTTTGGCCAGTTCCTCCCTGATTTTGAACCTGCAGGCTTCTGGCTGATCGATGCCCTGGCTTTAATTCCAAGCCGAGCGGCCGTGCGGCAAACAGTCTGGCAACTGCGGCATTCGGGCGCACGTGGCTTAAATAAGCAACATCAAACCGGCCCGCGCTTACTACCGCCGCCCAGACCAGTTCGAGTGCAGCCCGTCCGTTAGCCGGATCGGGATCGAGGATCGCATCGCAGTAGTCGCTGCAGTCCTTAGCCGCCCACTCCAACACGCGGACGCCTCGATGCCGCCGCGTTACGAGGGGCAGCACGGCTAACAGCCTATCGTCCATCCAGCACAGGCCAACGCAAAGGCGTGACTGGTCGCTCGCCTGCCGGGAGCCTAGCCAAGAGACGATCCAGCCATGGCTCTGGAATACACTTTGAGTGCTGCGTTGCCACAGATCGTTCCAGGCTGGGCCGACCTCTGCCATCTGGCCCGACGTTTCAATGATTTCGGTCCGCATACTCATGCGAGATGGTCCTGTCGAAGGGACTTGGTACCGCCCTGCGTCTGCGTCTGCGTCTGCGAGGCTAGGTCAGGCAGCGCCTCCCTGCGTCCGAAACCTAACAACCGAGCAATTTTTCGCAGTGGAAGTATATAAAGTCCGACTGTTGACTGGTAGTCGCGGCTTTCGAGGCCTAAGCCAAACGAGAAGTTCTCGGCTGGTTCTGGTATATGCAGAGTGCCAAACATCCTGTCCCAAATCGATAGCATCAGTCCGAAGTTCTTGTCAAAGTGCTTTGGATTCGTGCTGTGATGTAGCTGATGATAATGCGGACACAAAATGATGCCATTTATCAACTTGCCAAAAGACACTTTCAGATGTGTATGCCTGACAAAGTCCATCATGATAATATTGCGGAGAACATACACGTTTATTCCTAGAATGGTGAGTTCAAGCGGATCAAATGCGAAGAATAGCCAGAAACCATAAACCGGGCCGGTGATCAGACCGTCCCAGACCCGGTTCATGATGTCGTCCAGCGGATGAACCCGGTCTTTCGTAGTCCCAACCATAACTTCAGCAGAATGATGGACTTTGTGCAACTCCCACAGCACGGGGATACGATGTTGTAGGTTATGATACAAATAATAAGAAATATCATAGGCTAGCAGCATTGAAATGGTGAACAGCACCAGCATGGGAGCCGTCAGCCGGTCCGTTGCCTGCCCGAGTTCGCCAAACACTGCGACGAGCATCGCATGACTGGCATAGCCACACGCAATAGTGATAGAAGCGCCGGTTGGGAAAGCCACGAGCAGCATCACAAACCTGCGTGAGATCCAGAACGAATAATCTGCTCTTGCTGATGGGTGTGTCAGTATATCGATTGGAAGCACAAAATGCAGCAGGCCGGTCGGGGTTTTCGGCTCGTCTGAACGAATGAATACAATTATGGCGGATAGTATGATTGAAAGCAGCAGGATACCAGCAGCCAAGCCAGCCGGGCCGGTCAGCCGCAGCGTTACCATGTTCAGGGTTGCCGCAACTAAATATGTCATAAGGTTTGCCTTTAGAGTGCGCCCGTTGACGACGCAGTATATTTCTGTTTCTTATCGACGAAAGAGGCCGTTCGATCTACGTGAACTGAGCCGCTGACCTAGGCCGTGCGGCCCAAGCGCTTTTTGGGAAACGTCCCCATGTAACCAATGGGATATTTCTCCGGGGTCATGATTTTCCGATGGAAAGCAAAGCTCCGCATGTTCAGGTGGCTGGTACAATGTCGAGTTTAAAGCAGCTGACGGCCGGAGTCCTGGGCGACGATTCGGCCGCCAATATGCGCGTGCTGACGACAGCAAGTTTCCCAGAGGCTGGCACTCCATTTCACGAGTCCTGGAGAAAGCGGTCGCGGGATAAGAATAAGAGTGGCGCCGAACTGCCTGAACAGGGCGCCGGCGGGCGCCATGCATCATTGCGTGAACATGTCTCGCCTCGCAAACACTGGCCAGCGCTGACGGTGTGCCGCGATTTCAGCTTCCGAACGGTCAGGGCGGTCCTGCGCCGCCGGCTCGCGCCGCAGTGCCGGGTGCTGCTCTGCGTTGATCAGATACCCGCAGACCTCCGTGTGCTGCACCGGGTCGTGCTGTCTGGCGCGGATGCCGTGTTGGTACAGTCCGACGCACTGGCACGCGCGATCCACGCGCTCGGCGTGCCAGCCTCACGGATTGTGCTGTCCGTTGGCGGCGATGAGCTCGCCGCATTTGCCCGACCGGTAATCGATGCAGCGGCGCGATCAGGGGTCGGCCTCGACGCGCATCGCATCCTCTATGTCGGAGACCTCGAACCGGAGGCAGGGGTTGCTGATTTCCTGCCCTGCGTCGTGGCATGGGCCGAACGCAATCCGCATCGCGTCGTCGAGATCTCGTGGTCCGGCGAGGGGT
>JANXVC010000362.1 GCA_025351925.1 Rhodospirillales bacterium | reverse complement strand
GTCAAGGATGCGGCCGAATTGATGTCCAAGCCGCACACCGACCTCGTCGTCGTGTGCGGCGAGGATGGCGGCATGGTGGGAGTGGTCACGAAGACCGACATCGTCGCACAGATCACCCGGTGCACCGGCGGCGGATGCATCGCCAGGGTGGACACGATCATGACGCAGGACGTGGTGTCCTGCCGGCCGGACGAGCCGTTGCAGGGTATCTGGTCGGTGATGAAGTCCCGTGGCCTCCAGCGCATCCCGATCCTCGACGGGAACAGGAAGCCGGTCGGCATCATCTATGCGCGGGACGCCCTTCAATGCCTGCTGGGCGAGGTGGAGAACGACGAGGCCCTCCTCCGGGATTACGTGATGGACGTCGGCTACCAATGAGGACAGCCGGGTCGAACAAAACCCAACGCTTCTGAAGGGGAACCCTGCATGTCCGATCATGGCTCCGAGCCACTGAGCGAGGCGCTTCAGCGCCAGCGGGCACTGTCCAGATGGGACAACGAGGGAGGTGCAGAGACAGACGGCCCGCAGACGGCCCCGCATGTGGTCGAGCGACAGCCTCCATTTCCCAAGATGGGCGATGCCGAACTGGAGGCGCTTCATGTGCGCGTCATCGCGTTGGAGAACCTGGTGATCGCCCTGTTGGTTGCAACATCGGATCGGGAGCTGAAAGTTGCGCGCGAAATGGCTTCCTGCATATCTCCGCGGCCGGGCTTCACACATCATGCGCTGACCGTCCATGCGGCAGGCCACATGGCGGACCTCATCGAGCGGGCCACTCGTTTCCGCAACAAGATGCCGTAGAAGAAGCGTTCGGCGTTGGAGACACTGCAACCAGGGGCGCAGGAGCATGGCAGAAGAATTCGAAGTCGGGGACCACGTGACTTGGAACTCGGAGGCCGGGCACGTCAGCGGCACGATCATCAAGGTGCATACGAAAAACGTTGCATACAAAGGATACACGCGCCACGCGAGCGCGGACGAGCCACAGTACGAGATCAAGAGCAGCAAGACAGACCACATCGCAATGCACAAAGGTTCAGCGCTCAAGAAGCAGCATGGCTGAGGCCGATGGCGCCCATAGCATCGACGGTCTTCACCATCGGCCACTCGACGCGGTCCGTGGCCGAGCTGGCCGGCCTGCTCCAGCAGGCCGGGGCCGGGTTCGTGATCGACGTTCGGGCCTTCCCCCGCTCGCGCACCAACCCGCAGTTCAATTTCGACGTGCTGCCCGCAAGCCTGGCCGAGTGGCAGATCGGCTACCGGCACATCCAAGCGCTCGGCGGCCTGCGTGGGCACAGGCGTGACCCGGGATCGTCCCTGAACACTTATACCAAGGCTCACTGATCAGAACCTGTCACTCTTTCCGCGTGCTCGAAGATGCAGGTCATCCCGGATTTGAATGAGTTCTGGTCAGCGAGCTTTGGTATTACTGGGAGAACCGGAGCTTCCGGAACTACGCCGCTGCCGACGAGGCATTCCGCGCCGGACTGGCCGAGTTGCACGATCTCGCCCGCACCCATACCTGCGCCGTCATGTGCGCCGAGGCGGTGTGGTGGCGCTGCCATCGGCTGATCATCGCCGACTACCTTATCTCCGATGGAGGGCGGGTGTTCCACATCATGGGACCTGGCAAGGTCGAACCGGCCAGCCTAAATCCGGCTAATGTCTGCCAGCATGATGACACGCTGGTTTATCCCGGCGGCCTGGATGGTTGAGTGCTTAAGAAAACTCCCATCCACGCAGCGCGAAACTGCCTCGGCGAGCGTGACGCAAAGATCGGAGGTTGGTGCCGAGGGGCTGCTCGGCGTGGCTTCGGTGCACAGCTCGGATCGTGGACGTAGAGCACCAGATCAAGGCGTTTTCAGCAGACACGCTGAGACACCGGCATGTCGGGCTTGGTTACTCCAACGGCTGTGCCCAGCAGGAGGCGAGCGAGCGCAGCAGAGCCCCAGTCTGGTGTCATGGGCGGCCAAAAAGCCAAGCGCAGCAGGTGACCGGTTTCGGTCGCCACGTCCAGTAGTCCGCGCTGGGCGGAGTGGGGCGGATGCCAGGCCGCAAGCGCGCGTCATCCGCAACGCCCTAATTGGCGCCACCGGTTCGGGAAATGCCGGACTCGCCTGGACCTTGGCCGCTTATGCGTCCCCCCGAGACGGTCCCGGCAGAGACTGCGGCCGCTTCTGCGACCGAGCCATCGTCGGGTATTGTCAGTTGGCTGTTGCTGCCATTGTACATTGTCCCGGTCTTCCCGACGATGGGCTGGCTATCGCTACCGCCGGCCTTGGGCGAGGCCGATTGTGCGAAGGCGCCGGTGGCGAGCAGGAGACAAGCCGTCGCGACTGTTATTCGATGCATGGTCACGCCTTTCCGCCATTCAGTGGGCGTCTGCAGCTCGCGCGTGCCGAGCGCCCGACACATCGGCCGCCGTTACAGCCGGCGCCGCGTTGCCCCAACTGTTGCGTATGTAGGTGAGGACAGCCGCCACCTGATCGTCGGACAGCTTCCAATCGTAGGCGGGCATGGCCGGGCCGGTTGGCGCCAGATCTGTCGCGACGGCGCGGTTTCCGTGCAGGACCACGTGCAGCAGGCTGGCCGGGTCAGCTTGCTGCACCAAAGGCGCACCTGCGAGCTTGGGGAACAGGCCGGTGATGCCCTCCCCGCTCGATGTGTGGCAGGCTGCGCAGCTGTCGGCGTAGATCGCCGCCCCTGACTTCATCCGCGGCTCGTCCGCATTCACCGGATTGGGCGGGCTTCCGCCGGTCGCCGGCTGGTCCTTCAAATAAATCGCTATCGCCCGCAAGTCGGCGACTGCCATTTGCGAGGTCGAGTCCGCCACCACCTCGGCCATCGGGCCGCTCGCGATATCGAACCGGTTGCGTCCGGTCTTGAGGTAGAGCACCAGGTCGTCCACCGACCACGCCCCGATGCCGGTATGTGCATTGTTCGTGACCGCCGGTGCGAACCAGCCCTGCAACGCGTAGCCCTGGAAGGTCTGATCCAGATGGTCGGCCCCGAACATGTTTTTCGGCGTATGGCACATGCCGCAATGCCCCAGGCCTTGCACCAGATAGGCGCCCTGGTTCCATTCCGGCGACTTGCGCGGTTCTGCGCTGAATGTGCCCGGCTTGAAGAACAACCCGTTCCAGCCGATGAGCAGTGCTCGGATGCTGAACGGAAACGAAAGCTGGTTGGGATGCACCTCGTGGCGTATTGGCTCGATCGTGTTGAGGTAAGCCCGGATCGTCAGCGCATCCTCACGCGTTAGGTTCGTGTAGTAGGTGTAGGGCATCGCGGGGTAGATGTGCTCACCGTTATGCCCGGTTCCGACCTTCAGCGCGTTGACGAACTCGTCGTCTGTCCAATTCCCGATCCCGGTCTCCTGATCCGGCGTGATGTTCGGTCCCAGCAGCGTCCCGAAGGGCGTGTCGATCGGCCTTCCGCCGGAGAACAGGGCACCTCGCGCGGGCGTATGGCAGGCCGTACAGTCACCGGCCGTCGCGAGATAGCGACCCCGCGCGATCAGCTCGAATGCCTGCTTGTCGTCGGCCAGGGCGCCCCTCGCCGTCGCGCTCAGAAGGGCGATCACCAGCGCGCCGCCCAGCCGCAGCGGGCTGCCGATCACGTCTGCACCAGTGGGCCGGGGTTCTTCATGTACTGGTTGCGGATCGCATCCGCCGCCCAGAAGGCCAGCGCGCCCACTGTCCCGGTCGGGTTGTAGCCCGCGTTCTGCGGGAACGCGGTGGCGCCGGTCACGAACAGGTTCGACACATCCCAGCTTTGCAGATATCGATTGAGCGCGCTCGTCTTCGGGTCGGTTCCCATGATCGCGCCGCCGCATGTGTGCGTGGTCTGGTATTTGGTGTCGTCGTAATGGCCGGTGCGCGGCCTCTTCACGATCTGCTGCGGCCCCATTTTCTGGGTGACCTCGGCCACCCGATCGGTCAGGAATTGCGACATCCTGAGTTCGTTCTGGTGGAAATCGAACGTGATCCGCATCAGCGGACGACCGTGGGCGTCCTTGTAGGTAGGATCAAGATCGAGGAAGACGTCGCGATAGCTGTAGCAGCTTCCATGCGTCGCCATGCCGTAGCTGCTGAGGTAGTTCTGCGCGATCGCCTTCTTCCATGCCGCGCCCCAGGTGGGGGTGCCGGGCGGCACGCGCGTTCCGAGGATCGGCCGTCCATTCGTCTGCACGGCTCCCATGTAGCCGCCGCCGACGAAGCCGTGCGGCCCGTGGTCGAAATTGTCGCCGTTGAATTCGTCGATGCACATTCCGATCGCGCCCGAGGCCACGAACGGATTGAAGTTCTTCTCGTTCCAGAAGGCGTCGACACTGGACGTGACCTGGTAGGAGTAGTTGCGCCCGATCACACCCTGGCCGGTCTGCGGGTCGTAAGGGGTGCCGATGCCCGACAGCAGCAGCATCCGCACGTTGAACAGCTGAAAAGCGCAGAGCAGCACGAGGTCGGCTGGCTGCTCCCATTCGTCGCCGCTGGTATCGACATAGGTGACGCCGGTGGCCCGCTTCCCGCTGGCGTCCAGATTGATCTTGATCACCTCGCACAGGGTGCGCGCCTCGAAATTGGGCTTGCGCACCAGCACCGGCAGGATCGTCGTCTGCGGGCTGGCCTTGGAGTAGTTGCCGCAGCCAAACCATTCGCAATAGCCGCAGTAGGTGCACGGCCCGATCGTGACGCCGAGCGGGTTCGTATAGCCCTGCGACAGGTTGCCCGACGGCTGCGGGAACGGGCTGTAGCCCATCTCCCTCGCCGCCTGCGCGAACAGCACGGGGCCGTAAGGCTGCTTCTGCGGCGGCGTCGGATAGTCGCGCGAGCGCGGCCCCTCGAACGGGTTGCCACCCGCCTGCTTCTGTCCGTTGATGTTGCCCGCGCGCCCCGATGTGCCGCAGAGCCGCTCGAACCGGTCATAGTACGGCTCAAGGTCGTCGTAGGTGATGCCCCAGTCCTGGATCGTCATGTCCTCGGGCAGGAACGCCGCACCGTAGCGCTGGGTGAGGTGGGAGCGAAGTTGGAAGTCGCTCGGCAGGAAGCGCCACGTCTCGGCGTTCCAATGCACCCCGCCGCCGCCGACGCCGTTCGGCGGCATGAACGACCCCCAGGTCCGCATCGGCAGCGCAGCTTGGCCCACATTGTGGCGCACCGTGAAGGTCTCCTGCGCCGGCCGCAGAAAAAGATCGTGCCGGATGTGGTAGCGTAGCTCGTCCTGGGCGTAGGTGGTCGGGAAATCCGCCGCCGTGTCGCGCCATGGGCCACGCTCGATCGCGACCACGTTCAGCCCGGCGTCCGTCAACTCGTTGGCAAGGATGGATCCAGTCCAGCCAAGGCCAATGACGACGACGTCGGTCGCCGGAAGCTTGCGTGCCATGTGGATCAGCCTTTGGTTTGCGCTATCCAGCCGGGACGGCCGGAGATGCCGACAGGCGGCAGCGGATAACGCTCGTTGTGACGCTCCACCCAATCCCGGTAGTCGTAGCGTGCGCCGGGAAAGCCGACCATCTTCCAGGCTGCCATGTCGCGGTTGCCGCCATATACCGGATCGGCGAAGAAGCCCTCGGTGGTGTTCTGCAGCAGCAGCTCGAAGAAGGCACGTGCGCTGACGCTGCCGAGCTGCACCCCGCCCTTCTCCATGCCGCTGATCAGCTTGTCCTTCTGATCGTCGGGAATGTCACGGAACGGCTTTCCCGCGAACGCCGCCTTGCAGTGCTTATCCAGCTCGGCAAGCGCCAAACGGTAGCGTTGGGCCGGGGTCTGCGGCGATTGCGGTCCCTGCTCCGGGCTGCCCTCCTGAAAAGGAGGCCGCATGTAGAGCCCTCTCGCCTGGCCGTAAGCACTCGAAAGCTGCCGGTCGATGAACACGGCGCAGCCTGTGTCCTTGCCGCCGGGTGAGAGGTCGTCACCGGGAATCAACCGATCGACCAGCGCTTCGATCGCGCCACCTTCCTCCGGCGTGAAATAGGCCCATGGTCCAGGTCTGACCTGCACCGGTGGCCGTGCCGCGTCGGGCTGCCATGGCAGCGCGCCCTGGACGGTTTCGCCGTACGAGGCCGAAGGTGCGATCAGCAATGCTGCGGTGCTCGCAAGTAGCGATCGGCGAGTCACGCCGGACAGGGATGTCATGATGGCTCCTCCGCGTGAGCACCCAGTGCCTGGAGTCCGAACGCCACGTCATGGCTCAGGTTCCAGGGTCATACGATAGAGGTTCTACGGGTTGAGCAGCCGAAATGCTGCCGTTCGGTGCTCACGGGGGACAGATCTGTGCGGCGCCTCAGATCGGCGTCCGGTAGCCGCAGAACTCACAATCCTCGTTGTAGCCGCCCTGGCCCGCGCCAAGATCGGCAAAGTCGTGCACGAACTTAATGGCCGCGCTCCATTTTAGCACCTTGAAACCCAGCTCGTTCTCGCAATACAGCCGGGCTGCTTAGGTTGCTGGCGATCGACCTGCCACATGGTCGAGTTTTCAGGCGGCACCCCGAAATCTGCTTGCAGGTTGATAAGCAAGCATGGGGCGGAGCGGGTTTCGGCGACAAGCACGATCCTGGCTTCCAGCAGCAGGCCGGCGAGCTTGGCCGCCGACTAGATGGAATGGGCGACGGTGTAGAACGAAGGCCTTGCACAGCGTTTCGAGGCCCGGATCGAACAATGGCGGCTTTTAGAACAGCACGTGCATCTTCAAGCCTAGGACAGCCGCGTTGGGTATGGACCTCCGTCCACCGGGCCGGATGAAATATTCGAGTTCCGGCTGCACCTCCACGCCCCGGTAGACCGGGATGTTGTAGTTGGCTTCGAGCACGAATGCACTCGACTGCACGCCGTAGTTGCCATCGGCGAACGGCAGGCCCAGCGCAGTCTGCAACCCCTCCCGCGCTGCAAGGCTGCGGCTGACTTTGTAGTAGGTGACGGCGAGCCCGATCTGGTCCTGCGGACGGGCCGGCCAGAAACCGCGGTCGAGGAGGCCGACCCAGGCGAAGTGCTCGAACAGCGACACGTCGGGGCTGTTGTGCGCGTAGGCTCCCAGCAGGACGAGGCCGTCATTCAGGCCGGGTCCGTTGCGGACGAGCATCTGATCAGCGGTGGCCCAGACCGAGGTGCGGCCGTGATGGCGGCGCGCCGCTGCCCCGCTGGCCACCAGCGGTCGGCCCGCGGCGTCACGGAAGTAGTCGGGAAAGCTGGAGTTGTCGTACGCCGCCCCGAGCTTGTAGTGGCCGGTCAGCTGGTCGTGGCCGAACACCGGCAGCCAGGCAGCCTCCACAGGGAGGGTTTCACCGGTCGAGTGGTGGGTGGACCAGTCCCAGCCGGTGCGCCCGCCAGGCGGGAACGGCTTCGATTCGTAAGCACCTGCCATGATGTAGGTCTGCGCAGTCGATCGTACGCGAACGCGTCCGCCCCAGCCCGCAGTCGGCCAATCGGTGAAGCCCTGGTTGGAAGTGAGCGCACGCGGATGGCCGCAAATCGTCAGAGTCATGAAGTTGCAGTAGAGCGGCGAAGCGGCGAAATCGGCGCCCACCGAGACCCTGCCAGCGGCAAGGTCGATGCGGTCGTTCCATAGCGTCTGCTCACCATAAAGATAGACGAGCTTGGCCGCCATGTCGAAGCCGGCGCCGTAGATCTCTTGCGCCTGGATCACGGAGTCGCCGATGTAATCGGCGCTGGCATTGCGCCCTGCGCGGTTGACGAACACCGCATGCGTGGAAAACCCGGGAATGCCGGCCAGCTTTCCCCAGTCGATATCGGCCTGCAAGCCGAACTGGTGCGCATAGTCTGCGCCGCGGCGCTGTCCTCCGCTGACATTCCAGGCCGTCTCGGCCGTGTAGTCGAGAAGCAGGTCGATGCCGAGATCGCCAAGGTAGGTGCGCACACCGCCCCAGTCGCCCAGGAGATGCGAGGGGGCAGGCGGAGCGGGGACCGGCAGCTTCGGTTGCACGGCTTGCTGGCTTTGGGTGACGCCGACGCCTTCGTTGGTCTGTTGTGCGGAGGTTCGAACAGCCGTCAGGCATAGCGCCGTTCCAAGGAGGGCGCCGATGGCCGGCAGCCGATACGATGGCACGTCTTGGAAGCCGGGCACTTTCGGTCCACCAGCCATTGTCCCCCCCTGTTTTCCTGGCGGCGCCGTGTTCGGGACGATCAATCCGGCAGCGAATAGGCAATCACGTAGTCGCCGGCCTTCGTGCCGAACGAGCCATGGCCTCCCGCAGCGGTGACCACATACTGCTTTCCATCGACCGCATAGCTCATCGGCGTTGACTGTCCGCCGGCCGGCAAGCGGTCCTCCCAGAGCTGCTTGCCATCGGTGACGTCGTAGGCGCGGATGAAATAGTCATAGGTCGAGGTCAGGAACGCGACCCCGCCCGCCGTAGCCATCGGACCTCCCAGGCTGGGCACGCCCAACTTGAGCGGGATCGGCACCGGCGTGTTGTCGCGAATGGTGCCGTTCCTATGCTGCCAAACAATTTTCCTCGTCTTCAGATCGATGCCGGCCATGTAGCCCCACGGCGGCCGCAGGCAGGGTATGCCAATCGGCGAGAGGAAGGGATGCAGCACGACGCCATAGGGTGCGCCGTACATCGGCTGCACGCCGATCTCGCTGCCGGGCGTATGCGCGGCGTTCGGCGCCGTCGGATTGTCCGGGCCGCGCGGCACCAGCGTCGAGACGAACGGGATGGCGATCGGGTTGGCAATGGCGATCTGCCGGGCTGGATCGACGGCGATGCCGCCCCACTCGAAGATGCCAAGGTTGCCTGGGAAGACCAGCGTGCCTTGCAACGAGGGTGGCGTGAACGTGCCCTCGTAGCGCAGCCGGTGGAACATGATGCGGCAGGCGAGCTGGTCGAAGATCGTCGCCCCCCACATGTCCGCGCCGGTCAGCTTCTGCTCGGGCCGGAATGTCAGCTCGGAGAAGGGTTGCGTCGGCGCCACATGGTCGCCGGGGGCTGCCCCCTGCGGCACAGGGCGTTCAGGGGCAGGCACGATCAATTGGCCGTTCCTGCGGTCGAGCACGAACAGGTTGCCGGTCTTGGTCGGCTGCAGGATGGCAGGAACAATGCCGTCCGCTGTCGGCATGTCGGCCAGGGTCGGCTGGGACCCGAGATCCATGTCCCAAAGATCGTGGTGCACGGTCTGGTAGGACCAGGCGCGTTTGCCGGTGTCGATGTCCAGTGCGACCAAGGCGCTGGAGTAGCGGTCCATCAAGGGACTGCGGTCCCCGCCCCAGATGTCCGGCGTGTGCACGCCCATCGGCAAGAAGACAAGGTTGAGCTTCGGGTCGAACGAGGCCGTGATCCAGGAATTGGGCGAGTTGTTCGTATACGCATGGGTAGCCGACGGCAGCTGGTTTTCGTCGGCATCCCCCGAATCCCATGCCCAGACCAGCTTGCCGGTGTGCACGTCGAAGCCGCGAATGACGCCCGACGGCTCCTCGGTCGAGTAGTTGTCGATCACCGAGCCGGATACCACCAGGATACGGTCGCTCACCACCGGCGGCGAGGTGGGCTCGTAGAAGCCCGCCGTCTTGATGCCCATGCCCGCCTGCAGGTCGAGCGTGCCATGGTTGCCGAAGCTGTCGCAGACGTTGCCCGTCTCGGAATCGAGGGCGATCATCCGCCCGTCGTTCACCGGCAGGAAGATGCGTTGCGGACACTCGGCCGAAGCCTTGGTCCCGTCTGCGTTCACCGCACCCGGCGCCGTCTCATGGTAGGACACGCCGCGGCAGGTCAGATGCTGGAAAGTGGGATTGTCCTTAACCTTCGGGTCATAAGACCAGCGCAGCTTCCCGGTCTTCGCATCAAGCGCGAACAGCCGCTGGTGCTGCGAGCAGAGATAGAGGGTGTCCCGCACCTTGATCGGCGTTACCTCGAACGTCGTCTCGATCGGATCGTTCTTGCCCGGCAGGTCGCCGGTGCGGAACGTCCAAGCGACTTTCAGATCCTTCGCATTGGCCGGGGTGATCTGCGCGATCGGCGTGTAGCGTTGACCGAACTGGGTGCGGCCATAGGCACGCCAGTCTTCGTCCGGCTGCCCATCGGACACCTGCGGCGTAGCTCCGGACCTGGCCTGGAGCATCGTGCCGTTGATTTCATGGTAGTTCGAGCCGAGGCCGACCACGAGCACCGCAGCACCTGCGACCACCCCTACCCAGAGCGGCAATGTCGCGGCCATGCTGGAGGGCGTTGCGCCATGACCGAGGCTGCGGGTGATCCAGGGGGTGAGCAGCCAAAGGCCCAGCGGGAAAACCACGTCGCCGCGGGCGGCGAGAGGCCACCAGTCGAAGCCGATGTCACTGACCGTCCAGATCAGGGTGCCGATCAACACGGCGGCATAGACCCACAATGCCGAACGGCGCCGGACCAGCAGCAGCGCGCCGGTGATCAAGATCCCGAGGCCGGCAACGGCATAGTACAACGAGCCGCCCAACGCGGCGAGCCACCCGCCGCCACAAGCCAGCACAAGGCCGATCAGGGCGTAGACGATGCCGCTCGCCGTAACAATGGTTCCTGACCGGGACGAGGGTTGCATCATTGGCTCCTGCATTGAATACGGGGGGTGCGACGAACCTCCGGCTCTGCGGCGGCCTGCGCGGGCACCCATGCCCTGAACCGCTTGGACCGTTGAGCAGAACGGAAGCCTCTCATGGGCCGAGGGCCACGTGCCGCGCTCCCTTCAACCGCCGAAGGTGATGCGCAGGGTGGCCACGATGCCTGCGGCCGCGAGTGCGAAGCAGCCGAGACGTACCGCGATCACCGCGGCAAACTTGGCCCCGGAATGCATGTAGTCCTCGATCACGACCTGCAGGCCAAGCACGGTGTGATGGAACAGGGCGGTCAGAAGCAAGACCATCAGGATGGCGGCAAGCGGCGTCCTCAGCCAGGCGACGAACGCGGCATGATCGCTGCCGGCATGCGCGATGATCGCGGCGGCGAACCATAGGGTCAGGGGCACGAGGGCAACCGCCGAGACGCGCTCCGCCCACCAGTGCTTGACGCCTTTTCGAGCCGAGCCCAGCCCAATGGCGCGAGCAAGGGGCGAGCCCATGGTGCGACGGTCCATGCCTTTAGCCTCCCATGAACAAGCTGGCCGTCCAGGCTGCCACGGTGAGCGCCAGGCTTGCCGCCACGACCGCCCATCCCGAGGCGTAGATCGCCCGAAGCTCGAAGCCGTGCACGGTGTCCCAGACCAGATGGCGGATGCCACCGCAAAGGTGCAGGAAGAAAGCGAAGGTGAAGCCCAACAACGCCACCTGGCCAACCCAGGACGCGATGGCGCCCTGCACGGCAGCGTAGGCCTGCGGACCCGTGGCAGCAGAAACCAGCCAGAGCACCAGCACGACGGCACCGGCGCTCAGCGCCAGGCCGGTGATGCGGTTGGTGACCGACAGCACCGACGTGAGCTGCGGCCGGTAGTTCTGGATGTTGGGAGAAAGCGGCCGGGGCCGTTTTGCCGCGGGATCGGGCATTGTTGATCTCCACCCTGCGCCGCGGTCAGCTCCGGCGCTCGACCACCATCTTCTTGATCTCGGCGATGGCCTTGCCGGGGTTCAGCCCCTTCGGGCAGGTCCGGGTGCAGTTGAGGATGGTATGGCATGCGTAGAGCCGCATCGGGTCTTCCAAGGTATCCAGCCGTTCGCCTGCCGCCTCGTCGCGGCTGTCAGCCAGCCAGCGCCAAGCCTGCAGCAGTACGGCCGGGCCGAGGAAGCGGTTTCCGTTCCACCAATGGCTGGGGCAGCCCGACGTGCAGCAGAAACACAGGATGCATTCGTAGTAGCCGTCGACTTGGCTGCGCTCCTCCGGGGATTGCAGCCGCTCCCCCTCGGGCGCCGGTGTCTTGGACTTGAGCCACGGCTCGATCATCGCGTACTGCGCGAAGAGGTGCGTGGTGTCGGGAACCAGGTCCTTGATCACCGGCATGTTCGCCAAAGGATAGATCGTGGCCGGCGTGGCCAGGTCGGAAATCGACCGCAAGCACGCCAGCCAGTTCGTGCCATCGATGGTCATGGCGCAGGATCCGCAGATACCTTCGCGGCACGAGCGGCGGAAGGTCAGCGTCGTGTCCACCTTGTTCTTGATCCAGAAGAGCACGTCCAGGAGCATCGGCCCGCACTCGTCGAGATCGACCTCGAAGGTGTCGAGGCGCGGGTTCTCGCCGGTATCCGGGTCGTAGCGATAGATCTCGAATGACTTGACGCGCACCGCACCGGCCGGCGCTGGCCATGTCTTGCCCGGGCCGATGCGAGACCCTGGGGCCACGCCGAGGTTTCTCGGCAAAGGGAACCGCTTGAGCAGGGTCGCGCGAGGCACCTGGTTCGAGGACTCAATGATCATTGCCCGCTCCTTGCTGGATATGCAGCCATGGCCGTGTCCCCGTCATGCAATTGCCAGGTCGTTCTCAACGGCGACTGCGCCCGGCGCGGCCCAGGCTATCGCCTTCGCCACATCCTGCTCATGCGGTGGGTAGACGGTGCCGGAGAGACGGATCTTGCCGTTCTCCGCACTCACAGAGATCGCATCCGGGTAGAAAAACCATGAACGATGCAAGGCGCGCATGATGCTCGCCCTGATGTCCGACTCGATGCTCCTCGATTTGACCGTGGTCTGGTCTGACACGCCGGCCATGCCCCGCAGCCAGCGGACGTCCCGTTCCAGGGCCTCCCTTTGATAATGCCAGTCGAGTTGTCCTGTTAAGGTGAGCCATCCATGCTCGACCTGCACTTTGACGCTGTCGCGGGGAACGGACACATTCCAATAAAGCCGCTCGATCACCGCTGCGGCGATGTGTTCGTCGCTCCGCCTCGTATCGGCTGGAAGCCGGACCTCGATCTCCTCGGCCACAGCTTTGACGCGTTTGACCCGGCGGGCCGCTGCCTCAGCCGCGAGTTTCTCTGCAAGGCTTGCGACATGGCCCGTGAGGGTTGCCCTTCCAGCCTGCGCGTCAACGCCGACACAGGTGGCAGTCACGCTCGGATCCCAACGCAGTTCGTCGAGAACAGCCTGCCGTAACTTAGCGTCGCAGGACAACGAAACCTCCAACATAACCGGCTGATGAAGGCTTTTTGGCCTATTGAACCTTCGAGTGGATGCTAACCATTGGCGATCCCGCAAAGGTAGGTTCGGAAACTACTCAGTCCTATGCGCTCATTCGAAGCCACCAGCAGTGGCGCTCATATCGGCGGGCATGGCAAGAAGCGTCACAGGCCGGCTAAATTGGTCGAAGCTCCTTGCATAGATGGCTTTATTTGGTTTCATACCGCTCAGCTGGCTGTGCCGTAGCATCCACCGCCTGGGCTTCCGGGTTACGGCCCACGGACGGGTCCTCTGAGGCGGACTGTCGATTGCCGCATAGAAGAGTGCGGGGAACTGAATCGTCCGCTCCCGGTTATTTCGACGCGACTACCCCAACCAAGGAGACGAGTGGTGAAAAACATGCTTGGAGCTGCCTTGATGGTGGCTCTGTTGCTGGCCGCGCCGGCACGGGCGCAGCAGGCGCCGTCCTCCGGCTCGAATAGCCTGAGCACGCAGGACAAGCAATTCCTGGAGACGATCGGCCAAAGCACTCTGGGCGAGGTCGCGCTCGGCAAGCTCGCCGCGCAAAAAGGCACGACGCCGGCAGTGCGGCTGTTCGGCCGCTGGATGGCCTCGACGGACGGGCTCGCGAACCGCCAGCTCGCGACCATGATCGAAGAAATGCACGGCCCCGCGCTGCCTACGACACTGACTGCCGAGCAGCAAGCCGAACTGCAGAAGATGCAGGCGCTGAGCGGCGCGGAGTTCGATCGACAATACGTGCAGATGATGGTCTCGGGCCATAATACGGAGATCGCGCTCTTCCAAAAGGAGGCGCAAGATGGCCAGAAGCCATCGGTCAGGAATTTTGCCCGGAACCTGCTGCCGACAGCAAAGGAGCATTTGGCAGCGGTGCAGGATCTGCTGGCCACGACCGCATCAAAGTAGCAATGGCGTCTTCGTGGATTTGGGACTTCCGCGAGGACGCGCGACGTGGTCGGCCTTCTGCCTCCCGTTCGGGCACGACCTCGCGGAAGTCTCAGCTTTCTCCATTTGGTCCGCGGTCTCCACTGCCGGCCTGACGAACGTCGTTCCGGCCTGCCTGCAAGGACCTCGCCGTCTCGCATCACCCCTGATCGTACCCATGCCCTGTCGTTTTCTCACGTGGGCTCGCGAGATGTCGGTCCAACTCCGTGCTCCGCTCGGGTAACGAGCCGCGCGCCGCGCCCATACGTGAACCAGGCCCATGACCAGTTGATGTAGACCATCAACCGGCTACGGAAATCGACCAGCAGCATCAAATGCACCAGCGACCAAGTGAGCCAGGCAGGGAAGCCGGTGAGTTGGCACCAGCCCAAATCGGCGACGGCGCGCGACCGTCCGATGACCGCCATGGTGCCGAAATCGCGATAGCGGAACGGGCCGGGACTGGGTTCGCCTGCGATGCGCGCTTTCAGCAGGCGGCCTACATAGGCGCCCTGCTGCTTGGCAACGGGAGCGAGCCCGGCAAGCGGCCTGCCATTCTCTCCGGCAAAGCTTGACACATCTCCAATGGCGAAGATGTTCGGGTGCCCCAGGACCGAGCAGTCGTCCAGGACCTTGACCGCACCGTTCCTTGCCGGCTCTGCGCCGAGCCACTCGGCGGCAGGGCGGGCCGCCGTGCCTGCGCACCAAAGGATGTTTGTCGTTTCGATCCGCTCGGTTCCGGCGGCGAGACCCTCACCGTCGATCTCGTCCACCGGGGTCCCTGTCCGCACTTCGACGCCGAGCTTCTGCAGCGTCGTCCGCGCATAGTTCGACAGACGCTCTGGAAAGGTCGAAAGCAGGCGGGGGCCGGCTTCGAACAGGATGATCCGTGCCGATGCGGGATCAATGTGCCGGAAGTCGCGGGCGAGCGTCGACCGGGAAAGCTCCGCGATCGTGCCCGCCAGCTCGACCCCGGTCGGACCGCCACCGATCACCACGAAGGTCAGCATCCGGCTGATCTCTTGCTGGTCGGCGTGGCTCTCCGCCCATTCGAACGCACCGAGCAGGCGCTCTCGAATCGCCAGCGCGTCTGCAAGCGATTTGAGGACCGGGGCATCAGCCGCCCATCGGTCTTTGCCGAAGAAGCTATAGGCGGCGCCCGTCGCGAGCACGAGGTAGTCGAACGGAATGTCGGGCGTGTTCATGACGCTCACTGAACCATCTTTGGCGTCGACGCCGGTCACCCTTCCCATGATCACGGTGACGTTCTTCTGCCGCCGCAACAATGCCCGGCTTGCCGTTGCGATATCGGACGGGGAAAGCGCCGCTGTCGCAACCTGATACAGCAGCGGCTGAAAAAGGTGGTGGTTGGTGCGATCGATCAGCGTCACATCGGCGTCGGCACGTTTCAGCGCCTTGACCGCAGCCATGCCACCGAAGCCAGCTCCGACGATGACAATATGCTTCTTGGCCATGAACAATGGCTCCTGTCCTCTATGGCTTGCGTTTTTGGTCCGATGCCGCCGCGAAGCGTGGGATCGCGAAGATTTCTGGCGCAATGGTGCGAATTATGCATTTTCCCGAAACCGGTGTCGGTTGTCCTTGGCAACGAAGGCTGCTGGTCAGCCGCGTCGGGGCGATCAGCGTATCGTCTGCCCCTTGCACCTCCTTCATCGTCCCACTGGGACGGCGCCCGCTTACGCTGCAGCGCATCGCTTGCCGGATCTGAGCAGCGATCGAACATGCGACTGTTCCTCTCGAAGGCATTCCAGTCGGGTCGGAGCCGGTATCGTCATTGGCAACCAACGTCCACCACGTGATCCCGAAGGAGAGTTTCGTCGTCCTCCGCCTCGCCTAGCAGATATTGAAGAGCGTCGCAGACGTGGGTGGCTGCTGACTGGCGTCCTGTTCCCATCGACAATCGCGCCTGCTGTCGGAGCCTCCGGCGGAGGCTGGCCTAGCCTTCCAACAGCAGGTCCCGCAGCACGACCGCGTCGTTGTGCGCCTCGTCATGGGCCGAATAGACCAGCGTGACCGGGCCGTGCCGCGCAAGCGAACGCAATTGACCCAGCAGCTCGCCGTTCCCGTGCAGCTCCTCGACATAGCGGTGCTGGAACTCCTCCCAGCGGGCTGGATCGTGCCCGAACCACTTCCGCAGTTCGGTGCTGGGCGCGATGTCCTTCATCCACTGGTCCAGGGCGGCGTCCGCCTTCGAAACCCCGCGCGGCCACAGTCGGTCGACCAGGATGCGGGTGCCGTCCTCGGCGGCGGAGGGCTCGTATGCCCGCTTCAGCCTGACGTTGTCCGCCGGAGGCCGTGTGCTCATCGGCTTCGTCCCGTGCAGCAGGCCCACGCCCTTGCCATGCTCGTCACGCGCCCGCGCCCATCAGCCGCTCGAGGCCGAGCTCCTCGCGCAGGCCTTCGAGATCCCGATGCACGATTGCTTTCGCGAGCGTCCGGCCGCCGAGCCGATAGGTGATGCTGCAGTCCCTGGCTTCGAGCGAGCCGACGGTCTCGGCCTGGTCCCACCCTTCGGCATGCCCGACGTAGCCAAGGCCGAAGTCATATTGTTCGGTCCAGAAGAACGGCACGGCATCGAACCGCTCGCGTTGGCCGAGGATGTTGCGCGCTGCCGTCTGGCCCTGGCGCTCGGCGACCACCCAGTGCTCGACGCGGATGCGCTCGCCGCTCAGCCGGTCCGGCCAGCGCGCGATGTCGCCGGCGGCGAAGATGCCGGGCTCGCTCGTCTCGAGATATTCGTCCACGATCACACCACGGTCGATCGCAAGCCCGGCCTGCTCCGCCAACGAGAGCGCCGGCCGGACGCCGATTCCCACCACGACAAGGTCGGCCTCGAGGCGCGTCCCGTCCTGCAGCGTCACGCCTTGGCCATCGATCGAGGCCGCCGTCGTGCCGAGGTGGAAGACCACCCCGTGGTCCTCATGCAACTTCTGGACGAAGTGCCCGGCTTCAGGTCCGAGTATGCGCTCCATCGGCACGACGTCCGGCGCGACCACATGCACGCCGAGGCCTCGCGTCCGCAGCGACGCGGCCACCTCCAGGCCGATGAAGCTCGCACCGATCACAACGACGCGCCGCGACGCCGCGGCTTTGGCAACCAGGGCGCGGCTGTCTGCAACGGTACGCAGGTAGAGGACATGCGGGAGGTCGCTGCCGGGGACGCCGAGCCGCACCGGCTCGGCCCCCGTGGCGAGCAGCAGCGCGTCGTAGCCCTGCCGGCTGCTGTCCGCGAGCTGGACGTGCCGGTTTGCCGTATCGATCATTGCCACCCGCGCGCCGAGCCGCAGGTCGATGCCGTGCTCGCGGTAGAACTCCAAGGGCCGAAGGGAGTTGGACGCCTCGGGCGTGGCGCCTGCGAGGAAGCCCTTCGACAAGATCGGCCGGTCGCATGGCACGTCTGCATCGGCGCTCAGCATCGTCAGCCGGCCAGAGTAGCCTTCGCGGCGCAGCATCTCCGCAGCCGCATTGCCAGCCCCGCCGCCGCCAACGATCACAACCGAACGAGGAGCGCCAGGCGAGCCTCGAAGTGGCGGCTTTGCAAACGTCAGCTTATCCCGAGCATACACGGTGCCATCCCGCTGTTCGACACGCCAGCAAGGAACCGGATCAAGTGCCGGCGCGCGGAACGCCGCGCCGGTGCGCAGGCTGAAGCACGCGTGATGCCACTGACATCGGACCGTGTCTCCAACAAGCAGCCCCTGCTCCAACGGAGCGCCGTAATGCGTGCAGATGGCGCCGACCGCGAACACTTCGTCGCCGCGCCGGGCCAACATCGCTGGTTCGCCGTCGATATGCCCCAGCAGCATGGTCCCGTCGGCGACCGCAGACAAGGCGACCCCTTTCGAAAGATCAGGCCCGCTTAGTTTTCCTGCCACGTCGCTCACATGCCTCTCCCTCGCTCGCCATAGGCTGCAAAGATGCGCCTGGCTGATCAAGTCGATCCTTACCGTATCGCGAACTCCTGGCGACGATAGGCCCGGAAACTACTCAGGCTCGCCTCCCCGCATGCCGTGATGCCGCGCCGCACGGGACCGCTCGCGTGCCATGAACGGCAGTTCGAAGCGGCATCTGAGTAGTTTCCGACGCTTCTGCGATTGTCCTTGTCTGCCTAAAACAAGTTTTGAAAGCGAAGACCGACCTGCCCAGGCTGTTCATACTCTCCGCCCCGGCGGCGACGGCCAGGGCGACCATCGCAAGCGCTGCGTTTTGCGAGCGTCATGCCGATGCGAAGCTGCCGCACGCGAGATGAGGCCTGGGCGTCATTGCAATTGCGCCCCGTCACGGCCGGCCAGCGGCCATCCTACCAGGGAGATGATGATGCCAGACACTCTGTCCACCGAACTTCTGCAGAAGATGGACGCCTACTGGCGAGCCGCGAACTACCTCACGGTCGGCCAGATCTACCTCAAGGACAACCCGCTTCTGGAGGCTCCGCTCCGGTTGCACCATCTCAAGACGCGCCTGCTCGGCCACTGGGGCACGACGACAGGGTTGAATTTCATCTATGTCCATCTCAACAGACTGATCAAGCAGAACGACCTGGACATGATCAACATCATCGGTCCAGGCCATGGCGGCCCCGGCCTGGTGGCCCACACCTACCTGGAGGGTTCCTATTCAGAGATCTATCCAGATATCGACCGGAGCCGGAACGGGATGCAACGGCTGTTCCGCCAGTTCTCCTGGCCCTACGGCGTCCCGAGCCACGTGGCGCCCGAAACGCCCGGGTCGATCCACGAGGGGGGCGAACTCGGCTACTCGCTGGCCCACGCCTATGGGGCCGCGTTCGACAACCCGGACCTCATCGTCGCCTGCATCATTGGCGATGGCGAGGCCGAAACCGGTCCGCTGGCCACGAGCTGGCACTCCAACAAGTTCCTGAACCCGGCGCGTGACGGCGCGGTGCTGCCGATCCTGCACTTGAACGGGTTCAAGATTGCCAACCCGACCGTGCTCGCCAGGATCAGCCGCCAGGAGCTGACCGATCTGCTGCATGGCTACGGCTACGAGCCCCATTTCGTAGAGGGCGACGAGCCTGCCGTCGTGCACGAGCTCCTCGCCACTGCACTCGATGCCGTCCTGATGGAGATCCGCAGCATACAAGGCGCAGCACGCGCCGTTCCCGAGGCAGGGAACCCGCCCCGCCCACGCTGGCCGATGATCGTGTTCCAGACCCCGAAGGGCTGGACCGGCCCTAAGTTCGTGGACGGCAAGCCGGTCGAGGCCACGTGGCGCGCCCACCAGGTCCCCATCGCCGACTTCAAGGACCCGGAACACCTCAAGCAGCTCGAAGAATGGATGAGGAGCTACCGTCCGCAGGAACTGTTCGATGAAAACGGCAAGTTCCGGGAGGAGCTTGCCGTCCTTGCGCCAACAGGCCGCCGCCGCATGGGCAGCAACCCGCACGCCAACGGAGGGCAGCTCTTGGTTCCGCTGTCGATGCCGCATTTCCGTGACTACGCTGTCGACGTCGCAAGCCCAGGTACCGTCAAGGCCGAGGCTACACGCGTTCTCGGCGTGTTTTTGCGCGATGTGATGAAGCTCAGCCTCGGTTCCCGGAACTTCCGGCTGTTCGGAGCGGACGAGACGGCCTCGAACCGCCTTGACGCAGTCTATGAGGCGTCCGGCAAGGAATGGATGGCCCGGATAG
>JANXVC010000360.1 GCA_025351925.1 Rhodospirillales bacterium | reverse complement strand
AGAACTGGCTCACCAGGAAGGCCGATCCCCAGTTGATCGCTGTGGCGAGGGCGACGCCACGGCTGCGGATATGCGCGGGAAAGATCTCGTTGATCACCGTCCATACGACGGGACCAAGCGAAAAAGCGAAGCTGACAATGAACGCGACGAGGGCGGCAGGCTGACACCCATGCCGAACAGTCCGGCGAGCAGCAGCTTGCGTCGTCCGAAACGGTCGATGAAAGCGATGGCGATCAGGGTGGCGAGCACGTTCACGCCGCCGATTGCCCAAGTGGTCACAGTCGCCCGCGATGCCTCGGTCGCAAAGCCGGCCGAAGCGAAGATCGGATTTGCATAATAGATGATCGCATTGATGCCGGTAATCTGCTGAAACACGGCCAGACCGACGCCGACCAGCAGCGGGCGTCGCCATTCGCGGTGGAAGATCTCAGCCCAGGACGCGGCCTTGGCGCTCTGACGCAGCGCCTGCTCAATCGAGCTGAGGCGCTCCTCGACATTGATGCATGGCTGCACTTTGCGCGCTACGACCGCCGCATCGGCGCGGCGGCGCATCATCATCAGCCAGCGCGGCGACTCCGGCGCCACCAGTGCAGCAAGGAACAGGGCGATTGCCGGGAGTGCGGCGGCTCCCAGCATGATGCGCCAGTCACCGCTTTCCGAAAGCCAGCCATTGATCAAATAGGCCAGAAATATGCCGACCGTGATGGCGAGCTGGTAGCCGGAGACGAAGCGACCGCGCAGGTTCGCCGGGGCCAGCTCCGCAGCATAGAGCGGTGCGGCAACGGCCGCGACGCCAACCCCGGCTCCGACTATCAGCCGCCCCGCCACCAAGATGACCGTATCGGGCGCCAATCCCTGCATGGCAGCGCCCAGCGTGAACAATGCGCCTGCCACGAGCACCGTCCGCTTGCAGCCGATCCGGTCTCCGAGCTCGCCGCTGACGACTGAGCCCAGCAACGCGCCAAGCGGGACCCAGCTCGTCACCACCTGAACCATCAAAGTGCTGAGCCCGAACGCTGCCGTGACGCCGGGCAACGCGCCAGAAATCACGCCTTGATCATAGCCAAATAGGCCGCCCGCGAAGAGAACGACAATCAGGACGACAGCCAGCCAGGGCGTGGTGGTCTCGCCTGATAACGGCCGTTCAGGTGCTGATGCATCAGCCGTCCGGATCGGCGCAGCGGCAAAGGGCGCATCAGCGCCGATGCCTGCCGATTTCTTCATGCGGCATCTCCGCGCGGCTTACCAGATGTATGAGCGTCACAACAAAGATGCGGCCATATTGGATGAAGAATATATAATAGCCGAGGCTTGGCAGTGATCACTGTGTCTGCTTTATTCTATCAGTCGAAAAGATTGAATATCATACTGCGACGCTATCGTTCCGTGTTTATTTGAAGAATTTCTTTTAGATCCTGCATAAACGAAGTCCATCACTGCAGAAACTCCTCCGTATGAGGCCAATTGTGGGTTGGCGGCCCCGACCCCTCGGATTTGAAAGTTGTTGGTAAGAGTTCATTGTCGCCACTTCACGAGTTTGGCTGATAATAGCCGGAGCGCAAAGAACTTAACGGGGGGAGCGCGTTGCATTGATCGGCCGCAAGTGGCGGCATGCGACTAGCCGAGTCAGGAAGGCAGCCCGTTGCTGGCTGCAGGGTGTTCTGCGCGACACGAAGATGCGATGACCGGGCCGCCTCCGAATTTTAGGCTTTTGATCATGTGACGCTACTTGATGGCAGTGTGCGGGTGTTCCAGGATGACTTAGCGCGGGATCAACGGTATGAGCCGGCACTCCTCGTTCTCCCCAACGCGCTCCGTGACTGCCCTGCTGGCCGAGAGCACCTCAAACTCCACGACTTGCTTCAAAATCACGTCCGTGCAGGCAATCGCGGGCCGGGCGCCGTGCCCCGCTCCGGATTAGGCGCCAGGCTAAGCTTGACTTTGGCCATTTCAGGCCGGGTGGCGCGCGGCTTCCATGAGGCTGTTGAGGAGCGCGCTTGGGCTAGACAAGGCCGCGCGCGGCCAGGTCGCTGGCCCAGAGCGTTGCGAGCGAGAACAGGGCGAGCAGGCACGGGGTTGTGCGGGCGATGGCTAGGTCCGACCATTGGCGCTGCGGCTCAAACGCGCCGGCCGGATCCCGGACCAGCAGCCAGCGGACTGGCACCTGCTTGCCGGGGTGATACCAGAGTGCGGCGCCCAACACGACGTAGAGCTGGCGTTCGCCCTGCCCATACCAATCCGTGACTGTGGCGCGCTGCCTGGCGGTCTTCGGGTCAGCCAGGCGCTTGAGCAGCGTCGGCTGGCGTGCGCCGGAGACGCGCAGGCGGCCTTTGGTCCCAGGCAGCCGCGGCGGGGTGGGTCGAACAGGGGCGCGTCGAGCCGCAGCCGGGTCATAACGGTCACATGGCAGCACACGCACCGGAGTGCCCATCGCCAGGCTCAGGCCGACCGGGGACGCTGACAAGGTGCAGGTGCTCTGGTGGAACGGCCTGCGCTGGGGCGCATCGGGGCCGCTCGGCATCGCAACCATGCCGCTCGACGCAGCCCTCGACCACATCGCATCAGAACCGCACTTCTGGACCAACGCCTGACCGGAAATGGCCAAAGTCAAGCTCGGACGCGGGTGTGAGCGGGTTTAGAACCTACCGAGACGAATTCTGCTTCTTTGATCTTCTGGACCCACGACATAGCGACCGTTTTTGGTGCGTTGCCCGTGCTACCTTGCGGTTGACGTCGTGAATGTGGGTCGAACAGTTCTACGAGGGCGCTTGAAGATGCTCCGACCTGGGGCCGAACGGGGGCGCATGGAGGAATTCCGTTGAGGCCGCGCGTCGATTGCCTGCTTCCCGTTCCTCCCAGCTTCGGCGGCGTCGGCAAAGAAGGTTGCTCCATCACGACCGGCGCGATAAAATTTCCATCCCGGTGCCGCCGAAGCGGTCCCGGAAGCGGCCAGGAGAGACGGGTGGCGATGGACGGAACAAGCGAGATGCCGGCCCTGCCCTTGAACTACGAGGGGATCGTCAACCTTATCACGCGCGAGTACCCGGGCCTGTCCGGCCGCTCCCAGCAGATCGCGCGCTTTCTCACCCAGAACCCGAATGCGGTGGCGCTCGAGTCCATCAACGCCGTCGCCGTTGGGTGCGGCGTGCACCCCTCGGCCCTGGTCCGCTTCGCCCAGCATTTCGGCTATTCCGGCTTCAAGCAGATGCAGTCGGTGTTCCAGACCCGGCTCGCCACCGCCGCGCCAGGCTTCCGCGAGCGCATCGGCGCAATCGAGATCGACCTTTCGCGCAACCCGAACCACGGCAATCTCGGCTTCCTACGGGACCTCGTGGTCCGCGACATCGCGACGTTGCAGGGCCTGCTGGACAGCGTGACCGAGGAAAGCCTGTCGGACGCCGCGCGCCTGCTGAAAGACGCCGAGACGATCTATATTGCCGGCCAGCTCCGCTCCGAGCCGATCGCCTCCTTCCTGCGCTACGTACTGGTCATGCTGCGCCGCCGGGTCGTGCTGCTCGATCCGGCCGGCGGCCTGGCCCAGGAAATGGCGGCGACCGTCTCCGCCCGGGACGTGCTCGTCGCCGTCGCATTCCGCCACTATGCCAGGGAGGTGGTCGCGATCCGGGACGTTGCCGCAGCGAACGGGGTGCCCGTCGTGGCGATCACCGACAGCCCGCTCTCGCCGCTGGCCAAGCACGCGCGCGTCCTGTTCACGATCCCGGAGGACGAATACAGCTTCTCGCGCTCGCTGGCCGGCCCGATGTGCCTCGTGCAATGCCTCGCGGTGGCCACGGCCGCTTTGCTGCAGCCCGACCGCGGCGCCACTCCGCGCATCCCGACGGTGACCGAGATCGAGCGGGACCGCGGCCGGGCATCACGGCAAGCGAAGCGCGCCTGAGACACCGGCCTGAACCCGCCGCGACCCGGGCAATGGTTTTCACAACTTGTGTTGCAATACTTCATCTATACCCCGTTCACGCGATAATCCGGAACTCCGTTGAGGTTATGACACGGAAATTATCAGTAATCTCGTCGCAGTAAACGTGCCAGTTCTTTGGCACGTCCTCGCGCAGGAAGGTCAGCATCGCGGTGCTGAATTCCCT
>JANXVC010000257.1 GCA_025351925.1 Rhodospirillales bacterium | reverse complement strand
AGGACAAGCTGCCCCTATACCTCGGCTTCTTCCAGTTCGTGCACAACGCGCGCCGACGCGGCAAAGCCTTGCTCGGCGCCCTCGTTGCGGCCCTGGTCGCATGACGTGTCCACCACCACCCCGGAACCCGACAAGAGCCTGGGTCGATACAAGTCGACGATCGGACCGCGTCTGCGCGCCCGCGGCTGTGCGGCCCAGCAGACCGAGGCGGCCATTGGCGTGGCGGTGCTGAAGCGCAGACTGGCGGCCGGACGCCCAGATTCTGTCCGTCGGCAGCTGGTCGTCGGATAGTAGATCGGGGTGTGGGGTCATCTCGCCCTCCTTGAGGAAGTGCACCAACACCCCGCGCAATCGCCACTGCCATGATCGCCCCCGAGCCGTATTACTCGGAAGAGAGAATGACAAATGCAGTCAGAACGGGATCACGTCCGAGTCAACGATCAGGGCAATTGGTATAAGAGGACCGTTCGGGCGGGGTAGTATGCGCGGGAGTCGGGAAACGGCGTAGATCAAGTCGTAACGGCCTCTGAAGGTTCCTGGCGTAGAACGGCCGGAGATCGCCGAGGGTGAAAGGCGACCTGAGCCAGGCCCTGGGTGCAGCGGCGAGCCGGTTGATCGCTGCTGTCTCAAAATCGTGAAACTGGACCACAGCCGTTTTTTCGATTTGGCGTGACTCCCTAGAAGCCGTCGCTTAAGTTTAACCATAAATGGGCGATCAGTCCTATGGCGTGGAGACGTTCCGAGGCCGCGATCGCGGAGTTCGGCTCTGCCGCCGTCCAGCTTCTTCGAGCGGCGGCGAACTCTTTGACCAGTGACCCATGAACGACGGATCGATCCCACGCGTGCGCGATCACGAGTGAGGAGAAGCTGTGATGTTCTCGATGCGGACGATCCGCCAAGCCCTTCTGGCCTCGGTGTGCGTGTTGGCCCTGGCGCCGCCGTCTACGGCCGAGGAGCAGCATGATCATGCAGCCCCGCCCGATACGGCCGGAAGCTATGGCCAGATACACTTCCCGGTCACCTGCAGCCCAAAAGCCCAGCGGGACTTCGAGCACGCGGCCGCGATGCTGCACTCCTTTCATTTCCCGGCGACCGGGAAGGCCTTCACGGCGATCACCGAGGCCGAGCCTGACTGCGCCATGGCATGGTGGGGGGGCGCGATCAGCCAACGGTTGAATCCTCTGCTGCCTCCCTTCGGTCCCGAGGCGCTCCGCCGGGGCTTGGAGGCCATCGAACGCGCGCGTGCCGCGCCGCCGCGCACCGAGCGCGAGCGCGACTGGATCGAGGCAATGGCGGTGTTTTTCCAAGACAGCGAGCACGTGGACCAGCGCACGCGCACGCTGGCCTATGAGGCGGCCATGCAGCGCCTCGCGGCCAAGTATCCAGACGACGACGAGGCACAAATCTTCTACGCGCTCGCGATCAACGAGGCTGTGGACCTCTCCGACAAGACCTATGCGCGCCAACTCAAGGCGGGCGAGATCCTGGAGAGCGTTCATGCCCGGCTGCCGGACCACCCCGGCGTGACGCACTATATTATTCACACCTACGATTACGGACCGCTGGCTGAGCGCGGCCTGGCAGCGGCGCAACGCTACGCCGCCATCGCGCCCGCGTCGGGGCACGCCCTGCACATGCCGTCACACATCTTCTCAACGCTCGGCCTGTGGAAGGAGGCGATCCCCGCCGACCTCGCCGCCATCGCCTCCTATACGCAGTACTTTGGGGCGATTGATCCCCAGGTTGCTGGCAAGCCGACGCTGATACCGCGCATCTATCATTCGGTGGATTTCCTGACCAACGCCTACATGCAGCTGGCGCAGGACCGGAAAGCGGCGGAGCTCCTAGAGCCATACCGGGCGGTCACTGAGCCGCCGCCGCTGAACTACTCATCCCATACCGGCTTCGCCGCCGCCTTTGTCCGCTACAACCTGGACCGCAGCGCCTGGGCCGAGGCTGCGGCCTTGCCCGTCCCGACGACACCGTATCCCCAGGCGGAGGCGCTCAGTTGGTTTGGGCGCGCGATCGGTGCCGCCCGCAGCGGCGATCTTGCCGGTGCAAAGCTGGATCTGCAGCATATCCAGGCGCTCGGCGGCAGGCTGGCCGAGGCCGGCAACACCTACTGGGCGGAGCAGGCCAAGATACAGGAGACTGCGGCGGCGGCCTGGATCGCGCAGGCCGAGGGACGGCAGGACGAGGCAGTGCGGCTGCTGCGGTCGGCAGCGGACCTGGAGGATCGCACCGAGAAGTCCATCGCAATGGAGAACCGCCTCTCGCCGATGCACGAAATGCTGGGCGAGATGCTGCTCGTGACGGGCGATCCCGTGGCTGCGCTGCATGAGTTCGAGGTGTCGCTCCGGGTCGCACCCAACCGCTACCGGTCAATTGCTGGCGCGGCGAAAGCGGCCGCGGGCGTCGGCAACCATGATGCGATGACGGTGTGGAACACACGGCTGCTGCAACTCACGTCCGATGCCGACACCCAACGCCCGGAGATGCTTGCGGCACGGATTTTCCTGGCGGGGGATTGAAGCATCGGACGGAGGTCTAACGGATCTTAGACCAGCCGCTGGGACCATCCCGGGTTGCGTCATCGCGTCGCGGTCATCACGCAACCCGGGATCGCACTCAGGCGATCCCAATGGGAGGAGCGACGATGACTTCGCATCAATGCGGCTCAACCGTGGCCGTGGGTATCCTTGCGGCCCTGGTGATCACTGTCTTTCCGCAGAAGGCACTGGCAGCGACGGATGACGAGATGATCGCCAGCGCGATGGCAGCCGCGCCGAAACCGGTTGCGCAGGGCGCGACGATCGTCGCCATGGACGACAAGGGCGCCTCCCGGACACTCCGCCCGGGGACGAACGGGTTCACATGCATGCCCGACAACCCGACCACTCCAGGTATCGATCCGATGTGCCTCGACGCCAACGCCATGGAGTGGGCGCATGCCTGGATGGGGCATAAGCAGCCGCCTGACAAGATCGGCTTCATCTACATGCTGGCCGGCGGCTCAGACGCCAGCAACACCGACCCGTATGCCAAGGGGCCGGCGACCGGCAACCATTGGATTACGACCGGGGCGCACGTGATGGTGGTCGGACCCGCTGCGAAGATGATGGCTGGGTATCCTAAAAGCGCCGACCCGGACGCCACGAAGCCATACGTGATGTGGGGCGGGACGCCTTATGAGCACGTGATGATACCTATGCAGTAAAGCTGACGGTGGCTGCATCCCAGGCCAGCGTGGCAGAGCGGGGCCGGGCATTGGGGGCCAGAAGGGAGCCTAGCCCCCATCGGCGTTAAATTAGTTCCACACCGGATAGCGGACGTACGGCTGTCGTTTGCGTTTGGAATGGGCGAGGCTGCTGCGCGGCAATCAAGGTGAGAAACGTATTGCCCGCATTGCCTCGACTGAAATGTTCCCGACCGCTGACCTGTTGCCTCACCTAATTTGCTCCCCACCGGTGTTCGCCGGCGGGGGCGGGTATGAGGCGGATCAGCATGACGACGCGTGACGAGTTGGTGGTGGCATTGGCCGGGCGTTACGCCCTGGGCAGCCGGGAGGAGCGGGGCCGGATGCTGGACGAGTTCGCGGCGTTACGGGCCACCATCGCAAGCACGCGATGCGCCTGCTCCCTGCTGGGATATCGGGCTGCGGTTCTGGTCCGCCCCCGGAGCGTCGGCTGTATGATCAAGCGACGCGTGCGGCGCTGATCGTGATTTGGGAGGGGTCGGACCGGATCTGCGGCAAGTGGCTGCGCCCTCTGGTGCCGATCCTGGTCGCGGCGATGGAGCGGCACGGACATCTCCAGCTCGCACCGGAGGTGCGGGCGGGTTTGCTGGCGATGAGTGCTGCCACGATCGATCGCGCGCTGCGCGAGGTGCGCGGGCGGCACCGTCAACTTGGTTGCCGGCCGGCTTGTGAGCTGCGGTTGAGCCGGGTAGGCGGGTGGGATGACGACACCTGCCTGCCCGAGCTACGCCGGCTACCGCTTCCCGGCTGAGATCATCAGCCACGTCGTCTGGCTCTACTTCCGCGTAAGCGGAGCGGGCGCGCCACATTCCCTTTGCTTTGCTGACCGTGCTGCAAGTGGGCGATGGATGATGTCCGGTTGCCCGAGTTCGAGGTCTATGATGGCGAGGGTGCTCGTACGCATGGTCGTAGGAGTGCACAGAGC
>JANXVC010000254.1 GCA_025351925.1 Rhodospirillales bacterium | reverse complement strand
GTGTTGACGTGGACCTCGCAGAAGCCGTCCCCGTCCTCGTCGCGGGCATACTCGCCGCGCCCATGGCAGACCGTTTTGTGTCCGTAGCCCCAGGCCGACAGGCGGGCGTAGATGCTGTATTCGTCCGTGTGGATGAGGGTGCCCGGGGCGACGGCTGCGGTGATGATCGGCTTGATCGTCTTCTGCTGCACGTTGGCCAGCATGCGCAGCACCACCTGGCCGCCGCGTTGGATCAGGCCAACGATGGGCGGCTTGTCCTTCTCCAACGTGCCGCGGCCCGGCGCGCCTGCCAGCTTGCGGCACCGTCCAAGCCGCCCCTTTTGGCCACTTCTTCCGGCTGCCCTTTGTGCCCGGCCGCGACGTAGACCTCGTCGATTTCCACCGCGCCCTCCAGTTCTACCGCTGGCATCTTGGCGGCCAGTCCACGGCGCAGTTGCTCCGTCATGACCTGCACATCCGAAACAGCCAACTCCAACTCACCCGCGATCTGCCGGTTCGAGAGGTTCAATCCCATGAAGTAGAGGCACAGCACCCAGACCCGCAGCGGTTGGTGATGCCCGGCCAGCACGGTGCCGGTGAGGTCGTCGAAACGGGATGCGCACGCCTTGCAGCGGTAACGCTGGCGATGCGGCTGGGTGTCGTCGCACCCGTCCCGGATGACCGAGGAACTGTCGCACCCGGGGCAACGCACGCCGTCTGGCCAGCGGTGCTGGCGTACAAGCGCGAAGCACTTGGCGTCGTCCATCAGGCCCGAAAGGTTGACCAAGTCAGATGCAGGCATAATGGCAAAGGCTCCTCGCGTGCTTCAGCCATCACACCAGATACCCGCCAACGGCACCACCCGGGTCACCACCCCGGAACCCGACAAGAGCCTTCCATCAAGAAATTTAACGTCTGGCACATTCTGCCCGTGTGCGTGACGGGCGAAGATAGTTCCAAGTGATGCAACCACAATAAAGGCACGAGAGCGAGGCATGACAAATTGCTCCATCCCAGGTTACTGACCAGCCGATCATCGCATTGGCGGACGCGAGTGGCACCTGTTGTGCCGCCCAATCGGCCTTGATGTCGGACAGGACAACTATACGATGCTGACGGAGCACTTGCAGGGAGCACAGCCCCAAAACAACTGGATGCTGTTGATGATTCAGCTTCGCTAACGGCTGGTTATCGAAACAAGGAGGCCGACTCTGTTGTTGGAACTTGCATGAGGCTTCGCAACCCGCTGTTCGCGCCTGCAGACTCGGAACGCAAGGTCACCAAGGCGCTCGGCTCCCCGGCGGATGCTGTGATCCTCGACCTGGAGGACAGCATCACTCCAACGGCCAAAGTGGCGGCTCGTGGCGCCACAGCTGCGCTGCTCGCATCAAACCTTGGCCGTCCCAGCGTCATTGTCCGTGTTAACGCGCGGGACACGGAATGGTACTTACCGGACCTCGTGGCTATTGTACTCAGGGAACCTGAGGCCATACTGCTGCCGAAGTTCTAGCTGAATGTTACCATGGCATCCAGCCTAGCCTGTCTGGCCAACGCCAATAGAGCGCCGCTCGGTAACTCAGGGCGCTTGGACAGTTTGCAGATACGTGTAGATCTGCCAGATGGTCTTCTCATCCAGCACCTCGCTCCACGCTGGCATGCCGAGCTCCGTCCGTCCGCCGGTCACGGTCTTGTGGAACACGTCCGCCATCTGGTCGCCGTAGTGGATGCGCAGCTTGCGCAGGTTGCGCTCGGCCATCGAGGTGACGGCGTCCGGGCCATGGCAGTGCGAGCAGGTTTCGTTGAATAGGTTCCGGCCCTCGTCCGCCGCCCCGGCTTGGCCCTCGAACGGGTTGGCGGCGGGGAGCACCTCGCCGTCGCCGGCAAGAGCCCCTCGCGCCACCACCATCAGAAGCAGGACTGTCAAGAGCAACCGGGCCATTCAGGGGCTGGGTACCTGGAACACGAACAGCGTCCCACCCTGCGGCGTGTTGCCGATGACCTTCTCGCCCAGCAACCCGGCGAAGGACGGCGGCCCCAGGATGCGCCCGGACACGGCAGCGACGTATTGCTTGCCGTCCACCTTGTAGGTGATCGGCCCCTGGCTCACGCCGCTGCCGGTGTTGAAGTGCCACAGCAGGTCGCCGGTCTTGGCGTCGGCGGCCTTCAGGTCGCCCGAGTAGGTGCCGTAGAACACCAGCCCGCCGCCCGTGCTGAGCGCGCCGCCGATGAACGGCAGCGGCTCCTTAATGCCCCACACCTTCTTGCCCGCCACCGGGTCCCACGCCACCAGCTCGCCGCCGTGGCCACCCGGCCCGATCTGGTCGGCGTTGAACTCGGTGCCCAGGTAAAAGATACCCTGGTGGACCGGCCCAGGGTTCTTGTCCACGATGTCCATGCAGACGTTGATGGACGGGATGTAGGCCAGCCCGGTCTGCTGGTCGTAGGACATCGG
>JANXVC010000249.1 GCA_025351925.1 Rhodospirillales bacterium | reverse complement strand
CCGGCACCGTCCCGCTTCCCGGCACCGGCCCCTACCGCATCGCCAGCTACGACCCTGGTGACAGCCTGCGCCTGGTCCGCAACCCGTACTTCCGCGAATGGAGCGCGGACGCGCAGCCCGACGGCTACCCGGACGCGATCGACTACGATTTCGGGCTGGAGGACGAGGCCGAGATCACCGCCATCCAGAACAACCAGGCCGACTGGACATTTGACGCACCACCGGCCGACCGTCTGGCCGAGCTCGGCGCGCGTTATGCAGGCCAGGTGCACCTCAGCCCGGCCTACGCAATCTGGTTCCTGCCGCTGAATACCCGCCTAGCGCCGTTCGACGACGTACGGGTGCGCCGGGCGCTGAATTTCGCGGTGGACCGGCGCGCGTTGGTAAAACTGTTTGGCGGCGGACGGCTGGCGACCGAGTCCTGCCAGGTGCTGCCGCCGCGCCTGCCGGGCTACCAACCGTACTGCCCGTATCCGCTGGACCTCACCCGCGCGCAGCAACTGGTGGCCGAGAGCGGCACAGCGGGGCAGACCGTCACCCTGGTGATCGACGACAGCCCGGTCGCCCGCGCAATCGGCACCTACATGCTGGACGTGTTGCGCGACCTGGGCTTCGTGGCGCGACTGCGCAGCCTGTCCGGCAACGTGCAGTTCACCTACATCCAGAACACCGGCAATCGGGTGCAGGCGAGCCTTACGCCTTGGTACGCAGATTATGCCTCCGCCGGCAACTTCCTCGGCGGCATATTCGGCTGCTCGGCGTTCCGCCCGGGCTCGGACGCGTCGCCCAACATCTCCGGGTTCTGCGACCCGGCGCTGGATGCACGGCTGCGGGCCGCGCTGGCGAATCCGGGGGGCGGGGCGGAGATCGCCGCCATCGACCGCACCATTACCGATGAGGCGCCCGCCGTGGTGCTGTTCAACCCGCTGTACATTGATTTCGTCTCGGCCCGCACCGGTAATTTCGGCTACCACGAGCAGTTCCGCTGGCTCATCGACCAGTCCTGGGTGCGATGAAAGTCGGATTTGCCGTACTGGCCGCGATCGTGCTCGCGTGCCTCCTAGCGCCGTTCTACGCCTCGCAGGTCTCGAAAACCGACCCGTTCCGCAGCAACGTCAACGGCACGGCATTCGGCGTGGACGTGCTGGCGGAGAACACCGCCGGGCTGGGCCTGGGGGTGACGCCGATCGGGCCGACCTGGCGCGGCCCCTATTTGCTCGGGGCCGACACGCAGGGGCGGGACGTGGCGGCGCGGCTGCTGTATGGCGGGCGCACCTCGCTGCTGATTGCCGGCTGTGCGACCGCGCTGTGCCTGGCGCTGGCGGCGATCCTCGGCGTACTGTCCGGCTTCGTCGGCGGGGCGGTGGACACCGTGCTGGCCGGGCTGCTGGACCTGCTCTGGGCGTTCCCGGTCTATCTGCTGGCGATCTCGCTCTCGATCGTGCTCATCAGTCAGGACTTGCGCATCGGCCCATTGCTGCTCACCGCCGACAGTCTCGCATTGCCCATCCTGATCCTCGGCGTCGTCTATGTTCCCTACGTCGCCCGGCCGATCCGCGCCCAAGTGCTGGCGCTGCGCAGTTCCGAGTTCATCGAGGCCGCCCAGGCCACCGGCGGCGCCCCGCTGCACATCCTGCGCCGCCACATCCTGCCGCAAATCTGGCCCAGCCTGATCGGTTTTGCCCCCGTCGTCATGGCGATGGCGCTGCTGACCGAGGCCGCATTGTCGGTGCTCTCGATCGGCGTGCAGGCGCCGGCGGCAAGCTGGGGCACGCTCATCGCCGACGGCCAGGCGCTGATCTACACGCGCCCGATGGTCGCCATCGCGCCGGGCCTCGCGGTGCTGGCGACGGTGCTGGCGCTGAACGTGGTGGGCGAGGCGTGGCGCGCGGCGCTCGATACCCGCCGATGATCACCCGGCTCATCCGCTCGCTCCTGGTGATATTCGGCATCAGTGTCCTGGTGTTCCTGATCTTCTTCGCGACACCCGGCGCCGATCCGGCCGCGCGCCTGGCCGGGCGTGGCGCGTCGGAGGAGGCGCTGGCCGCGGTACGGCACGACTACGGCCTGGACCGCTCGCTGCCGGTGCAGTACGGCCTGCTGATGCACCGCCTGTTCATCGCCGGCGACCTCACGTCGCAGGTGAACCGCGGTCAGCGCGTGGTGCCCGCCGTGCTGCGCGCCGCGCCGGTGACCCTGTCGCTGGCCGTCGGCGCCGCGGTGATCTGGCTCTCAGCGGGCCTCGCGATCGGACTCATCGCCGCCGCGCGCGAGGGCAGCGTCTGGGACCGCGCGGTGACGGCGCTCGGCCTGATCGGCATCTCAATCCCGGTATTCTGGCTCGGCGAGGTGGTGAACCTGCTCACCCAGAGCCGCCTGCACGACACTTGGGCGTTCCGTTGGGTGCCGCCGCTCGGCTACCAGCCATTGCTGCAGGACCCCGCCACCTGGGCACGCGGCCTAATATTGCCCTGGATCACCCTCGCGCTGCTGTATGCCGGGGTCTATGGCCGGGTGCTGCGGTCCAGCCTGATCGAGGCCTACCGCCAGGACTACATCCGCACCGCCCGCGCCAAGGGCATCAGCGAGGCCCGGGTGCTGCTGCGCCATGCGCTGCGCAACGCGCTGGTGGCGGTGCTGGCGCTGTTCGGGCTCGACATCGGCGCGCTGATCGGCGGCGGCACCCTGCTGACCGAGGTCGTGTTCGGCCTGCGCGGCATCGGTAAGCTGACCTACGATGCCCTGCAGAACCTCGATTTGCCGGTGGTGATGGCGGCGGTGATGTATGCGTCGTTCTTCGTCGTGCTGGCGAACGCCGCCGTCGATGTGCTGCAGGCGGCCCTCGATCCCAGGCAGCGCTAGTGCCACACTTGGCCGTCACGACCCGGAGGCCGCCATGCCCGCACTAGGCCGCGCCCTGCTCGACGCCTTGCACCAGCACGGGGCGCACGAAATCTTCGGCATCCCCGGCGATTTCGTGCTGCCATTTTTCAAAGTGATCGAGGAAAGCGGCGTGCTGCCGTTCTACACACTGAGCCACGAGCCTGCCGTAGGCTTCGCCGCCGATGCCACCGCCCGGTTTCATGGCGCCATCTCGGTCGCCGTCGTCACCTGGGGCGCCGGGGCCTTTAACCTGGTGAACGCCGTCGCCGGCGCCTACGCCGAGCGCGTGCCCGTCGTCGTCATCTCCGGCGCACCGGGCGTCAGCGAGCGCGCCAGCGGCTGGCGCCTGCACCACATGAGCCGCGAGATCGAGACGCAGACCCGCGTATTCCGGGAGATCACCTGCGACCAAGCCATTCTCGAAGACCCGGCCCGAGCCCCGGCCCAGATCGCCCGCGTGCTGCGCAGCGCCCGGGAATACTCGCTCCCGGTCTATATCGAGCTGCCGCGCGACCTGGTCGGCGCCGAAATCGAGGCCGTGACGCCATTGCCGCCAAGCCCCGTGCTGCCGGCGGCGCTTGCGGAGGCGGCAGCTGAAATCCTGCATCGTCTGCGCAGTGCAGCCAGCCCTTGCATCATGGTGGATGTCGAGGTGCGCCGCTACGGCGTTGAGGCCCGAGTCGCCGAATTGGCAAGGCGGTTGGGCATCCCCGTCGTCACCACCTTCATGGGCCGAGGCCTGCTGTCCGGACATCGCGACGTAGTGCGCGGCACCTATCTGGGCACTGCCGGGCAGGCCGCGGTGACGGAGCTGGTCGAGGGCTCGGACGCGCTGCTGCTGCTGGGCGTAATCCTGTCCGACACCAACTTCGCCCTGAGCGAGCGCCGAATCGATATGCGCCGGGCCATGCTGGCGACCAGCCGCCAGGTCCAGGTCGGCTATCACAGTACGCCCGACATCCCGGTGGGTGCGCTGATCGACACTCTGCTGGCGCAGGTCGGGACGACCGAGCACGGCCGCCCGCCGGCTCCGATGCCGCCCGAACACTATCCCGAAGCTTTGCCCGCGGACGACGCGCCGGTCGCGCCCAGCGACATCGCGGCGGCGATCAACGACCTGTTCGCCCAGCACGGCCCGCTGCCGATCGCTGCCGACATCGGCGACTGCCTGTTCACCGCGATGGAGATCCGCAACACCGAGCTGGTCGCGCCGGGCTACTACGCCGGGATGGGTTACGGCGTGCCGGCCGGCCTCGGCGCCTGCGTCGCGTCCGGCAGCCGTCCACTCATCCTGGTGGGCGACGGCGCATTCCAGATGACCGGGTTCGAGCTCGGCAACTGCCGCCGCTACGGGTGGGACCCGATCGTGATCGTGTTCAACAACGCGTCTTGGGAGATGCTGCGGGTGTTCCAGCCCGAGAGCGCCTTCAACAACCTGGACGACTGGCGCTTCGCCGAGCTGGCGGGTCCGCTGGGCGGCGACGGCGTGCGGGTCACGACCCGGCGCGCGTTGGTGGACGCCCTGGCCCGCGCCCACGCGACGCGCGGCCGCTTCCAACTGATCGAGGTCATGCTGCCGCGCGGCCAGACCTCGGACACGCTGGCCCGCTTCGTGGCCGGCTTCAAGGCGGCCCGCGAACGGCCGGCACCCTAGGGAGAACACCAATGTACGAAGGCATCAGCCACGTCGCCGTCCTCGGCACCGGCACCATTGGCGCAAGCTGGGCGGCGTATTTCCTGGCGCGCGGCCTGTCCGTCGCCGCCAGCGACCCGGCGCCGCACGCCGAGGGCTTCCTGCGCCGCTTCGTCGAAAACGCCTGGCCGACCCTGGAGCGCCTGGGCCTGCATCCCGACGCTGACCCGAACCGGTTAACGTTCACCGCCGATCCAGTTGCCGCCGTCGAAGGCGCCGATTGGGTGCAGGAGAACGGGCCGGAGCGCAGCGATCTCAAGGTCGCGCTGTTCGAGCAGATCAGCGCGGCCCTGCCGCCGGAGACCCTGATCGCGTCCAGCAGCTCGACCCTGCTGCCCACCGCCATGCAGGTGCGGACGCATCATCCGGAGCGACTGGTGCTGGGCCATCCGTTCAACCCGCCGCATTTGATCCCGCTGGTCGAGGTCGTCGGCGGCGAACAAACCTCGCCCGAGGCGGTGGACCGCGCGATGCGGTTCTACGCTGCCGTCGGCAAGCATCCGATCCGCCTGATGAAGGAGATGCCGGGCCACGTCAGCAATCGGCTGCAGGCGGCAATTTGGCGGGAGGCGGCCTATTTGGTCGAGCAGGGCGTCGTCAGCGTGGCGGACGTGGACGCGGCGGTCACCCAGGGTCCCGGCCTGCGCTGGGCGATCATGGGTCCGATCATGACCTATCACCTCGGCGGCGGGGCTGGCGGCCTGCGCTATCTGATGGACCACATCGGCGTCGCCAAGCTGTGGCCGGACCTCGGCACGCCGGAGATGACGCCGGGCTTCGAAAAGGCGCTGATCGACGGTGTAGTGGCGGAGGCCGGCGGCAAGCCGATCCCCGAGATGGCGGCGGACCGGGACCGCAAGCTGGTCGCGATCCTGGAGGGACTACGATGAGCTGTCCAATACCCGCCGCACCTCGGCCCTGAGCGCCGGCAGCACGTCGGTGACGAACCAGGGATTGCGCGTCTCCCATACGCCGGTGCGCCAGCTTGGGTGCGGCAACGGGAAATAGCGCGGCAGGTACTGGCGGAAATCCCACACCCGGTCGGTCATCATGCCGGGTCCCAGCGCGTCGGCTTGGGCATAGCTGCCGACCAGGAGCGTGAGCCGCAGGCCCGGCAT
>JANXVC010000206.1 GCA_025351925.1 Rhodospirillales bacterium | reverse complement strand
GAACAGGTTGGCCGGCCGCTCATACAAGTCGAGCGGCGTGCCGATCTGCTCGACCCGTCCGCCACGCAGCACCACGATACGGTCCGCCAAGGTCATCGCCTCCACCTGATCGTGCGTCACATACACCATCGTGGCCCCGATCTCGCGGTGCAAGCGCGCGATCTCCACCCGCATCTGGCTGCGCAGCTCGGCGTCGAGGTTGGACAGCGGCTCGTCGAACAAAAACAGCTTGGGGTCGCGCACGATGGCGCGTCCGATCGCGACGCGCTGCCGCTGCCCACCCGACAGCGCACGGGGACGGCGGTCCAGCAGCGGAACGATCTGCAGCACCCGCGCCGCCTCGTCCACCCGCCGGGTCACGTCATTCGCCGGGATGCCGGCCATCTTGAGGCCGAAGCCCATGTTCTGCCGCACGCTCATATGCGGATACAGCGCATAGGACTGGAACACCATCGCCACGCCGCGCCGCGCCGGGTGCGTGTCGGTGACCCGCTGCCCGTCGATCCAGACCTCGCCGCCGCTCGCCTCCTCCAGCCCGGCGAGCAGGCGCAGCAGCGTGCTCTTGCCGCAGCCGCTGGGACCGACGAACACCACAAACTCGCCGCGCGCCGCCTCAAGGCTGACGCCGTCCACGACGGTGAGCTCGCCGTAGCGCTTGACCATGTTTTCGAGGCGGAGGAAGGCCATTTCAATTCAGCTCCAAAGCCAGGGTGCTCACGGCGCGTCCATCAGGGCCTGGGCGACGGCCTCGTCCGTCACCAGACGGCGCACATAGCCGGCGTGGAGGATCGCGCGGATCACCGTCGCCTTGTTGAGGCCGCCCGACGCCAGGATGGACACCGGCACCCGCGCCAGCTCCGCGGGCGCCAACGCCATGATCCGGCGGTTCAGCGCATGCTCGATGGGCGCGCCGCCCGCGTCGAGGAAGGTGCCCAGCAGATCGCCGACCGCCCCCGCCGCCAGCAGCGCCGGCACATGCTCGGCGACCGACGGCGTCGCAGCCAGCAGCGAGTGCTCGGAGAAGTCTCCGCAGGACACCAGCGCCAGCGAGACCTCCCGCGCGCGCTTCAGCACCGCGGACAGGCCGGAATGGGTGAGCAGCGCGTCGCGGCTGGCCTCGGACGGGCAGTAGATCGGCGCCGCCAAGTACCAGCACTCGGCGCCCAAGGTCTCGGCCAAGCGGGTCGAGACCTCGAAGGTGTTGGTACCGGAGCCTCGGGTCAGCCCGCCCATCAGCGACACCACCCAGCTCGCGGCATAGGCCCGCGGCGTGACCCGGTGCAGGCTGGCGCGCAGTGTCCGGCCCCAGCCGACGCCGACCGCTTGGCCATCCTGCAGCAGTCGGTCGAGCATGAGGCCCGCTGCCTCGCCAATCACCCGCTGCCGGTCGGCATAGTCGGGCATGTCCGGCACCACCGCCGCGTCATCAAGCCCATAGCGCGCCGCGAGACCAGCCTCGAGCGCCACGCACCCCGCTAGCGGCAGGCGGAGCTGCACCTGCACGGAGCCGTCCGCCCGCGCCTGCGCCAGTATCCGGTTGACCCGCAGCCGCGACAGGCCGAGCCGGTCGGCGATCTGTTGCTGCGTCAGGTTGCCTTCAAAATAGTACCATGCCACGCGGGCAGCTACGGCATCGTTCATGCGGGACAGTAGTGCCGACGCGACACAGGAGTCACTTGGACGCGCCCATCGTCAGGCCGCGGATCATGTGGCGCGACACCAGCAACGCGAAAATCGTCACCGGCAGGACGATCAGCGTCCCCGTCGCCATGATCTTGCCCCAGGGCAGCTCGTAGCCGGACATGAAGCTGGTCGCCGCGACCGGCGCGGTCTGCACGGCGCGCCGGGTCAGCACGAGGGCAAACAGCAGCTCGTTCCAGGAGAAGATGAAGCTGAAGATTGCCGACACCGCGACGCCGGGCAGGCCGAGCGGCAGATAGATGCGCCAGAAGATGCCGAACTGGTTGACCCCGTCGAGGCGCGCCGCCTGTTCCAATTCATGCGGGATGGAGCGGAACTGGTCCGTGCAGATCCACACCACGATCGGCAGGGTGAAGGTCAAATAAACCAGGACCAGCACCAGATAAGTGTCCAGCATCCCGGCATTGCGCGCCAGCAGGTAGATCGGCAGCGCCAGTACGATCGGGCTGATCATCCGGTTGGAGATAAACCAGAACCACAGGTCGGACTTGCCGCGGAACTCGAACCGCGCGAGCGCATAGGCGGCCGGGGTGCCCAGCACGATTGCAAGTCCCGTGGTGCACAATGCGACGACCAGGCTGTCGAAGATTGCCGAAGTCACCTTCTGGTCGGCGAACACCGCTTGGTAGTGCTCGATCGTCGGCGCGAACAGCCAGCGCGGCGGCGAGGCCAGCAGGTCGGCGCCGTTTTTAAAGCTGCTGGAAATCATCCAGTAGAACGGGAACACCGCGAACACGAACACCGCCAACAGTCCGAACAGATGCAGCAGCCGTCCCGGCAGGCGTGCCGCCCTCATGCGATCTCCCGATACAAAAATCGGATATACAGCCGGCTGAGCACGACCGTCAGGATCAGCAGCAGGATCGCCTGCGCGCTCGCGGTGCCCATGTCGAACACGCGGAACCCGGTGCGCTGCACGAGGATCGAGATCACCTCCGTCGCCGTGCCGGGGCCGCCGCGGGTCATGGTGAACACCATGTCGAACAGCTTGAGCACGTCCGCCGAGCGCAGGATCAGCATGGCGGTAAGGCCCGGCAGCAAATACGGCAACTGCACATAGCGCAGGATGGCGAGCGGGTGCGTCGTCTCGAGCCGCGCGGCCTCCTCGACCTCGACCGGGACCATGCTGAGGCCCGACAGGAAGATCAGCGCGCAGAACGGCGTCCACTGCCAGATGTCCATGATCGCAATCGCCGCGAACGACCCGGAGGGACTGCCGAGCCAGTCGAGCGGGCCAAACCCAAGCCAGCCGGCGAACTGGTTGGCGACCCCGAACTCCCGGTTGAACACCAGGCGCCCCAGCAGGCCCACGACGGCGTAGGTGGTCGCGAGCGGCACCACGAGCGATACCCGCGCCACCGCCCGCATGAACCCCCAGCCAGGCCGGTGCAGCAGCAGGGCGATGCCAAGGCCCAATGCCAACTGCACCGGCATCACGGTCAGGAAGAACCGGCCGCTGACCCCCAGCGCGTTCCAGAACGAGCCGTCCATCAGCACGTTCGCGTAGTTCTCCACGCCGACGAATGGGAAGCCGTCCCGCACGCGGACGAGGTTATACTGGCGGAAGCTGGTTACCAGCGCGAACAGCGTCGGGTAGATGCCGACCGCGAGCAGGGTCAGCACCGCCGGCGCTAGGAACAGCAGCGGCGTCCAGCGCGCGTGCTCCAGCCGGGCACGGCCGGCGCGCTGCCGGCTCGTGGGCTGCGGCTTGCTCATTCGAGGTTGGTATGGCGCGCGCGCATGGCGGACGGCGTCACGCCGAGACGGTCGCGCAGCCGGAGCACCAGGACTTCGAACAGGACATACAATGCACCCTCATACAAGGAGCCCATCGGCAGCACGGACGTTCCGGCCTGATCGCCTGCGCCAGCTTGGTCATCCGCCATGGTTTGCGCCGGTATGCACAACACCAAATCGGCCTCGCGCGCCGCCTCGCCGTTGGCCTGTGCCGTCACCACCAGCGTCTGCGCCCCGGCTGCGGCCGCCGCTTCCATGAGCGCCAAGATGGTCGGAAACCCGCCCGGGCCAGCCGACACGAGCAACAGGTCGCCCACGCCCACCGCCGGCGCGGTCATGTCGCCCACCACCGCCGCATGCAGCCCCAAATGAAACAGCCGCATCGCGAGGCCGCGCACCTGCAGACCCTCGCGCCCAACGCCATGCAGCACGACATTGTTGGCCGTGGCCAACGCCGCTACGGCCGCTTCGACCTGCGCTTCGTCAAGCCGGGCGAAGACTCCGCCCAGCTCGTCGAGTGCCCGTTGATAGAGGCTTCCCACTATTGCAGCAGCGGCTTCTTGCCGTCGTAGTAGCCCTCCTTGGTCAGGATCGCCTCCATGCGGCGGCCGATCTCGTCCGAGCCCTGCTCGACCGTCACCTGGCCGAGCTGCATCTTGCTGCCCCACTCGGCTACGATCTCGCTGATCGCCGGCCAGGACGGGAAGCGCGGACGGAACTCCGGCACGCCCTTCTGCCAGCTCGCCACCATCGGCTCGACGAACTTGTACTGCGCCTTGATCTCCGGCAGGTTATAGACGCTCTGCCGCCCGGACACGCCGCCGGCCTCCACATACTGCTTGGCGATCGCCTCGCTGGTGGCCCACTGGATGAACAGCCAGGCGGCTTTCTGCTCCCGCGGCGGCGCCTGCGACGCGACGGCGAGCGAGAACCCGCCCAGCGCCGGCAGTCGTCCGGCTGGGCCCGCGGGCTCCGGCGCGACGGCGAGGCAGTCCGTCACCTTGCTGGTCTTCGTGTCGGTCAGCGTCGAGTAGAACGCCGACCACTCGGTCAGAAGTGCCACTTGGCCCTGCGCGAAGGCATTGACCGCCTCGGCGTGGTCCATGCTCACGAAGCCCACCGGCATGTACGGCGCCAGGTCCTGGCGGAACTGCAGCCCGGTTTGGCTGCCCGCGGACTTCAGGTTGGAGTGGAACGACTTGTCCAGCAGCGAGCCGCCAAACGGCCACAGCATCCGCATGAAGCTGTCGGCGGATTGCGTCTCCCCGCGCAATGACTGCAGCACGTAGCCATACTGGTTCTTCGCCTTGTCGGTCAGCTTCGGCGCATAGACCTTCGCCAGCTCGTCCCACGTAGCCGGCGGCTTGTCGAACCCAGCGCTCTTCAGCATGCACGCGTTATAGTACAGCAGCCCGGAGTAGTTATCGAACGGCAGCCCGTACACCTTGCCGCCCCAGCTGCCGAATGCGTCGAGCAGCAGCGGGAAGAACCCGTCCAGCTTGAGCGCTGGATCGGCGACCGCCGGGTCCTTGGTGAAGGTCTCGGCCGGCACGATCCAGCCGTTCTCGGCGAATTCGCCCATCCAAACCAAATCGACGAGCGCCACGGTCAGGTCGCCGCGTGCAGTGAAGTTGAGCACCTGCTTCTCGCGCGAGTTCTCATAGGGGACGATCTCGTAGTTGACCTTGATGCCGGTCCGCCGCTCGAACTCCGGCAGCAGTTTTATGATCGCGCGGTAGCCTGGCCGGTCGAGGAACGTCACGCTGATCTGCGCGCCCTTCAACGGTGCGGCGGCACCCTCCAGCGTCCACCCCGATGTTTGGGCCCGGGCTTGGCCGGACAGCAAGGCAGCTGCACAGGCGGCAGCCAGCAACAAGGCTCTCATACGTTGTTCTCCCGTGGATAGATGATTGTTTTCAAGCGTCCGGGCTCGTCCGCCGCATGGGCCGCGAACGCCGCCGGACCGTCCTCGAGACTGGAGCGGTGCGACACCATGCTGGTGACGTCCACCCGTCCCGCCGCCACCAGTGCGATGGCGCGCGGATAGACCTCTCCCATCCGCCGGGAAAATTTGACGCCCAGCGCCCGGCGCCGTGCGGCGGATGCCGGCAGGGTATAGCTGTCGCCATCGGGAATGCCGACCAGCACGACCCGGCCGCCGATGCTGGCCGCCTGGACCGCGTCGCGGAAGCCGTTCGGCGAGTTGGTCGCCTCGACCACCAGCGGCGCGCCCAATCCCTCGGTCCAGCCGGCGATCTCCGCCACGTCCGCGCCGGCCTGCGTCGCGCCAAGCCGCAATGCCATGTCGCGCCGGTGCGGCTGCGGGTCGATCGCCAGGATATCGCCAGCGCCAGCGACGCGCAGCACCTGCAGGATCAGCAGCCCGATCGGGCCACAGCCGAGCACCGCGACCCGCTCGAGCAGCCGCGGTTTGGCGAGGTCCACCGCATGGATGGCAACCCCCAGCGGCTCCAGCATCACCGCATCGAGCGGCGTGAACCCGTCCGGCAGCGGGATCACCTGCCGCTTCGGTACCCAGAGCCGCCCGGTCATCGCGCCGTCGAACGGCGGCGCGCCGATGAACTCCACGTTCGGGCACAAGTTCGCATGCCCGGCCCGGCATTGCGGGCAATGGCCGCACGCGCCGTTCGGGTCCACCGCCACCAGCGCGCCCTCGCGCAGGCCGAGCTCCGGAACATCCGCCTCCAGCCAGCCGCCAAACTCGTGTCCCGGAACGAACGGCGATACGATGCAGGCCGCGCCGATGCCGCCGTCCTTGTAATAGTGCAGGTCACTGCCGCACAGCCCGACGGCGCCAATGCGCAGCAGCACCTCGTTCGGACGGCCCTCACGCAGGTTGAACGGGGCGACGCGGGCGTCGTTCGGGCCGTGCAGGTAAAGCGCACTTGACATAACGCCACGCTACTTTTGTAAATACTGCAGTGCAAGTGTTCAAACCGCTGAAAATCGCACTCCAAATAGTGAAGGCGTTCCGTTAGAATGGTCGGAACGCTGGCGGGTTGGAATGGCCGGCACAAGCTGGGAAGGAACGAACATGAAGCTCACCCGACGAGGCTTTGCCGCCGGTGCCGCCTTGCTGCCGCTGACCGGCCCCGCCCGTGCGCAGGCCAGCGGGCCGGTGGAGGCGGGCAAGGTGTCGCCCGACCTGCGCCAGTCGGCAGCTGGGAAGAAGTGGCAGATCGCGACGGTCGTGAAGGTGGACGGCATCGCCTGGTTCGACCGCATGCGCGCCGGCATCGAGCAGTTCGGCCGCGACACCGGGCACGACGCCTGGATGGTCGGGCCGAGCCAGGCTGACGCCGCCGCCCAGGTGCAGCTGGTCGAGAACCTGATCGGCCAGGGCTTGGACGCCATCTGCATCGTGCCGTTCTCGGTCGAGGCGGTCGAGCCGGTGCTGAAGAAGGCGCGCGACCGCGGCATCGTCGTCGTCGCGCACGAGGCCAGCAACCTGGTCAACGCCGACTATGTCATCGAGGCGTTCGATAACCGGGCGTACGGCGCCAAGCTGATGCAGGAGCTTGGTCAGCGCACCGGCGGCACCGGCAAGTATGTCGCGACGGTCGGCAGCCTCACCAGCCAATCGCACAATGAGTGGATCGACGGCGCGGTAGCCTACCAGAAGGAGCACTTCCCGCAGATGCAGGAGGCGGTGCGCCGGGTCGAGAGCTACGATGATGCGGAGGTCGCCTATAACAAGCTTAAGGAGGTGCTGACCGCGCACCCCGACCTGCGCGGCATCATCGGCGCGCCGATGCCGGCCAGCGCCGGGGCCGGCCGGCTGATCGCCGAGCGTGGCGCCAAGGGCAAGCTGCTGTTCAGCGGCACCGGCCTAGTGTCGGTCGCCGGGCAGTACCTGCAGGAGGGCGACATCCAGTATATCCAATTCTGGGACCCGGCCGTCGCCGGCTATGCCATGTCGGTGCTGGCGGCGATGCAGCTGCGCGGCAAGAAGACGGAGATCAAGGCGGGGCTGGATCTCGGGCTGGACGGCTACCACAGCCTGCTCGCGCCAGATACGAAGCGGCCGGGGCTGCTGTATGGCGCGGGCTGGGTAGGCGTGACCAAGGAGAACATGGCCCAATACAATTTCTGAGGCGGCCCAGCTTCTCGAACTGCGAAAAATCTCGAAGCGGTTCGGCGGCGTCCAGGCGCTCGACCGCGTCTCGTTCCAGATCGCCCCCGGCGAGGTCCGCTGCCTCGCCGGAGAAAACGGGTCGGGCAAGAGCACCGTCATCAAGGTGCTGAGCGGCGTGCACAGGGCGGATAGCGGCGAGGTCGTGCTGGCAGGCACCGCACACGGCGCGATGACGCCGCGCGAGGCGATCGCGGCCGGGGTCCAGGTCATCTACCAGGATTTTTCGTTGTTCCCGAACCTCACGGTCGCCGAGAACCTAGCGGCCGGCCAGGACCTCGGTAGCCGGCGCTGGCTGCTGAACCGCGGCAGGGCGCGGCGTGCTGTGGCGGAGGCGTCCGCGCGGCTCGGCGTGACGCTCGATCCCGACGCCGAGGTCGGAAGCCTGCCGGTGGCGGGCCGGCAGCTGGTCGCGATTGCCCGCGCCTTGCTGGCCGACGTGCGCCTGCTGGTGATGGACGAGCCGACGACGGCGCTGACCCACCAGGAGGTTGCCCGGCTGTTCCAACTCGTCGCCGGCATGCAGGCGCGCGGCATCGCTGTGCTGTTCGTCAGCCATAAAATGCGCGAGATGCTGGCGGTGGCCGACAGCCTGACCGTCCTACGCAACGGCCGCGTGGTCGCCGAGGGGCCGATGGCGGAGTTCGACGAGGCCCGCATCACCCGCGCCATGACCGGGCACGAACCCGGCAGCGTGCGGCACGCCTGGACGCCGCCCCCGGCCGGTACCCCGCCGCGGCTGGAGCTGCGCGGCCTGACGGTCCCAGGCGAGGTGGCGGACGTGTCCTTCAGCCTCATGCCGGGCGAGGTGGTAGGCGTCGCCGGGCTGCTCGGCTCCGGACGGACCGAGCTTGCTTTGGCGCTGTTCGGCATGCGGCCGGGCTATGCCGGACAGATCCTGCTGGACGGGCGCCCGGTCGAGCTGCGCAGCGTCGCCGACGCGGTCGCGGCTGGGATCGCCTACGTGCCGGAGGACCGGCTGACCGAGGGGCTGTTCCCGGCGCGGACCATCGACGAGAACCTGCTGGCGGCCTCGCTGGACCGGCAGGGCGGGCCGACCGGCTGGCTGGACGCAGCCGCCGGGCAGCGTGCGGCGGCAGGCGCGATCCACGACATGGCCATCGCGACGCCCTCCGGCGACCGCGCGGTGTCGGAGCTTTCGGGCGGCAACCAACAGCGCGTGGTGATCGGGCGCTGGCTGCTGACCCGGGCGCGGGTGCTGCTGCTGAATGGCCCGACCGTGGGGGTCGATGTGGGCAGCAAGGCCGGCATCCACCGCACGCTGCGCGAGCTGGCGCGCGACCAGGGGCTGGCGGTGCTGATGGTGTCGGACGATGGTCCGGAGCTCGCGGAGAACTGCAGCCGGGTGCTGCTGGTGCATCGCGGGCGGCTGGCAGGCGCGCTGGAGGGCGACGCGCTGACTGACTCTGGCATCACGGACCGCCTGCGGGCGCTGACGTGAACGCGCCTGGATGAATACGCGGTGGCTGCGCTCGCCCGAGGCTGCGGTGGCGGTCGTGCTCGTTTTGGCGGGCCTGCTGATCGGGGCGGCGAACCCGGCATTCTGGGGTTGGGGCAATTTGTTCGGCTTGCTGCGCAGCGCATCGGTCTCCGGGATAATGGCGCTGGGGGTTCTGGTCGTGCTGATCGCCGGAGGCATCGACGTGTCGTTCCCGGCCTTCGCGGCGGCGGCGATGTACCTCTCGGTGCGGGCCGTGGCGGATTGGGGCTGGCCCGGCAGCGTCGGCTTCATGTTCCTGCTCGCCGCCGGCATCGGGCTGCTGCTCGGCATGGTGAACGCGCTGTTCGTACACAGCGTGCGGCTGGTGCCGCTGATCGTGACGCTCGGCACCGGCGCTGTGGTGCGCGGCTTTCTGCTTGGCGTCGTGGGCACCAGCGTCGTGAACGTCGGTCGGATGCCTCCGGACGCGGTGGCGTTCGGGCGGCTGGCGCTGGTTGGGTGGGAGGCGAATGAGGGCCGGGTGCAGCTCTCGGTCGTCGTGCTGGTCTGGGCGGCGGCGGCGCTCGGGGTGCACCTGCTGCTGCGCCTGACGGTAATGGGGCGCGGGCTGTATGCGCTGGGCGGCGACGCGGAGGCGGCCAAGCGGGTCGGCTTCGACGTCCGCGGGCTGACCTACTTGGCCTACGGCCTCGCGGGCGCGCTGGCCGGCGTGGCGGGAATGCTGCACGCCTGCGTTGCCTGGCAGGCCAGCCCGCGGGAGTTCATCGGGCTTGAGCTCGACGTGCTCGCGGCCGTGGTGCTGGGCGGCGCCAGCATCTTCGGCGGGCGCGGCAGCGTGCCGGGCACCGTGCTGGGCGTGCTGCTGCTGGTTCTGGTCAACAACAGCCTTATTCTGCTTGGCGTGCCCACGACATGGCAGCGCGTCGTGGTCGGCGCCATCCTGGTCGGCGCCGCAGGCGTCACAGCGATGCGCGAGCGCGGGCGGCGTCCGGCGGCATCCATCACGGCCGGGGCCTGAGCGGTGGACATCCAGGCGGCTCCGGTCATGTGGCGTCAGGCGGCGCTAACCGCGCTGCACCGTCATGGAAACCTGCTGACGCTCGTGGCCCTCCTTGTGGTCGCGTTCGCGGCGATGGCCTGGTGGGTGCCGTCCGGGCGGTTCCTGCGCCTGGCGAACTTTGAAGGCCTGTCCTACGTCGCCCCCGAGCTCGGCCTATTGGCGGTTGCGACGATGGCCGTGATGCTGACCGGCGGCATTGACCTGTCGCTGATCGGCATCGTTAACCTCGCCGGCATCCTCGCCGGGCTGCTGTTCCACTGGGCGGCAGGTGCTTCGCGCGGGCCGGAGCTGGCCGGGCTGGCTGTGCCCTGGGTGACGGCTGGGGTCGGCTGCGCGCTGCTGGTTGGCGCGCTCGCCGGGTTGCTGAACGGGCTGCTGATCGCGCGGCTGCGGCTGACGCCGATCCTCGCGACCATCGGCACCGGGCAGATATTCACAGGGCTTGCCCTGGTACTGACCGGCGGGCCGGCGATCGTCGGGTTTCCCTCGGCCTGGCAGGCGCTCGGCGGCGGCACGCTGCTCGGCATCGCCGGGCCGCTCTGGGTGCTGCTCGGTTTTGCAGCTGGCGTGGGCGTGCTGCTGTCCCGCACGGTTTGGGGCCGGACGCTCACCCTGATCGGATCGGGCGCCCGCGCGGCAGAATTTGCCGGCCTGCGAACGGCCCGGGCGTTGACGCTGTCCTACGTGCTGACCGGAGTGCTGGCGGCGGCGGCTGGCGTGCTGCTGTCGGCGCGCACCAACGCGGCGAAAAGCGACTATGGCACCAGCTATCTGCTGCAAGCCATCCTGGTCGCGGTGCTGGCGGGCACCAACCCGGCGGGCGGCCGCGGCTCGGTGCCTGCCGTGCTGCTGGCGCTATGCACGCTGATGCTGCTGTCCAGCGGGTTTCAGCTCATGCGGTTCAGCAATTTCTTGGTGGACTTTATCTGGGGCGCAACGCTGCTCGGCGCGATGGCGCTCTGGGTATTGCTGCGCCGGGGACGATAAGTGTCTCGATCAGCGCTCGCATTGTGCATCAGGCAGCGCGCCGCGGCCGCTCGCGGCGGGAGAACCGCATCGTGCCGTCATCGAGCTTGCCAAACCGCAGGGTCACCAGATCGACCGCGTAGTTCTGATACAGCTTCCACGGTTTCTTCGACCCCTGCATTGGCAGTTGCTTGATCGCCCGCTGCACGTAGCCAGAGGTGAAATCAAGGAACGGCTCCTCGGTGACGCTCGTGTCGCGCACCGGCGTGCACTGCGCGTAGTCGTGCTTGTCCATGTAGTGCAGCAGGCGGCAGACATACTCGCAGGTCAGGTCGCATTTCAGCGTCCAGGAGGCGTTGGTGTAGCCGAAGGCGGTCGCGAGGTTTGGCACGTCGCTATACATCATGCCCTTGTAGCTCATGGACTTGGCGGGATCGAAGCGCACGCCGTCCACGGTGATTTCCATCCCGCTCAGAATTTTGAGGTTCAGGCCGGTCGCCGTAACGATCACGTCCGCCGCGATCTCAGCGCCAGAGCGGAGCTTGATGCCTGTCTCGGTAAACGTCTCGATGGTGTCCGTCACGACCGAAGCACGGCCTGCCTTGATCGCGAGGAACAGGTCGGAGTCGGGCACCAGGCACAGCCGCTGGTCCCAGGGATTATAGGTCGGCGTGAAATGGGTTGCGACGTCGTAGTCGCGGCCGAGGTGGTGCCGCACCCCGCCGATGACCTGCTGCTTGAACTTCTCCGGGCGGCGGCGGGCCAGGTTGTAGAAGAACATCGTGAGCAGCACGTTGCGCCAGCGGGTAAGGCCGTAGGCGAGCTTCGCCGGGAGATGCCGCCGCAGCCGGTTCGCGAGCTGATCCTCGGCCGGGCGGGACACGACGTAGGTCGGCGAGCGCTGCAGCATGGTGACATGCGCGGCTTGGTCGGCCATCGCCGGCACCAGGGTGACCGCCGTCGCGCCGCTGCCGATCACAACGACCCGTTTGCCCACGTAGTCGAGGTTCTCCGGCCACTTCTGCGGATGCACGATCTGCCCGGCGAAGCGGTCGCTGCCGAGGAACTCAGGCGAGTAGCCACCGGCGTAGTCGTAGTAGCCGGTGCAGGAAAACAGGAAGCCGCAGGTGAATTGCACCAGCTCCCTGTCCGGGCCCCGCTCAGCCTCGACGGTCCACACCGCGTCCTGCGATGACCACGACACGCGCTTGACGGCGTGATGGAAGCGGATCTTGCGATCGACCCCGTATTCTTCGGCGGTCTCGCGGACGTATTTCAGGATCGATGGCCCGTCGGCGATGGCCTTTGCCTCGCGCCAGGGACGGAAAGAGTAGCCGAGCGTGTACATGTCGGAATCGGAGCGGATTCCGGGGTAACGGAACAAATCCCACGTGCCGCCGATGACGTCGCGCCCCTCAAGGATAACGAACGTCTTGTCGCGGCATTTCATCGTGAGATGGCAGCCAGCCCCTACGCCGGAAAGCCCGCCGCCGACGATCAAGACATCGAAATGCTCCGGCATCAAAGAATTCTAGCTCCCTGTGATCAGTGCGAGGCTCTGCACGTATCGCAGGCGGCCATCATGCGGTATTCGGAAAAGGCGTCGGTACGGCGGCGTTGGGTGGCGATGCCAGGCATCGGTCAACGGAGATAGGCACGGTTCAGGCGGCGGTCCAGCGCGGCCTCGCCCACATATTCGCCCGAAGCCGCAAAATCTATATTAGCCTATCCCGATTTGCCTGTGCCACTATGCCATTAATAGGATTTTTAGCTTCATCACCGACCCATGGACTTCAAGTCGTTTTGCTGGCAGCAGGCGCAAGGATGCTGGGTGCCCAGGACGGGACCGCAGCAGCCGCGCGCCTAATAAAATCCGTGGGCAACACGGCATCGATTTGAACGGAGAAGACGTATGCAGCCAACCAGACGAGTAGTCATCCAGGCGGCCGCGCTCGGCGCACTGGCCCTCGCCGTCCCATTCTTCACACAGCCAGCCTTTGCCCAGAGCAAGGGCACGGTGGGCGTCGCCATGCCCACCAAGTCCTCGGCGCGCTGGATCGCCGACGGCGACAACATCGTGAAGGTGCTGAAGTCGCGCGGCTACACCACTGACCTGCAATACGCCGAGGACGACGTCCCCAATCAGCTCTCGCAGATCGAGAACATGATTACCAAGGGCGCCAAGGTGCTCGTGGTCGCCGCCATCGACGGCACGACGCTGTCCGACGTGCTCGGCCAGGCGGCGCGCAACGGCATCAAGGTCATCGCCTATGACCGGCTGATCCGCAACACGCCGAACGTGGACTACTACGCCACCTTCGACAACTTCCAGGTCGGCGTGCTGCAGGCGCAGTCGCTGGAGACCGGACTGAAGCTGAAAGAGGGCAAGGGGCCGTTCAACATCGAGCTGTTCGGCGGTTCGCCGGACGACAACAACGCCTATTTCTTCTACAACGGCGCGATGTCGGTGCTGCAGCCGTATATCGACAGCGGCAAGCTCGTGGTCGGCAGCCGCCAGGTGGGCATGGACAAGGTCTCGACCCTGCGCTGGGACGGCGCCACCGCCCAGGCGCGCATGGACAACCTGCTGAGCGCCTACTACTCGAATAAGCGCGTCGATGCGGTGCTGTCGCCGTATGACGGCCTCTCGACCGGCATCATCTCGTCGCTGAAGGGCGTTGGCTACGGCAGCGGTGACCAGCCGATGCCGGTCATCAGCGGGCAGGACGCCGAGATCGCCGCCGTCAAGGCGATCGTAGCCGGAGACCAGTACTCCAGCATCTTCAAGGACACTCGCGACCTGGCCAAGGTTACCGTCGATATGGTGGACGCGCTGCTCAGCAACCAGCCGGTGCAGGTCAACGACACCAAGACCTACAATAACGGCGTCAAGGTCGTGCCGGCCTACCTGCTGAAGCCGGTGATCGTGGACAAGGCGAACTGGCAGGCGCTGCTGATCGACAGCGGCTACTACACGAAGCAACAGGTCCAATAGCCTACAGCTACGGGTGCGGGGCGGGGCCCCTGCACCCACACCCTTTTTGGAGCAGGCATGGCCGACATCCTGGAAATGCGCGGGATCACCAAGCGCTTCGGCCCCGTCACCGCGCTGCGCGACGTGAACCTCACCATCCGAAACGGCGAGATCCACGCGCTGGTCGGCGAGAACGGCGCCGGCAAATCGACGCTGATGAAGGTGCTGAGCGGCGTCTATCCGACCGGCAGCTACGAGGGCACCATCGTCTATGACGGGGAGGAGCGGCACTTCCGCGGCATCAACGACACCGAGGCGCTCGGCATCATCATCATCCACCAGGAACTCGCGCTCATTCCATTGCTGTCGATTGCCGAGAACATCTTCCTGGCCAACCCGCCATCCCGCTTCGGGGTGATCGACCAAGGCGCGGTGCACGCCCGCACCAAGGCCCTGCTGGCCAAGGTCGGCCTGGACGAGCCGCCCGACACGCTGATCACCGACATCGGCGTCGGCAAGCAGCAGCTCGTGGAGATCGCCAAGGCGCTGTCGAAACGGGTCCGCCTGCTGATCCTCGACGAGCCGACCGCGAGCCTCAACGAGCGCGACAGCGCGGCGCTGCTGGATCTGCTGGTGGAGTTCCGCGCCCAGGGCATCTCCTCCATCCTGATCTCACACAAGCTGAACGAGGTCACCAAGGTCGCCGACCAAGTTACCGTGCTGCGCGACGGCCGCACCATCGAGACCGTCGATTGCCGCACCCAGGCGATCGAGGAGGACCACATCATCCGCCGCATGGTGGACCGCGACCTCGACAGCCGCTTCCCGAGCCACGAGCCGCAGATCGGCGAGGTGGTGTTCCGCGTGGAGGACTGGTCGGTCAACCATCCGCTGCATCCCGGGCGGCAAATGGTGCGAAACGTCAACTTCCATGTGCGCCGCGGCGAGATCGTCGGCATCGCCGGGCTGATGGGCGCCGGGCGGACCGAGTTCGCCATGAGCGTGTTCGGCCGGTCGTATGGGCGTGAGATCACCGGCCGGGCGTTCATGGACGGCAAGCCCGCAGACCTGTCCACCGTGCCGCGCGCGATCGCCGCCGGGCTCGCCTACGTGACGGAGGACCGCAAGCATTTGGGCCTGATCCTCGGCGAGGACATCCGCAAGAACGTGACGCTGGCGAACCTCGGCGGCGTGTCGAGCAGCATGGTCATCGACGACATGCGCGAGCTGGTGGTCGCCGACGACTACCGCAGCCGCATGCGCATCCGCTGCTCCAGCGTTTATCAGGAAAGCGGCAACCTCTCGGGCGGCAACCAGCA
>JANXVC010000201.1 GCA_025351925.1 Rhodospirillales bacterium | reverse complement strand
CCGGCACGACTGCCCAAAGCCGTGACGTCGAACCGGTGCTTTCCACCCAACCGCTTCTGCGGTTCACCAGCGCCCCACCGTGCGCTTCCGCCGGTCGACTCCACCAGCGTCACAGTGCGGGCGAGTTTCCACACGGTCTGCAAGGTTTGTGAGAAGGGCAGGTCGTCATTACTTTGGTCCTCCGGCAATGGGCACCCACGACGCAGGACATCAGAAAATGGCTGTCATCACGACCTCCGCAGGTATGGGCGATCCGCGTTTCTTCGCCGCCACCGGGCCGCACGCGCTCGCCGCCGTCGCGCAGGCCGTTGGATGTGCGCCGCCGTCTCGCGTGGCGGTGCTGACGGGGCTCGCAGGTTTGGAGAATGCGGGACCGGAGCACGTGAGTTTCCTCGGCAGCAAGCGGCTCGCGGCGCAACTGGACCGCACGCGCGCCGGTGCGGTGCTGGTGCGTACGGAGATGGCGTCTCGTGTGCCGGACGGCTCGGCGGCGCTCGTCGTGACCGACCCTTTCGTCGCCTGGGCCCAGGTCGCGGCCCTGTTCCATGCGGCGCCGGAGGTCGTGGCCGGCGTGCATCCGACGGCGGTGATCGCGGCAGACGCCGCGGTCGATGCCAGTGCGCAGATCGGGCCGCATGTGGTGATCGGCGCGCGCGCGGAGATCGGCGCCCGCTGCCGCGTCGGCGCGGGCGCCGTGATCGGCGACGGCGTGGTGCTTGGGGCCGATTGCCGGATACACGCCCATGTCAGCATCAGCCACGCGGTTCTCGGTGCGCGCGTGACCTTGTTTCCGGGCGCGCGGGTCGGCCAGGAGGGATTTGGCTTCACGCTGACGGAGCGCGGGTTCCTGACGACGCCGCAACTCGGCATCGTGGTGATCGGCGATGACGTGGAGATCGGCGCGAACACGACGATCGATCGCGGCGCGATGGGCGATACGGTGATCGGCGACGGCACGCGCATCGACAATCTGGTGCAGATCGGCCACGCGGTACGCATCGGGCGGTATTGCGCGATTTCCGGCCATGTCGGGCTGTCCGGCTCCTGCGTACTCGACGACTACGTCACGATCGGCGGCCAGGCCGGGCTCGCCGACCATGTGCATGTCGGGGCACGCGCGCAGATCGGCGCGAAGGCAGGAGTGATGAGCGACGTTGCGGCCGGGGTGGCGGTGCTCGGCGCTCCCGCACAGCCGGTCCGGGAGTTCTTCCGCGAAATCGCGACGTTGCGACGGCTCACGCGGCGCGGTGGCAAGGCGGAATGAAGGCGCTCTGTTGTTCAGTATAGGCCAAGCTGCGTTGGCCCAGCGTGCAATCTTGGGCAGATCGCGCGCCATCCCCATCAACGGCGCAGCGGCGGAAGCTGCACCAGCACACGCCCCGGCGCCGGACCGAAGGCGCCGAAGGAGAACTCGACCGGCGGCAGGGCAGCATAGGCGCTGCCGGGCGGCGGCCAGACGCCGTACGGGCCCGCCGGCACCGGCGTGCCCTTCGCGCCCATCGGCGTCATCACCCGGCCGAACACCCGGCGCTGATAGTCCTCGCCGCGGTCGGCGTTCGTCGAGTGGTAATTCGCCGTCGCCAGGTTCCAGTCGCCCGTCTGCCGGTATAGCGCGCTCAGGAACCGTGCGGCGTAGCGCGCATTCACCGCCGGCTCGAACGCCTCGTCCAGGCTGGCGAACGCCGTCGGGTGGTGCATCAGATTGACCTGCATGCACCCCACGTCGATCGACCGGATGCCGCGGGCCTGCATCGTGCGCACGGCATCGACCGCCTGCGCCTTGTCGTCGAAGAAAAAGCCGGTGCCCTCGACGTTGATCGTCCAGGGCCAGGCGCGCACCCGCTTGGTCGCCGGGTCCAGCCGGCCGCTCTCCACCCGCGACATCGCCGGCATCAGCTTGTTCGGAATGCGCGGCGCCTTCTCCGCCGCGGTGATGGCGGCCTCACAGGTCGCATAGGGCGATGCGGGCTCTGCCCAGGCCGGAGCCGCAGCCAGCAGCAGCATCGAGGCAGCCAGAAGTCGCGGCATCGTCGTGATCCACTTCAGCGCAGTTGGCGGCAGCGACCCGCAAGTCATGAGTGCAGAACTATCATCGTTGCGGGACCGCTTAGACCATCGCCGCGCCAAATGCCACCCTGTTGACGCCCACATCAGGCAGCGATCAACCCTCCCAACCGGGCCAATGCCGCCAAATGACTGTCGGTGTCGCCGAATCCGCGCTCGATCATTGTCATGCGCTTGAAGTGGTGCCCGACGGCATACTCCATCGTCACGCCGATGCCGCCGTGCAGCTGCACCGCCTCCTGGCCGATGTGCCGCCCGCTGCGGCCGATCTGCACCTTGGCGGCGTGCATGGCGCGCTGCCGCTCCAGCGCGTCCGGCTCGCTCGCCATCATGGTCGCATACAGCGCCATGCTGCGCGCCTGCTCCAGCGACACATACATATCGACCGCCCGGTGCTGCAGCGCCTGGTTGTCGCCGATCGCGCGCCCGAACTGCTTCCGGGTTTTCATGTAATCGACCGTCATGGCGTGCATCGCGTCCATCACGCCCACCGCCTCAGCGCACAGGGCAGCCAGCATCTCGTCGTTCGCCTGCTCCAAGACCGGCAGCGCCTCGGCCGGGTCGCCCAGCGCCTCGCCGGACGCATTGACCAGGTTGATCTCCGCGGCGCGCATGCCGTCCTGCGTCGGGTAGCCGCGCCGGGTCACGCCGGGCGCATCGGCCTGCACCAGGAACAACCCGATGCCGTGCCGCTCGCGATGCTCGCCGGCGGTGCGCGCGGTGACCAGCAGCGTGTCGGCGCTGTCGCCGTGCAGCACCAGGCTCTTATCCCCGGTAATGCGCCAGCCGTCGCCGTCGCGCTCCGCCCGGGTCATCACGTCATTCAGGCTATTGCGGGACTGCCGCTCGATCTGCGCATAGGCCAACACGCGCTCCCCGGCGGCGATGCCGGGCACCAGCGCCTCCAGCTGCGCCTCAGACGCCGCATGCCGCAGCAACGCGCCGCAAGCGACGACCGTGGCGAAGTACGGCTCGACCACCAAGGCACGGCCGCAGGCCTCCATGACCATCGCGGTATCGACGGGTCCGCCGCCGAACCCGCCCTGCGCCTCGGTGAACGGCAATCCCAGCAAACCGATATCGGCGAACTGCGCCCAGATCTCCCGACTCCAGCCTTCCGGCGCCGCGCGGTAGCCCTTGCGCGCCTCGAAGCCATAGCGGTTCAAGATCATGCGATCGACGCTGTCCTTGAGCAGCCGCTGCTCGTCGCTGAGATCAAAGTCCATGCCGTCTCCCCCGGTTCGCGTTGGGGTCAGCGTAGCCGAAACACGCCGTTCCGCTAACCCCAAACGCTGCGGAGGCTACAGGCCGCTCTTCACCTTATCGGCCCCGCGTGTCACGCCACGGCCGGCTGCACTGAGGTCCTCACCAGCGCCGGCGGTGGTGTTGCAGGCGCTCAACATGGGCGCCAGGGCAGCGAACGCGAACGCCAGCAACAGGGCGCGGGCGGACAGGCGGCGAATGGTAGGGATGTGCATCGGAAGCTCCTAAAGTTGCGGACAACCCCCAACCAACTCACGACCACCATTCGGGTTCCGTTCAGAACCCGAGGATCGCTTTTGCGACGATGTTGCGCTGAATCTCGTTCGACCCGCCATAGATCGAAATCTTGCGCCAGTTGAAGTAGGTCGGCGCCGCCTCCGCCGCGTAGTCCGGACCCACCGGCGGCTCGTTGCTGCCCGGCTCGTGGTCGTCGTACGGCAGGATATACGGACCCACGACATCCATCAGCAGCTCCGTCGTCGCCTGCTGGATCTCGGACCCCTTCAGCTTCAGGATCGAGCTCGCCGGGTTCGGCTTGCCGCGCCGTTCCTGCTTGTGCTCATCCGCCACAACGCGGAGCTGCGTCATCTCCAGCGCCTTCAGCTCGATCTCGACCGCCGCCACCCGCTCGCGGAAGTGCGGTTCGTCAATCATCGCGCGGTCGCCGACGCGCTCCAGCGCCGCGAGCTGCTTGATGCGGCGGATGCGCGCCTTGCTCACGCCGACGCGGGCGATGCCGGTCCGCTCGTTGCCCAGCAGGAATTTGGCGTAGTCCCAGCCCTTGTTCTCCTCGCCAACCAGGTTCTCGGCGGGCACCCGCACCTCGTCGAACCACACCTCGTTGACCTCGATCCCGCCATCGATGGTCTGGATCGGCCGGACGCTAACGCCGGGCGCCTTCATGTCGATCAGCAGGAAGCTGATGCCCTCCTGCTTCTTCACCTTCGTGTCGGTGCGCACCAAGCAGAAAATCCAGTCGGCATACTGCGCCAGCGTCGTCCAGGTCTTCTGGCCGTTCACCACGTAGTGGTCGCCGTCCCGAATTGCCGTGGTGCGCAGGCTCGCCAAGTCCGACCCGGCGCCAGGCTCGGAAAAGCCCTGGCACCACCAGATGTCGAGGTTCGCCGTCGGCGCCAGGAATTGCTTCTTCTGCGCCTCCGAGCCGAACTGCGCGATCACCGGGCCCACCATGTTGGTGTTGAACCCGAGCGGCGGCGGCACGCAGGCTTGCTGCATCTCGTCCTGGTAGATATAGAGCTGCACCGGCGTCCAGTCATGCCCGCCCCACTCCACCGGCCAATGCGGCACCGCCAGCCCGTGCGCGTTCAGGATGCGCTGCGCGGTGACCATCTGCTCCTGCGACACGTGCTCGCCGCGCTGCACCTGGTCGCGGATGGCCGGCGGGATTTCGGTGGTGAAGAACTCGCGCATCCGGTCCCGGAAGGCGATTTCCTCGGCGTTGAAGCTCAGGTCCATAGTTCGCTCCTATCGCAATTCGAACAACCCGGCGGCACCCTGGCCGCCCCCGATGCACATGGTCACGACGACGCGCTTGGCACCCCGCCGCCGCCCCTCGATCAGCGCATGCCCGGTCATCCGCGCGCCGCTCATGCCATAGGGATGCCCGATCGAGATCGCGCCGCCGTCCACGTTCAGGCGGTCGGCCGGAATGCCGAGCTTGTCGCGGCAATACAGCACCTGGCTGGCAAACGCTTCGTTAAGCTCCCATAGATCAATATCGTCCACACTCAGCCCATGACGCTCCAGCAGCCGAGGCACCGCGAACACCGGACCGATGCCCATCTCGTCGGGGTCACAGCCCGCGACCGCCAGGCCGCGGAACACCGCCATCGGCTCCAGCCCGCGCCGCGCCGCCTCCTTGTCCGACATCACGACGCAGGCGCTGGCGCCGTCCGACAGCTGGCTCGCATTGCCCGCCGTGATGAACTGCCCCTCGCCGCGCACGGGCTTCAGCTTCGCCAGGCCCTCCAGCGTGGTCTCCGGCCGGTTGCCCTCGTCCTGGCGCAGGTTCGTCGGCTCATGGCGGACCTCGCCCGTCGCCTTGTCCGTCACCGCCATGACGCTCGGCAGCGGCACGATCTCCTGGTCGAAGCGCCCGGCCTGCTGCCCCGCCGCCGTGCGCCGCTGGCTTTCCAGCGCATACTCGTCCTGCGCCTCCCGGCTGATGCCATAGCGCGCCGCCACGATGTCCGCCGTCTCGATCATCGGCATATACACCGCCGGCACGTGGTCCTCGAGCCAGGCGTCCTTATACATGTGCCGGTTCAGCGTCGTCTGCACCAGGCTGATGTTCTCGAGCCCGCCCGCCACCGCCACCGGCACGCCGTCGCATACCACGCGGTTGGCGGCGATCGCGATGGCCTGCAGGCCGCTCGAGCAGAACCGGTTCACCGTCATCGCCGCCGTGCCGGGCGCGAGGCCGGCCCGCAGCGCCGCCTGCCGCGCGATGTTGCCGCCTGTAGCGCCCTCCGGATTGGCGCAGCCCAGCACGACCTCCTCGACCTCGTCGCCCTCCAGCCCGGCGCGCTCCACCGCGTACTGGATCGCGTGGCCGCCCATCTCGGCGCCGTGGGTCATGTTGAACGCGCCGCGCATGGCCCGCCCGATCGGCGTGCGCGCGGTGGAGACGATGACGGCTTCAACCATGGTTCGTAGCTCCGTTTTGCGAAGATCGGGGTTTCGTAAGTTCAGCGACCAGCTCGCGTTTCGCGAGCTTGCCCACCGGCGTGTGCGGCAGGCTCTCGCGGATTTCCAGGGCGGACGGCAGCTCGTGCTTGCCCAGCTTGTCCGCGAGGAACTCCCGCAGCGCCTCCAGGGTCAGCGGCTCCGCCCCGTCGCGCAGCGTGACATACGCCTTGGCCGCCTGGCCGCGATACGGGTCCGGCACGCCGATCACCGCGGCTTCCCGCACGTCCGGATGCTCGTGGATCGCCTCCTCGATCGACCGCGGATACACGTTGAAGCCGCCGGAGATGATCATCTCCTTCTTGCGGTCCACCAGGCTGAACACGCCGTCGGGCGCCATCCGGCCGATGTCGCCGGTCAGGAACCAGCCATCGACGAACGCCTCCGCCGTCTCCTCCGGACGCCGCCAGTAGCCCGGCGTCACGTTGGGGCCGCGTATCCGCACCTCGCCGATCTCGCCCGGCGGCAGCACGCGGGTGGGATCGTCGAGCGCCACCACGTCCATCTCGATGCCCGGCAGCGGCACGCCGATGTCGCCCGGCCCCGGCGTGCGGTCCGTCAGCACGTTGGTGCCCGCCGGCGACGTTTCGGTCATGCCCCAGCCACCGCCGAGCCGCAGCCCGGTGATCGCTTCGACCCGCACCCCCACGTCCGTCGGCAGCGCCGCCCCGCCGGAGCTCGTGACCTTCAGGCTCGAAAGGTCGCGCGAGGCGAAGCCGGGATGGTTCGCCAGCGCGATCCACATGGTCGGCACGCCGTAGAAGTGGGTGCAGCGGCCGGTCTCGATATCGTCCAGCGCCTGGTTCACGTCGAAGCGGGGCCGCAGCATCAGCTCCGCCCCGCTCACCATCGCCCGCAGCATCACCGCGGTCAGCGCATAGATGTGGAACAGCGGCAGCGCGACCATCACCCGGTCCCCGGCCACGTAGTCCCGCTCGGTGCCGATGTTCCAGGCTTGGTAGATCGCGACCGCGCTGGTGAGGTTCGCATGGGTCAGCATCGCCGCCCGCGGCGCGCCGGTGGTCCCGCCGGTGTACTGCAGCACCGCCAGGTCGTGCGGATCGACCGTGGGCCACTCCGCCTCCGGCCCGTCGAGGTCGCGCAGGGTGCGGGCGCCCGGCGGCACCGGTACATCCACGCCGCCGGCACCCCAATCCAAATCCTCCGCGACAATCAGCGTATTCACCGCGCCGGACTGCCGGGCGGCGAGCGCCTGGGGCAGCAGGATCGGCAGGTTGCCGACGATCAGGGTGTGCGCCCCGCTGTCCTGCAGCTTGCGCTCCACCGCCCGCGCGGGATCGAGCGGGCTGAGGTGCACCACCACGGCGCCGATCCGCTGCACGGCGAAAAACGCGATCGGATGCGCCGGGCTGTTGGTCAGCAGCAGCGCCACCGCGTCGCCCGGCAGCACGCCCAATGCCAGCAGCCCGCGCGCCAGCCGGTCCGCGCGCGCGCCCAGCTCGGCATAGCTCATGCGCTGGCCGCGGAACTCCAGCGCTGGCCGGTCGGCGAACGACTTGACGGCCTGGTCCAGCAGCGCCGGCAGGGTGCCGATGGCGAGCGGCGCGTCCCAGCGCACGCCTTCCGGATAGTGCGCCTCCCAGGGGAATGGGCGCTGCGATGGGCGCTGGGTCATGCCGCCCGGGCCTTCTCGCCGCCAAAGCCCTGTCCGGCGTCGGCGAGCTTCACCAGCAGCGGCGCCGGGCGCAGCAGTTCGTCGCCGGTGGCCGCGAAAAAGTCCTGCAGCCGGTCGCGGATACGCGCCAGCCCAACCAGGTCCGCATAGAACATCGGCCCGCCGCGCCACGCCGGCCAGTTATAGCCATGCAGCCAGATCGCATCGATGTCGCCGGGCCGCGCCGCGATGCCCTCCTCCAGGATGCGCGCGCCCTCGTTGATCATCGGATACACCAGGCGCTCGGTGATCTCCTCCGCGCCGACCGGGTGCCGGGTAATGCCGAGCTTCGCCGATTCGGCCGCGATGATGCGGTCCACCTCCGGGTCCGGCCTGGCGTTGCGGCCCTCGTACAAGTAGTAGCCGCTGCCGGTCTTCTGCCCGTACCGCCCGGCCTCGCACAGCGCGTCCGACACCGGCGCGCGCTTGCCGAACGCCTTCCTGATGCGCATGCCGATGTCCAGCCCCGCCATGTCGCCCATGGCGAACGGCCCCATGCGGAAGCCGAACGCCACCAGCGCCGCATCGACCTCGGCAGGGCTCGCGCCGTCCAGCAGCAACCGCTCCGCCGCGTCGCTGCGCCGCGCCAGCATGCGGTTGCCGACGAAGCCGAAGCAGTTGCCGACCACCACGCCGACCTTGGCGAGCTTCTTGCCCACATCCGCCGCGGTGGCGATCACCTCCGGGCTGGTCTGGCCGCCGCGCACGACCTCAAGCAATTTCATCACGTTGGCCGGGCTGAAGAAGTGCATGCCCAGCACGTCGCCGGGGCGCGATGTGACGCTGGCGATCTCGTCGATGTCGAGGTAGCTGGTGTTGGTCGCCAGCACGGCGCCGGGCTTGGCGAGGCGGTCCAACGCGGCGAACACCTGCTTCTTCACGCCCATGTCCTCGAACACCGCCTCGACGACGATATCGGCGCCCTCGACGCCCTCCAGGCCGAGCCGGCCCTGGATGCGGCCGCGGCGCTCCTCGGCCTGTGTGGCCGTGATGCTGCCGCGCTTGGCCGAAATCCCATACAGCTCGGCGATGCGGGCCATGCCGCGGTCCAGCGCCGCCTGCTCGGTCTCGATCACCGTCACCGGGATGCCGGCGTTGGCGAAACACATCGCGATGCCGCCGCCCATGGTGCCGGCGCCGATCACCGCCGCGCGCGCGACGGGACGCGCCTGGGTGCCGGCGGGCAGCACGGCCTTCTGCGCCTCGCGCTCGGCAAAGAAGGCATAGCGCTGGGCGCGGCTCTCGTCGCCGGTCACCAGGCCCTCGAACAGCTGGCGCTCATTCGCCAGCCCCTCCTCGAACGCCATGGTGACGGCGCCGCGCACGCTCTCGACGCAGGCGCGCGGGGCGGCGGCGCCCGACGCCTTCAGCAACGGTGCTGCGATGCGGTCGATCAGCCCAGGGTCCGCCCGGGCCGGCTCCAGCGCGTCCTCGCGGTCCCGCACCCGGCGCCGGTCCTGCACCCCGCGCGCCCACTCCACCGCCGCATCCGGATAGGCGCCGTCCAGCAGCGCATCCACCAGGCCGCACTCCGCCGCCTCCTTGGCGCCGATCGGGTTGCCGGTCACGATCATCGCCAGCGCCTTCTCGACGCCGACGATGCGCGGCAGGCGCTGGGTGCCGCCGGCGCCGGGCAGCAGGCCGAGCTTCACCTCCGGCAATCCAACCCGCGCCGTCGCCCAGGCCACCCGCGCGTGACAGCCAAGCGCCAGCTCCAGCCCGCCGCCCAGCGCCACGCCCTGGATGGCAGCGACCACCGGCATCGGCATGTCCTCGATGGCAGCGATCACCTGGCGCAGGTTCGGGTCGCGCGAGGCCTGGCCGAACTCGGTGATGTCGGCCCCGCCGCTGAACGCCCGCGCGGTGCCGGACAGCACGACCGCCTTGACGGAGGGATCGCTCCGCAGCTGCTCCATCGCCTGCATCAGGCCGCTGCGCAGCACGAAGCCCAGCGCGTTCACCGGCGGGTTGTCCATCGCCACCACGGCCACGCCGCCCTGCTGCCGCACATCCACCGCCGCGTTGATGCTGCCCATGCTCAAACCTCCAACCATTCACGCCGAACCTGCGCGTTGCCGGCCAGGCTGGCCGGCGTGCCCTCGAACACGATCTCGCCATGTCCCATCACATACAGGCGCTGGCTGATCGCCAACGCGATGTCCAGCTTCTGCTCAACCAGCAGGATCGTCACGCCTCTGGCCGCGACGGCGACCAGCAGCTCGCGCACCTTCTGCACCATCATGGGCGCCAGGCCCTCGGTCGGCTCATCGACCATCAGCAGCGCTGGGCTGCCCATCAGGGTGCGGCACATGGCGAGCATCTGCTGCTCACCGCCCGACAGCGCGCCGGCCGGCGCGTCGGCGCGCTCACGCAGGCGCGGGAACAGCGCGTAGGCGTCGTCCAGGCCGAACTTGCCGCCGGGCCCCGGCTTCTCGCCAAGGATCAGGTTCTGCGCCGTGGTGAGGTCCGGGAAGATCGAGCGGTCCTCCGGCACGTAGCCCAGGCCGAGCCGCGCGACCTGGTGCGGCGCCAGGCGGCCGATCTCCGTCCCATCGAACTGGATGCGGCCGTCGCGCGCCACGCCGCCCATGATCGCCTTCAGCATCGTGCTGCGCCCGGCGCCGTTGCGGCCCAGCAGCGCCACGATCTCGCCGCGCGCCACCTGCAGGTTGACGCCGCGCAGCACCTGGCTCTTGCCGTACCACGCCTGCAGCCCCTGCACTGACAGCATCATGCGAGCGTCTCCGCAGCCGCACCCAAATAGGCTGTGCGGACGGCCGGGTCGCCGCGCACCTGGTCGGGCGGGCCGGAGGCGATCACCCGGCCCTCGGCCAGCACGGAGATCGTGTCGGCGAGGCCGAACACCACGCCGAGGTCGTGCTCGATCATCACGAGTGTCCGGCCCTCCGACACGCGGCGGATCAGCGTGACGGCGCGCTCCGTTTCGGCGCGGCTCATGCCGGCGGTGGGCTCGTCGAGCAGGATCGTCTCGGCGCCGCCGGCGATGGTGACGCCAATCTCCAGCGCCCGCTGATCGGCGTAGGCAAGCGCCCCGGCCAGCACGTCGCGCCGACGTTCGAGGCCCAGCAGCGACAGCACCTCCTCCGCCCGGCGGCGCAATGGAGCAAAACCCTCCAGCCGGCGCCAGAAGGCGTGGCCGCAGCCATGGGTGCGCATGGCGGCAGCGCGCAGGTTCTCGAACACCGAGAGGCGCGGGAACAGGCTGGTGACCTGGAAGCTGCGGGCCAGGCCGCGGTTGAAGATGTCGTGCGGCGCGAGGCCGGTGATGTCCTGGCCGTGCAGCAGGATCTGCCCGGCGTCGGACGGCAGCCGGCCGGAGATCAGGTGGAACAGCGTCGATTTGCCGGCGCCGTTCGGGCCGATCACCGCATGGCGCTCGCCGCGCGCCACCTGCAGCTCGACGCCGCGGATGATCTTCGTGGGTCCGAACGCCTTTTTCAGCCCGGTGACATGCAGGGCCAAGGTCACTGGACTTGCGCCATGACGCTGGCCTCCTGCCAGGCCTCCCTGGCCGCGGGAGCCGCCCGGCGCAGCAGCCAGGCGCCGGCGAGCAGCAGGATGGCCGCTACGACCCAGGGCAGGACGCCCTGCGGGTCCAGCGCCATGCCGAACACCGGCCGCGGCGAGGCGCCGTTGCGCACGCTCTGCAGCCGGAAGCCGAGCTCGGCCAGGCCCAGCGTGCCGGCGAGCGCCAGGAAAAAGCCCGGCAGCATCGCCGCATAGGCGGGCGCCAGACGTCCGGCGAACCCGGCGCGCACGACCGGCGCGTGCGCCAGAATAATGCCGGAGATGCCGCCCGGCGCCCAAACCACCATCGCCACAAACAGCAGCCCGCTATAAAGCTGCCACGCATCCGTCACCGTGCTGAGCGCCACGGACAGGAAGGTAATCAGGACGGCGCCGATCACCGGGCCCCAGAAGGTGCCGACCCCGCCGATAAAGGTCATCACCAGGACCGCGCTCGACGCTTCGGGCGACATGTTGCCGGCGGTGACGATCTCGTCGTTAAGCGCCGCCAGCCCGCCGGCGATCCCGGCGAACAGGCCGCTGAGCGAAAACACCAGCAGGCGGATGCGGGCCGCGTCGTAGCCGAGGAAGCCGACGCGCTCCGGGTTGTCGCGGATGGCGTTGGCGAGGCGGCCGAGCGGGGTGCGGGTATAGAGCCACATGAGCAAAGCCGCCGCCCAGGCCCAGGCGGCGATGAGGTAGTACGCCTGGATTTGCGTGCCGAAATCGACGCCGAGCAGCGGCGGGCCGGAGGAGCGGTCGCCGGACAGGCCCTCCTCGCCGCCGAACACACTGGGCAACAGCAGGACGACGGCGACGACCAGCTCGGCGACGCCCAGGGTGATCATGGCAAACGCGGTGCCGGCGCGGCGGGTGGAGACCCAGCCGGCCAGGATCGCCACGGCAAGGCCGCCGGCCGCTCCGACCAGCGGCAGCGCCGGCAAAGGGATCCACCAGCCGGCGTCGGCGAGCTTCATGGCGTGCATGGCAAGGAAGCCGCCAAGTCCCAAAAACACCGCATGGCCGAAGTCGAGCATGCCGCCCTGGCCGAGCAGCATGTTGAACGACAGCGCGAAGACGATGGCGATGCCCATGCGGCACAGCAGCGACAGGCCGAAGCCGCCCGGCACCACGTGCGGCAGGATCAGCGCCGCCAACGCCGCCAGCACCCAGGGCAGCATGGCGCGCAGTGCGGCGCCGGATTGCGGCCGGGCGAGTGCGGTTTGCGCAGGGGCGGACATTAGACGTTCTCCAGCATCAGGCGGACCGCGTGCCCATGAGGCCGCGCGGCCGCAGCGCCAGCACCAGAATCAGCAGCACATACGGCACCACCGGCGCCACCCGGGCGATGGTGATCTGCCACAAATCGGTCAGCATCGCGGTGTTCACCGGGATGCCGAGGTGCATGAGCGCCGTGCCCAGCGGCATGTCGAGGCTGATGCTCGCGGTCTGCACGAAGCCGATCAGCAGCGAGGCGACCAGCGCGCCCCAAATGGAGCCGAGCCCGCCCATCACGACGATGGCGAACACGATGGCGCCGAGCGAGCGGGCCATGCCGGGCTCGGTGGTGAAGGCGTTGCCGGCGATCACCCCCGCCAGCCCGGCCAGCGCGCATCCCGCGCCGAACACGAGGGTAAACACCTTGGGCACGTCGTGGCCGAGCATGCCGACCATGTCCGGGTGGGTCAGCGCCGCGCGCACCACGAGGCCGAGCCGGGTGCGGGCCAGCGCCAAGTACAGCACCAGGAACATGGCGATGGCGACCGCCATCATGAACAGGCGGTACGCCGGATAGGCGTTGCCCGCGATGGAGAACAGCGGGAAATCGAGCGCCGCCGGCACCCGGTACGGCACCGGGGTGCGGCCCCAGATCAGCGGCACAACCTCGCCGATGATGAACGCGAGGCCGAAGGTGAACAGCAGCTCGGCGAGGTGCCCGTGCTTGTGGACGGTGCGCAGGCCGTAGCGCTCGACCACGGCCCCGATCAGGCCGACCAGCACGGGCACAATAATCAGCGCCGCCCAGAAGCCGAGCCGGATGCTGATGGTGAAGGCGAGGAAGGCGCCCAGCATATAAAAGCTGGCGTGCGCGAGGTTCAGCACGCCCATCATGCCGAAGATCAGCGTGAGGCCGACCGACAGCATGAACAGCAGCAGCCCATAGACCAGGCCGTTGAGCAGGATGAGGCCGAGCTGCTCCAAAGTGCTACGCCGGCGGCTGGAACTTGCAGGTGGTCGGCTGGCGCAGCGCCTCCGCCTCGATGCGGCTGATGGTCTTGAAGCCCATCTTGTTGTCAGGGAAGGTGAACTTCATGCCGGGCTCCAGCTCGGACACGAACATCGGCTGCAGCAGCTGGTGGTTGTCCGCCCGCATCGTGGCGTCGCCCAGCGGCGTTTTCTGCACCATCGTCGAGAGGATTTGGCCGACCTTGGCGGGGTCCGAGCTGTCGGCCTGCTTCATCGCCGCCGCCAGCATGTCGATCTCGTTCACCACGCGCCAGTAGTAGAATTGGCTGCCGTACTTGGCCTCGAACGCCGCCGCCATGGTCTCCAGCTCGGGAACGCCGAGGTTCGCATGGTATTCGCTGATCTGCGCGTAGCCCTTGCCGCCTTCGGCGCCGAGACCAGCGATCACGTCGCTCGATCCCAAGTAGTAGGTGTAGAAGACGCCCTTGTAGCCGGCATCCTGCGCCGCCTTGGCCAGCAGCGTCATGTCGGCGCCCCAATTGCCCGTCACCACCGAATCGGCCCCAGCCGCCTGCATCTTCTGCACATACGGAGTAAAGTCCTTCACCTTGCCCAGCGGCACCCGCTCGGCGCCCACGACTTGCAGGTCCGCCCGGCGATTCGCCAGCATCGCCTGCGCCGCGCGCTCCACCGACTGGCCGAACGAGTAGTCGGGGTTGAAGATATACACCTTCTTCACCGTCGGCTGACCGGCCAGGTAGTCGGTGAGCGCCCGCATCTTCATGTCGCTGTCGGCGTCGAAGCGGAAGTGCCACCAGTTGCACTTGTCGTTGGTGAGCCCTGGGTCCACCGCGGCATAGTTCAGGTACAGCACCGCCTGGTTCGGCGCGCGGCGGTTGTTCTTGGCGATGGCGTCGGACAGCGCGAAGGCGACGGAGGAGCCGTTGCCCTGCGTCACGTAGCGGATGCCGTCGTCGATCGCCTTGCGCAGCAGCGTCAGCGACTTCTCCGGGCTGACCTCGTTGTCGAGCGCCACCAGCTCCAGCCTGCGCCCTGGCCCGGCCGCACCGCTCGCGTTCACCCGATCGATGGCAAAGCGGAAATGCTGCTCCCCCAGCTGCCCAGTGGCGGCCAGCGAGCCGCTGAGCGGGTCGATATAGGCGATGCGCACGACCTCGTCGGCCCGGGCCATCCCGGGGAGAGCCAGCGCAAGGGTGGCAATGGCAGCGGCGGCGATGCGTTCCAGCATGGGGCGCTTCGGCATGGGTTCCCTCCGGCAGCGCCTCGTTGCGGGCGCCGTTGTTTGTGCGGATAGTTTTCGGTCCCAATACGGCGCGCGTCAACGGGCTTGTGGCGAGGCGCCGCCTACGCTCTGGATTGCGCCACGCCCAAAATTGTAGTAACGTTTCTAAGTACGCTTTTTGGAGGCCGCCATGACGATCAAGACCCTATCGAGCCGCGAGTTCAACCAGGACACCAGCGGCGCCAAGCGGGCCGCCAAGGAGGGACCGGTATTCATCACCGACCGGGGCGTGCCGGCGCACGTCCTGCTGACAATCGAGGATTATCGCAAGCTGAGCGGCGATGGGCCGAGCATTATCGATCTACTCGCTATGCCGGGCGTCGCAGATATTGAGTTTGATCCCCCACGCTTGGACGGTCCGATGTTTCGCGAGCCTGACTTCTCCTGATGTCCGATTTTTAGCAATGTATATCTTGGATACGAACGTCGTCTCCGAAATTCGAAAAATCCAAAGTGGCAAGGCGGATAGGAACGTGGCGGCTTGGGCAAAGCGCGTGCAAGCGGGAACGTTGTTTTTGTCGCCCATCACGATTTTAGAATTGGAATATGGCATTTTGCGCCTCGAACGCCACGATGTCGCTCAGGGTAGAGCCTTACGGGAATGGCTGGTGCATTCCGTTCTTCCGACATTTCGGAACTACGTTCTCCCGATCGATACAGCCATCGGGCAGCGCTGTGCTGCGTTGCACGTTCCAGACCGGCGACCTGACCGCGACGCATTTATCGCCGCGACTGCGCTGGTCCACGGCATGACCGTCGTCACCCGCAACGTGTCGGACTTCACGCCGATGGGCGTGCCGGTCATCAACCCCTGGGAACCCTGACCGCCCATCGCACTTGACCGCGCCCGCCCCGGCCGTGGCAGGATCGCGGCGAACCCAAGGAAACCTCCATGCCGCTCCCTCCCAACCTGGCCCGCATGCTGGCCGGGCGCTTGTCCATCCCGGTGATCGGGTCGCCGCTGTTCATCATCTCGAACCCCGACCTCGTGATCGCGCAGTGCACCGCGGGCGTCGTCGGCTCGTTCCCCGCGCTCAACGCCCGGCCCGCGCCGGTGCTCGCCGACTGGATCCAGCGCATCCAGGACGCGCTCGCCACGCATGACGCGCACCACCCGGACCGCCTGTCGGCGCCGTTCGCGGTCAACCAGATCGTCCATCGCAGCAACACCCGGCTGGAGGCCGACCTTGAGGTCTGCGTCCGCCATCAGGTGCCGCTGGTCATCACCTCGCTCGGCGCCCGGCCCGAGCTGAACGACGCCGTGCACTCCTATGGCGGCATAGTATTGCACGACATCATTAACGATAAGTTTGCGCGGAAGGCGATCGAGAAGGGCGCCGACGGGCTGATCGCCGTCGCCGCCGGGGCGGGCGGGCACGCCGGCACGCTGTCGCCGTTCGCGCTGATGCAGGAAATCCGCGAGTGGTTCGACGGCCCGGTCGCGCTGTCGGGCGCGATCGCCACCGGGTCGGCGGTGCTGGCGGCGCAGGCGATGGGCGCGGATTTCGGCTATATCGGCTCGGCGTTCATTGCGACGGCCGAGGCCAACGCGGCCGAGGGCTACAAGCAGGCCGTAGTGGACGGCCGCGCCGACAGCATCGTCTATACCAACCTCATCACCGGCGTGCACGGCAACTACCTGCGCGCCAGCCTGGAGACCGCCGGGCTCGACCCCGACAACCTGCCGGCGTCCGACCCGTCGGCGATGAACTTCAGCAGCGACAAGCCGAAGGCGTGGAAAGACATCTGGGGCTCGGGCCAGGGCATCGGCGCCGTGGACGCGGTGGTGCCGGCGGCGGCACTGGTGGCGCGGCTCGTGCGGGAGTACGCGGCCGCGCGCGACCGGCTCGGCCTATCGCAACCGGCGATGGCGATGGCGTAAGCCGGGGCGCTAGCGTAAGACGGGCGCTACTCCGGCTTTGCCGACGGCTTGGCCGAGACCGCACCCTCGGCGACCAGCACCTCGTTCGCCGCCTTGAACGCCTCCAGCCCAGCGGGAATGCCGCAATACACCGTCGCGTGCAGCAGCACCTCCTTGATCTCGTCCACCGTGACGCCGTTGGTCAGCGCGCCGCGGACGTGCAGCTTGAGCTCGGCCGGCGCCTTCAGCGCGGTCAGCATCGCAAGGTTCAGCAGCGACCGGGTGCGCCGGTCGAGCCCGGGACGCGGCCAGACGTAGCCCCAGCACATCTCGGTCGTAATATGCTGGAACTCGGCCATGAAGTCGTTGGCGTTGGCGAGCGAGGCATCGACATACTCGGCGCCCAGCACCTCCCGCCGGATCGGCAGGCCGCGCTCGAACAGGCCCTGCGGCGTCGGATCATCAGCCATCTGCGTGCTCCCCCATCGGTGTGATACCGGTGATTTGGCGCCGTCTTACGGGGCGGAGCTTGGGCGGGCAAGCCGGGGCATCGGCGACGCTGGATAGTTTTTTAACCGAACCGTAACCATTTCCATGTAGCCTGCGGTTACGGCGCGCGAATGCATGCCGTTTTGGAGCCATTGCCCCATGCTGATTGCCTTGATCGTGCTGGCCCTCGTCGTCGTGCTCGGCGTTGGCCTCGGGGTGCGAACGGTTCCGCAGGGCCAGGTCTGGACCGTCGAGCGCTTCGGCGCCTTCACCCGGCTGCTGCAGCCCGGCCTGAACCTGATGCTGCCGCTGGTCGAGCGGGTCGGGCACAAGATGAACGTGCAGGAGATCGTGCTCGACATCCCCGAGCAGGCCGTCATCACCCGCGACAACGCCGCCGTGATGGTCGATGGCATCATGTACTACCGCGTGCTCGACCCAGCCAAGGCCGCATACGGCGCGCAGAACCTCGTGCAGGCGCTGACCAGCATGGCAATGACCAACATCCGCTCGGTGATCGGCGCCATGGACCTGGACGGCGCGCTGTCGGGCCGGGAGGAGATCAACGCCAAGCTGCTGGTGACGCTGGACCACGCGACGGCGCCGTGGGGCGTGAAGGTCAGCCGGGTGGAGCTGCGCAAGATCGAGCCGCCGGCGAACCTCGTGACCGCGATGAACCTGCAGATGACCGCCGAGCGCGAGCGCCGCGCCACGGTCGCCCGCGCCATGGGCGAGCGGGAGGCCACCATCACCCGCGCCGAGGGCCAGAAACAGGCGACGGTGCTGGAGGCCGAGGCTAGGCTCGAGGCCGCGATGAAGGACGCCGCCGCCCGCGAACGCCTGGCCGAGGCCGAGGCCCGCGCCACCCAGGTCGTCGCAGCCGCCGCGCAGGGCAGCGGCGGCGAGGCGCTGCGCTACTTCATCGCGCAGAAATACGTGGAGGCGATCGGCAGGCTGGCGGCAAATCCCAGCGGGCGCACGCTGGTGATCCCGATCGAGACCGGCGCGCTGGCCGGCGGCATCACCCAGGCGATCGAGGCGATGCGCCTGGGCCGCGACCCGGCCGAATGACCTCCGGCGCGCCTTCGTGACGTCCGGTGTAATCTGGATCATCGCCGGCCTGCTGGGCTGTGCGGCCGAAATG
>JANXVC010000150.1 GCA_025351925.1 Rhodospirillales bacterium | reverse complement strand
GGTGCTCGATCCGGCGCATCCCGCGGCTTGCCGATCAAGTGGTGCAGGCGACCGACCGTTACTGGAGCGCCATGGAACGTCACAAGCTCTATGTGGGCGAGCATGGCGAAGACATGCCGGAAATACGGAACTGGCGCTGGTCAGCATAGGCACGAACCCGCCAGCACCAGCGTCTCCATGAAGCTGATCGTAACATCACTTTTAGTTTATGTATCGCAACGATCAACAACGGTTCGTTTGCATAGATTGCCGTTGATAGGCTTGCGCGGATGATCGGGGCCACGCTCTCCTGTGATTGCTTCCGGACGATGAAGGGGGCGCCGGTCTGCATGATCCAGGGCGTGCCGTTGCGGTCCCGGTGCGAGAACGAGCGCAGCTTGAGGAGGGTGAGGTGGATCATCGCGATTGAGTTCGTGACCGACTTCGATAACCTTGGAGTGAGGAACAGCGGCCACAACGAGACTCACAAGCGCTATGACGACCACATGTCGTTATGAGCGTCGACACGGACGCCCGCGAGGATGACAGGATGTATGTCGAGCAGATGCTACCACGGGCGCGCGAACGCCTCGCGATCATCGGTGCAGGCGCCGCCGTGAGCGACGCGGCCGACCTGATGTCCAAGCCGCACACCGATCTGGTTGTGGTATGCGATGTCGCGGGCATCATGGTCGGCGTCGTCACGAAAACGGGCATTGTCCGGCAGATCCGGCAATGCAACGGACGAGGCTGCACGGCCCGGACGGACACGATCATGACGCGCGATGTCGTCTCCTGCCAAGCGGACCAGCCGTTGCAGGACATCTGGTCGGTGATGAAGCAACAGGGCCTGCAGCGCATTCCGGTCATCGACCGATCCGGCAGGCCGATCGGGATTGTCTACGCACGAGACGCCCTGCAGAACCTGCTCAGCGAAGTGAAGGACGAAGAGGGCCTGCTGCGCGACTACGTCATGGACGTTGGCTACCAATAACTCAGGAAACCCCCATGCCCCACCAAGGTGCCGATCCTCCTATCGACAAGCTGCTGCCGGAACGCCCGTTGGCCCGGTGGGACGACGAGGGCGGAGCCGGGCCATGTGGTCCGCAGGTCGATGCAGCATCGGTCGAGGACCGCGTGGTGTTCCCCAAGATGGCCGAGGCCGAGTGGACGGCGCTCCATGTCCGTGTCATCGCGCTGGAGAACCTGGTGATCTCGCTGCTCGCGACAGCGTCCGACCTGCAACTCGCACAAGCGCGCGACATGGCGTCCGTTATCGCGCCGCGGGCAGGTTTCACTCCGCATCCGCTGACAACCCATGCGGCGGCGCACATGCTGGACTTGGTGGAGCGTGCAGCCCGGTTCCGTGACAGGGCGATCGGTTGAACACGATCGCACGCGATCATTCCATGACGGACCAGTGTCCAAGGCTCGGAACCAGAGAAGGAAAAGCTCATGGCTGAACAGACGGTATATGCACGATCCACGCACGAGATTGCGCAAACCCGACGCGACCTCGCGCCTGAAACCCAGGCCGCCTTCGATGCCTTCAGTCGCACGGTGTTCGCCGAGGGCGCACTCTCGGTAAAGATGAAGCAGGTTATCGCGGTGGCTGCGGCGCATGTGACCCAATGTCCCTACTGCATCGAAGGGCACACCAAAGCCGCCATGCGGTCCGGAGCGACGCATGAGGAGTTGATGGAGGCGATCTGGGTTGCGGTCGAAATGCGAGCGGGCGGAGCCTACGCCCACTCCGCAATTGCGATCGCCACATTCGGAAACGAGCCGGAGAAGCCGAAAGCGCCGGCTGCCGCATGACGGCCGGCGTTGGGCTGCCGCCGGGATGCAAGGCCTACCGCAGCACCCCCGTGTTCACCGAAGCGACGATCCCATCCGGGCTGCTGCGCTCGCATCGCACTGCGCCCGGCACTTGGGGACTGATCCGCGTTTTGGAGGGGCGGCTGCTCTACCGGGTGCTCGAACCGGCGTCGGAACGCGTTCTCGATCCAGGCGGCATACCGGGCCTGGTTGAGCCGGGCGTGCCGCATGAGGTGGCCCCGCTCGGGCCGGTGCGCTTCCAGGTCGATTTCCATCGTATGGCGTCGGCGCCGGCTGCCGACGATCATTGACGCGTGAAGCCTACGGCTCTGGAGCGAATGGCCTTCTTACCCGGCGTTTCGCACTTTTCCGGCTCTGCGGAGTAGATCAGTGCTCCATCTTGGAGCCGAATCGCAGCCGGTGTCATTGCCGCAGCCGCCACTTTGCCCGGTCCCATGACATGGAATACGCGCTCTCCGTCCGAAATGAGGTAGTCGGCGACGATCGCCGGTGACACAGTCTGCGGCTCAGCCCCCGTCCCGTTTATTCAACGATGCAGCATCTGTCAGATGGTGTCCGGGAAGCCGGGCCATGGCTAATCGCCAGTCGGGGGGTGACTGGAAGAAGGAGTCGCAAGGGACGTCGTCTCGTTGGCCCGCTGACGCGCGACGGCGTCCAACGCTGCCCCTCGCTGTCCGACCAGGTTCAGCATTAGCCCGGCAAGTACGGTTGCCACGGCGAGCACGACCGCACGTCGGCGAGTCGCCTGAAGGCTGGACGGCACCGGCTTCGCTGCTCCGTGGTCGAAGAGGCCGCCGCTGCGCGCGGGCAGCATGTTCACCAGCCGTGCCGCGATCGCAGTTGCGTCTGCAAGCGACCAGGGGCAGGCCGGCATGGCCGTGATCATCCGTGCCAGCCCGTCGACTGCCGCCGCCTTCGGCAGCTTTGCCAAGCGCCCGGCCTCTTGCCAGGGGTCCACGCCCTGGCGGGCGAGGGTGGATAGAACGGTCAGCTGCATCCCGCTCGCCTCGACGCCGACTTTGGCGAACAAGAACCCGTTCAAGTCCGAGCGCTGCAACGCGTATGCGTCATCACCGGCCATGGCGCCCGCCGAATGAAGAGAGGTCTGCGGCTATCATGCATGGATGTCGTGCAGGGCCCTGAAGGCCCTGAGCAGGACGCGAGGGTCATATTTGCCTTTATAGACGGCGGGCGGCTTCCGCTGCAGGCCGAGCAGCCCATAGACTGCGACCTGGGCGGAACGGATCGAGTATTCGACGGTGAACACCACATCGTCCGGCAGCTCGCAGAACTGGCCCATGAAGGCCAGGTTATGTGAAGTCTCGGGCAGGACCTGCGGCCGGTCGCCCTTCTCGCGCGGCAGGAATTGGCTGGTGATGAACGGCATCATGCACGGGATGCAGATGCAGGTCTCCAGGACTTTGGCCGCCTCGGTTCGGATACGAAGGTGCCCAAGCATCTCCGTCATGATCTCGCGGCCCGAGCACGCCGACATCGGCTTGCCAACGAAATTGCCGGGCTGGTCCACGGCTAGGCCATAGCCCCAGAGTACGCTGACATCTTCAGGCTGTCCGACGAAATGCGGCTGGTGCGGGACGACGATGGAGGCGAGCCAGGCGCTGTCCGGAAAGGTGATGAGGCCGCCCTCGCCGGGCACGTTGCCGGTGAGGTCGCGTATGAAATGGAGCAGCGTCGGATCACGCATCGTCGTCGTGAACGACACCCACTTGGACTGGTCGATGTGGTTGGCGAAGACGGCAGGGCGGCCGAACTCGGGCCGGCCGGCGGCAATGCTTTCCCACAGCGTCCAGGCACCGCCGTCCTGCTTTGCACCCAGCACCGGTGCCGTGTCCATGGCACCGAGGCTGGACGCCTCGGTCATCGAGCCCAAGGTGACAAGGACGTAGTCGCCGGGGCTGACCAGCTCCTGGCCGGCTGTGCCGTTCCGCTCGAAGGCAATGCGCTCGACGACATGTTTGCCGCCTTGCATCGCGAGGCCGAGATCGGTGACGCGGGTGTTCATCTCGAACCTGACGCCGCGCTCGTCGAGCCACCGGTGCAGCGGGCGCACCAGGGAATCGTACTGGTTGTAGACGGTTCGCATGATGCCGTGCAGGCGTTCGAAGCCCTCCACCATATGCGCGAAGCGCGCCAGATACCGCTTGAACTCGACCGCGCTATGCCAGGGCTGGAAGGCGAAGGTCGTGCACCACATGAACCAGAAGTCGGTTTCGAAGAACGTCGGGTCGAACTGCTCGGCGATGCTGGTGCGGCGCAGCAACGCCTCGGGTTCGAGCACCAGGCGCTCGATCGTCAGGATGTGCCGTTCGCTCAGGCCGAACTTCGGCGCGGTCTGCCGCATGCCGTTGCGGACCAGGCGCGATTTGGACGACGTCTGCATCGTCTCGTTCCAGCGGAAGATCTCCTGGGTGACCGTCTCGCTCTCGTCGAGCGTAGGGATCGAGGAGAACAGCTCGAAGGTGCAGAGGTATTTGCTTTCCAGCATCCGTCCCCCGCGCAGGACATAGCCGTCCCGTGCTGTGCCGGAGCCGTCGAGGCTGCCGCCGAGCGTGCCGGATTCTTCCAGGATCGTGATGTTGTGCCCGAACACATCGCCGTCGCGGATCATGAATGCGGCGGCGGCCAGCGAGGCGATGCCGCCGCCGATGAGATAGACCTTGGGCGCACTCCGGTTCGGATCGATACGCTGCTCATTGGAGGAAGCAGCAGCGCGGCTTGCGGTGGTCATCATGCGGGCTCCTCGTGCGGTCTGTTGCGGCCGGGATGTCGGCCAGGCTGCTCGACGGTAGAGGAGATGCAATACTGCGCGCGAAGACCGCCGCGGTAGGCTCGGAAACTACTCAGCGGCGGTGGGTGGTGCGGCCTGGGCTGCCGGGCTGCCGGCGCCGGCCGGGTTTTCAGCGGCGTGTTCGGCCGCGGCCAGCGCCAGGCGGGCCAACGCCGGGAGGGACTTTGCACCCGTCCGCGTCATGATCGAGGCGCGGTGGTTCTCGACCGTGCGCTGGCTGATGCCGAGATCGGCGGCGATGTTCTTGCTAGGGTGGCCTGCCAGCACGAGCTTCATGATCTGCTGCTGCCGCGCCGTGAGGCCGGCAATATGCTGCGTCGCGCTGTCCCGCCATGCGGCCAGCTTGCTGGAGTCCCTGGCCTGTTCAAGCGCGCGTTCGACGCTGGCGAGCAGCTCGGGCGCGCCGACCGGCTTCTCGATGAAGTCCATCGCGCCCGCCTTCATGGCCTGCACCGCCATCGGCACGTCGCTGCTGCCGGTGATCAGGATGGTCGGCAGCCGGTCGCCGCGGTCGCGCAAGCGCTGCAGCAGTTCGATGCCGCCCATGCCGGGCAGGTAGGCATCGACCAGCAGGCATCCCTCACGCCCCGGCTGGTAAGCCGCAAGGAACGCCTCGCTGGCGGCATAGTCCTCGACGGTCCGGCCCGCGTTTTCCAGCACGGCGCGGATCGCGTGGCGGATGTTGCTGTCGTCGTCGACGACGTAGATGACGTGCGGCTCCAGCGTATCCGCTGGTCCGGCCGGGTGCTGCGGAACCAAGTGCATCGTGGGTTCGGTTGGCGGCAGAAGCGCCTGGACGGCCTCTGTCAGCTCCGCGAGCTGCACGGGTTTGTTGAGCCGCCGGCGGTTCTCGCCCGCAATGGCGCTCAGGGCCTCGGTCGAGATGTCGCCGGTGAGGATGATGACCGGGACCTCGCGGTGCAGCTTTTCCCGGAGCTTCGTGCTGGCCTCCAGGCCATCCATGCCGTTCGGCAGGTTGTAGTCGGCAAGGACAAGGTCCGGTTCGATCGTCCCCTCTGCCACCAAATCCAATGCGGCGGGACCGTCAGGCACGGCCGTCGTGCGATGGCCGTCTTCCGTCAGGGACAGCGCGAGAAGGTCCCGCAGCTCCGGATCGTCCTCGATCACCAGGACCGCGCCGGTCCGGTGAGGCGCCTTGGCCGTCGCGTTCTCAGTGCGGTCGCGGCGGCGCTCAAGCCGCGGCGTCGTGCCGCTTGGCGGCAGCGCGACCTCTATGCTGAACACCGAGCCCTTGCCCGGGCGGGAGCGGACGCGCACCCGATGCTCCAGCAAGCCGCCCAGCCGCTGCACGATGGAGAGGCCAAGTCCCAGGCCGCGGCTCCGTTCGCGGGCGGCGTTGTCGAGCTGGTGGTACTCCTCGAAGATCGCGCCGAGCTCCGCATCGGGGATGCCGACGCCGGTGTCCCACACCTCGACGCTCAGCATGCCGCCATGCCGGCGGCAGCCGAGCAGCACCTTGCCCTGCTGGGTGTATTTCAGGGCGTTCGAGACCAGGTTGCGCAGCATCTGTTCGAGCAGGTTTGGATCGCTATGCACAGACAGGCTGCACGGGACCACACGGAACGTGAGCCCTTGGGCCTGGGCGTGGTAGGCGTACTCGTCGCGCATCCGGTCGAGCAGATCGCCGATGCGGAAGTCGGCCATCTCGGCCTGCACGACGCCGGCCTCGATCTGGTTGACGTCGAGGAGCGTGTTCAGCATGCCCGACATGGCGCCCAGCGTGGTGCCGAGCCTTGCCACCAAGTCCGCCGAGGCGTCCGCCTGGTTCGTGTTCGCCAGCAGTCCCTGCAGCAGCGCCAGGGTTTGCAACGGTTGGCGGAGGTCATGGCTGGCAGCGGCAAGGAAGCGCGACTTCGCCCGGTTGGCCAGCTCCGATTGCTGCTTGGCCGTCTCCAGCGCCACGGCCTCGCCTTTCCGCCGGGTGATGTCGTTGAAGGTGATGACCACGCCCTCGATGCCGTTGCCCTCGGTGCGGTAGGGCAGGATGCGGCGGCGGAACCAGCTGCCGCCCGGCGTCTCGATCTCCCGTTCGATCAGATCGAGGCTGTGCAGCACCGCCCATGCGTCGGCTGACAGCGCGGTATCGGCGGCCAGCGAGTGCAGGTCCGCCAGCGGCCGGCCGATGTCACCGGGAATAACGTTGAACAGCGCGCGGGTGGCTGGCGTGAAGAAGCGGATGTTGAGCGCCCGGTCCAGGAACAAGGTCGCCACGTCGGTGCTATACAGGATGTTCTGCAGGTCGTTGGACGTGGTGCGCTGCCGCTCCAGCGTCTCCTGCAGCTGGCTGTTCAGCGCCGTCAGCTCCTCGTTGAGCGACTGCAGCTCCTCCTTGGACGTCAGCAGCTCCTCGTTGGTGGACTGGTATTCCTCGTTGACCGACAGCGCCTCCTCGTTGATCGCGCGCTGCTCCTCGCTGGACGCCTCCAGGGTGCGGGCACCCTCCTCCAGCTCCGCCCGCACGGAGTCCAATTCCTGTTCCAACTCGGTGATGCGTGAGGCGTCCTGGATGCCCACGGCGCTGCGGCGCTCCTGCGGCCCGGCAAGCGCATCCACGAAGCATACCAGCAGCAGCGCCTCACCATCGCTCTGCATCGGCTGCACGTCGATGTTGAACGGGACCGGATGGCCATCCCGCGTGATGCGGCCGCCGGGCACGACGACGCGCGCACCCTCCTGCACGGCCCGTCCGAGGGCGGAGCGGAGCCGGGTCCGCATGGTGCCCCGGGCCATGGCCACCAGGTCCGACGTGCTGTGGCCCGGCGCCATGCGCAGGTAGCTGTCGGTGGGCCCAAGAGAGTACAGGCACTCGTGCCGGGCGTTGCACAGCACCGCCGCCGGGGCGTGCAGATCGAGCACCTGTTTCCGGCACAGCTCGGCCAGCACCGCCTGGCGTGACGGCGCCTCCCGGCGTCCCGGGCGCGCGGCCCGTGGCTCGTCCCCGGCGGTAACGGCGAAGCTGAAGTCGCCGGGCCGCTTGCGGCCGACGTGCCGGTAGAGGCGCCCGGGCTTGGAGATGATCTCGAAGCGGCCATCGGCCTCGCCGACCGTCTCGGCGCTCCCCAGCAGCAGGATGCCGCCCTGCTTGAGCGCGAAGTGGAACAGGGCGATGGCCTTGCCCTGCGCCTCCGGGCCCAAGTAGATCATCAGGTTGCGGCAGGAGATGACATCGAGGCGCGAGAATGGCGGATCGGTCAGCAGGTCCTGCACGGTGAACACCACGGCCGCCCTAAGCTCGGACGACACCCGGTAGCCGTGATCATCCCGGGTGAAGAAGCGGGCGAGGCGGTCCTGGGACACATCCGCCGCGATGGTCTCGGGATACAGGCCCTCCCGGGCGACCGCAACCGCGTCGGGATCGACGTCCGAGGCGAAGACCTGCAGCTTGATGTTGCATTTTGCCGCGGCGATCTGCTCGCGGAACAGCATGGCAAGCGAATAGGCCTCCTCGCCCGTGCTGCAGCCGGTGATCCACAAGCGGAGGCCGCCATCGGGCGCCCGGCTGCGCACTAGGTCGGGGATGACCGTCTCCGCCAAGAGCTCGAACACCTTCGGATCACGAAAGAAGCTCGTGACGTTGATCAGCAGGTCCTTGGCCAGGCGGTCGAGCTCGCCGGGGTCTCGTTGCAGCATCGCAAAATATTGGCCCATCTTGCCGGTTTCGATCGATGCCATAGCCATGCGCCGCTCGATCCGGCGCTGCAGGGTGCCAGGCTTATAGGGCGTGAAGTCATGGACCGTCTGGGCGTGGACCAGGCCTAGAATCTCGGGCAACCAGTCCCGCGCCGCATCTTGCGGCGGTGGCGGGCCATCCACGCCGGGTATGGTCATCTGGCGGTGATGCGCCATAAGCGCCGCAGGAATGTCGGCCACCAGTAGCACTAGGTCCACGCCCCCGGTCATGATCGCGTGGCGCGGCATGCCGTCATACCCGGCTTCGTTCGGCTCCTGCGCGATGACCAGCCCGAACCGTTCCTTGATAGCTTTGAGGCCCAGGCTGCCGTCCGCCCCGGTTCCCGAAAGGATCACGCAAGCCGCACGCGCGCCATAGTCCTGCGCCAAGGAGTGCAGCAGGAAATCGAACGGCAGGCGGGCTCCGTGCCGCGCTTGGGGCGGCGTGAGATGCAAGGCGCCGTTGCTAACGGCAAGGTAGGTTCCGGGCGGGATGATGTAGACGTGGTCGGGCTCGATGGGCATGCCGTCCGTGGCCTGCAGGACAACCAAGGCGGTGTGCCCGGCCAACAGCTTGACCATCATGCTCTCATGGGTGGGATCGAGGTGCTGGATCAGGACGAACGCCATGCCGGGGTTGGAGGGCAGGGCATCCAGCAGCCTCGCACACGCCTCCAGCCCGCCCGCTGACGCGCCAACGCCGATAACCGGGAAGCTCATCGATTTCCGAGGGGGGCCGGAGAGCGGAAGACCGCGGCGGCTTGGTTGCCGTCGGACTGTTTCAGCCTGATCCGGACAGCTATCTGGCATTCCTGCTTCCTCCCGAGCGTCGTGCAGAAGGGATCGACGCCCAATCACCTGTTTTCACCGAGCCGAAAGGCAACACCCAGATCGCCCTGAGTAGTTTCCGAGCCTGCTCCTGCCAAACCTTCTACGTCTAGGATCGAAGCATGGAGTTACCGACGTGAAATCCAACCATACTTGCCCGCGGGCTTCGAGCACTATGAGGAAAGGATCTCCTGCTTTCTATTTAGGGGGAAAAAACGATGAAATCGATCCGCAACCCAGGTTCCGCGGAAATCTGGATGCTGCCTGCCAACCCTCTTGACGAATACCACGCTGCGTTGATTGCGCAAAGGGCATGCTTACATCGTTCCGACTACGGTTATTGCAAAGCGCGTATTCCTCCATTGCACAATTTGCCTGGTGACTTTTTAGGCAAACCTTTAAGTCAGTTTGAAATCATTGCCGAGCTTAGCCTTGAACTGATCAGTGTTATACTACAAAGCGTTACACACTCCAAGTTTGATTGTGACTAAGCCACCTCTCTTTGTTTCACGTCTGCTGCGTGTTGTCTGGGAGGCCGCGCACTGTTCGCCGCGTGACCGCCGGGGCGACCAAGCCGGAGCAGGTCGAGGAGAACGCCAAAGCCGAGGCGTGGAAGATGAACGAGGACGACCTCGCGGAGATCGACCGGATTACGCTGGAGGCCATCCAATAACAGGAGCCAACAACAGGAGAACGTCATGAACAGCGACACATCTGAGCCCATGGCGAGGAGCGGCGGACGTCCGATCCTGCGGCTGCTTGCCTCCTTCCCGATTGCCTGCTTCACCTGCGCGCTGGCGACGGACATCGCTTACGTGCAGACGGCCAACATCATGTGGGCGGACTTCTCCGCCTGGCTGTTGGCGGTCGGCATGGCTGGCGGCGTGGTGGCCGCCGTCGCGGGTCTCATGAGTTTGATGGCGGGTCGCCGCGGCCGCACAAAGCAATATGCTTGGCCAGTCGTGATCGGCAGCCTGCTGGTGCTCGTCATCGCCTTCTTCAACAACCTCGTGCACAGCCGCGATGCCTGGACTTCGGTCATGCCGGAGGGGCTTGCACTCTCTATCGTCACAGTCCTCATCATGTTGGTGACCGCCTGGCTCGCCGCCAGCGCGGGCCGTCGGCCGGGTGCGGTGATGGGATACTCAGGAGCACGCCAATGACAGTCAAACCATCCAAACTGACCCGGCTCGCATTCGCGGGCGTCGCGGTCATCGCCCTTGCCGGTGCCGCTCCGGACGACTTCGACACGAAGACGCAGATCGGCCCCAACCCCGTCCTGCCGGAGCCGCAGCGGTATCTGGTCCCGCCGATGCACCTGGCCCAGGTCGTCGGCTGGAAAGACGGCAAGACGCCGACAGTGCCGGACGGCCTGAAGGTCACGGCGATGGCCACCGGCCTTGAGCACCCGCGCTCAGCCTACACGCTGCCGAACGGCGACGTGCTGGTGGTCGAATCGCGCAGCCCGGACCTCGATCCCGTCAGCCGCCCAAAGAATATCGTGATGAACTGGGTCGAGTCGTTCGTCACCTCGGCCGGGTCGAGCCAGGGCAGCAACCGCATCACCCTACTCCGCGACACGCATGGCGACGGCAAGTACGATGTCCGCACCGTCTTCATCGACCACCTGTATTCGCCGTTCGGTGTCGCACTGGTCGGCAACGACCTCTATGTCGCCAACACCGACGCCATCCTGCGCTTCCACTACACGCCGGGCGTCACCAGCATCACCGAGCCCGGCACCGTGCTGACGCCGTTGCCCGGCGGCCCCATCGACCATCACTGGACCAAGAGCCTGGTCGCCAGCGAGGACGGCACGAAGCTGTATGCCGGCGTCGGCTCCAACAGCAACATCACCGAGAACGGCATCGGCGCCGAGCTCGACCGCGCCTCCATTTGGGAAATCGACCGCGCGACCGGCGCCCATCGCATCTTCGCCGACGGCCTGCGCAATCCGAACGGCCTGAGCTGGGAGCCGCAAAGCCACGCTCTCTGGGCCGTCATCAACGAGCGCGACGAGCTCGGCCCGAACCTCGTGCCCGACTACATGACCTCGGTGAAGGACGGCGGGTTCTACGGCTGGCCCTACAGCTACTACGGCCAGCACGTCGACCCACGTGTGAAGCCCGAGAGGCCGGACCTGGTCGCAAAGGCTATCGTTCCCGACTACGCGCTGAGCTCGCACGTGGCCCCGCTCGGCCTCGTGTTCGACACCGGCAGCGGCCTGCCGGCGAAGTACAGCGGCGGCGCCTTCGTCGGCGAGCACGGCAGCTGGAACCGGCAGGTCCTCAATGGCTACAAGGTCGTGTTTGTCCCGTTCGCGAACGGCAAGCCGAACGGCATGGCCGAGGACGTCGTCACCGGGTTCCTGGACAATGACGGCCACGCCCGCGGCCGTCCCGTCGCCTTGGCGCTGGACAAGGCGGGCGCGCTGATGATCGCCGACGATATCGGCAACACCGTGTGGAGGGTGACGGCCGATACCCAGAAGCAGGCCGCAAGGACGGACTGAGCTGCGTCCGAAGCGGTTCGGTTCAGACAAATGGGGGTTAGCAGCAATGCTGTTCGCTTTGCAATTCGAATGGCGGTGCTGAGGTCAAGGCGCGGGGTTGGTTGTGGCGTGCGCGGGCGTAGTGGATGGCCGCTCATCTTGCGCTTGCCCCTGCGCGTCACCTGCCAGCTTCGGGAGTTCGCCACGCGCTCCTGCAAGATCTCGTCCAGCATTTCGTCATGCAGGGCGAGCCTGTCCCGAGGGGAGGAAGCCGGTTCCAACTATCCAGCCAAGGATTTTGAACCCGATCGACCAGTGCGAACTCGTGCGGACCACAGCAGGCCAAAGTGCATTCCCGGCCATGTCGGCAGATGCCGCGCCGTCGCCGAGTTGCATAAGCAGATCCAGGCCTGGGTGAACGCGGGCGGTGCAGGGGCGACGCTGCGTCGTGAAAGCGCGCTCGGCATGGTGCCCGACGTTGCGGAAACAGGTTTGATACCTCAACCGTATGCATAGTCCCGCCCATCATGCCGTGACACTAAGAAAGGACGGAACCATGACCTACCAGAGTGTCAACCCGTATGACGGCGAGGTACTCATGACCTTCAAGGAACTGAGCTGCGAGCAGCTCGAAGCGGCGCTCACGACCGCCGCGACCTGCTTCGAAGTTTGGCGGCGGACAACGTTCGCCGAGCGGGCGGTCGTGGTCGCGCGGGCTGCCGCTATCATGCGCGAGCGGAAAGACGAGTTCGCCCGGCCGATGACGCTCGAGATGGGCAAGCTGATCGACCAGGCGCGGGGGGAGGTGGAGCTCAGTGCAGACATCCTCGACTACTATGCCGAGAGCGCCGAGCGCTTCCTCGCACCTCAACACCTTGAGCCGAGTTCGGGCGAAGCGGCGGTTGAAAGCAGCCCGTTGGGCGTGCTGTTCGGTGTCCAACCGTGGAATTTTCCCTATTATCAGCTTGCGCGGTTTGCGGCGCCCAACTTGATGGCCGGCAACGTCGTGATGGTGAAACACGCCGGATGCGTCCCGCAATGCGCGATCGCGTTCGAGAAGCTATGGCCGGAGGCCGGCGCACCAGCCGGGGCCTACACCAACCTGCTGATCTCGCATGACGAGGTGGACCGCGTCATCGATGATCCGCGAGTGAAGGGTGTCGCGCTCACCGGCAGCGTCGAGGCCGGCAAGATCGTCGTTGGGCGGGCCGGGCAGAACCTGAAGATGTCCATGATGGAGTTGGGCGGCAGCGACGCCTTCATCGTGCTCGAAGACGCCGACCTCGATCAGGCGGTCAAGTGGGCGGTCTGGGGCAAGATGAACAACACCGGCCAGTGCTGCGTCGCAGCCAAGCGGTTCATCGTCGTGGACGTGCTGGCCGACCACTTCCTCGCCAAGTTCAAGGCCGCCCTCGCGGCGCTCGAGCCCGGCACCCCGATGGACCCGGGCACGACGCTGGGGCCGTTGTCCACCGAGGCGGCGTTGCTGACGCTGCTGGACCAGCTTGAACGCGCCGTGGCCGCTGGTGCGACCGTGGTCATAAGTGGCGGGCGTCTCGAAGAACCCGGCTCCTTCATGCAGCCGACCATCCTGGCCGACATTGGGCGCAGCAACCCCGCTTTTGATGAGGAGTTCTTCGGCTCGGTCGCCCTGTTCTTCCAAGTGCCTGACGAGGATGCGGCCGTGGCGCTCGCCAAGGACTCTGATTTCGGGCTGGGCGGCTCGGTCCTTACCAAGGATGTCGCGCGCGGCAAGCGGGTGGCGAGCCGCATCGACACCGGCATGATGTTCGTCAACCACCCGACCTGGACGCCGCCGGGCCTGCCCTTCGAAGGTATCAAGAACTCCGGCTGTGGATGTGAACTGTCCAGCATGGGCGTCCAGGAGTTCGTGAACAAGAAGCTGATCCGTGTCGCGGCCATTGACGCGCCAGCCTAGTCGTCGAGCAACAAGCCGGCGCCTCGACGTCATTCCCCCTCGACCTGCGGAGCACGACATTGGAAACGGGCAACAACAAAGCAACGATCACCAAAGAGTCGGTTTGGCTCATCACGGGGTGCTCGACCGGGTTTGGCCGGGAACTCGCCAAACATGTGCTGGGCCGCGGCTACCGCACGGTCGTGACAGCGCGGAATCCCGACGAGGTGCGTGACCTGGCGAGTAACGGCGAGTCCCTAATCCTCAAGCTCGACGTCACGGATCAGAGCCAGATCGATGCGGCCGTCAAGGCTGCGGAGAACCGGTTCGGCCGGATCGACGTGCTCGTGAACAATGCTGGCATCGGCTACTTCGCGGCGATCGAAGAGGGCGAGTACGCGCAGGTCCGCAAGATGTTCGATGTCAACGTGTTCGGTCTGAGCGGGATGATCCAAGCCGTCCTCCCCGGCATGCGCGAACGGCGCGCGGGCTTCATTGTGAACTTCTCTTCAATCGGCGGACTGCGCTCCTTTCCCGCAATTGGATATTACAATGCGACGAAGTTTGCTGTTGAGGGCCTGTCCGAGGCGCTCTGGCAGGAAGTGGAGCCGCTCGGCATCAGGGTGATGCTCGTTGAGCCGAGTGGGTTCCGCACCGATTGGGCCGGGCGCTCGGCAAACGAGAGCAAGGTGCAGATCGACGACTATGCCGCGACGGCCGGGGCAGCGCGCATCGGGGTGCGTGCTGTTTCGGGCAAACAGGCTGGAGACCCAGTTCGCGCCGTCCACGCCATCGTCAACGCCGTCGAGTCCTCGCATCCTCCCCATCGCCTCCTGCTCGGCAACGATGCCTATGAGGGCGCCATGGCAAAGCTGGGCGAGCTGCAAAAAGATTTCGCTGCTTGGGAGAGGGTTTCACGAGGCGCCGATTTCCCGAAAGAGGACCAGGGAAAAGCGACTTGAGCAAGACCCCAATCAGGAGCGTGATCCTCGGAGTCCCGGGACACTAGAGCAGGGAACGAGCCGCAAATCATGGGAAGCATGATGAATTTCAAGACAGCCTTGCTCGACGTTCATCAGATGGGAGAAGCCGATCGTCTGACGATTGCTGCTGGCACGCCCGCCATCGAACTAATGCAAAACGCTGGCAGCGCTGTTTCGGGAGAAATCGAGCGGCGCTGGCCGGCGCGTCCAGTAATCGTGCTGTGCGGCCCCGGAAACAATGGGGGTGACGGCTTCGTGGCGGCCCGACAGCTTGCCGAAGCCGGCTGGGCGGTTCGCGTCGCCCTGCTCGGCCAACGCGACCGCCTGACCGGTGAAGCGCGCCACCACGCGGAACGGTGGCTTGGGCCCGTCGAACCACTGACCCCTGCGGCACTCAACGGGGCAGAATTAGTGGTGGATGCGATATTCGGGGCAGGCCTCAGCCGTGCGCTGAAGGGACCGGCCGCGGAAACCCTGGCCGCTGCGGCCAGCATGGCGTTACCGATCGTCGCCGTTGATGTTCCGAGTGGCCTGATGGGCGACACCGGAGCCGCCATGGGCGCGGTTGCGGCGGTCCTGACCGTCACGTGCTTTCGGAAGAAGCCGGGCCACCTCCTGATGCCTGGACGAGTCCTGTGCGGCGAGGTGGTTGTCGCCGACATCGGCACCCCTGCCTCGGTGCTTGATCGACTCAACCCCGGCACGTTCGAGAACGATCCAGGGCTGTGGATTGCAAGCCTGCCGCGCCCGCATGACGGCGGCAACAAATACACCCGTGGCCACGCGCTGATTTGCGGTGGCTACCCGATGACGGGCGCTGCCCGTATGGCGGCCCGCGCTGCTG
>JANXVC010000137.1 GCA_025351925.1 Rhodospirillales bacterium | reverse complement strand
GGCGGCACCCAGATCGAGGGCGGCGTCGGCAACCTGCTCGGCACGCTGCTGGGCGTCATGTTCATCAAGCTCGTGCAGAACGGCTTGATCCTGGTCGGTGTGTCGTCGCTCTGGGAGGCTGTGGTGATCGGCGGCCTGCTCATCGTCGTGCTCTCGGCCGACGCCAGGCGTCGCACCGGCTGGCGGGGACTATTCGCGTGACGCGGCATGGGGCGGGGCAGCGGCTGACTGTGCTGCTGGCCCTGCTGGGCCTCAGCATCGCGGCGATGGCGTTGCTGTCATCGTCGTTCCTGCAGGTCGGCACCTTGCAATACATCCTGCAGTTCGTCCCGATTATTGGACTGCTCGGCCTGGGCCAGACATTGATCATCCTGGCGGGTGGGCCGGGGATCGACCTGTCGTCCGGCGCGATCATGTCGCTGTGCGGGCTGGCGATCGCCGGCCTGTCGAAGCTGGGGCTGGACCCCTATGCGGCGTCCGCGGCCGGGCTGGCGCTGGGCTTGCTTCTCGGCTCGGTCAATGGCGCGCTGGTGGCGGTCATCGGCATCCCGCCGCTGATCGCGACGCTTGCAACGTTTTTCCTGTTCGGCGGGCTGGCGATCGCGATGACGAACGGGCGGCCGATCGCGGGCCTGCCGGGGTCGTTCGGCTGGCTGGGCCAAGGCACGCAGTTCGGCCTGCCAAACCAGCTGTTGATCGTGTTCATTCCGGTTGCCGTCGCGCTGCACGTCATGCTGCATCATACCCGGGTCGGCAGCCACATCATCGCCGTGGGCAACGACCACCGGGCGGCAAGGCTGCTGGGCATTCGTGTCGTTCGGCTGCGCTTCGGGCTCTTTGCCTTGGACGGCGCGCTGGCGGCGCTGGCGGCTGTCGTCAACGTGTCGTGGTTCCTGGCCGCCCGGCCAGACGCCGGCCGTGGCCTGGAGCTTGCAGCCGTCACGGTTGCGGTGCTGGGAGGGACGCGGATTTTTGGCGGCGAGGGCAGCGTCGCCGGGCCGGTGGTCGCGGTACTTATCATCACCGTGCTGCAGGGCGGCCTGCAGCTCGCCAACATCTCACCAGCTTGGCAGCTCGGCTTGGTCGGTGTTTTGCTGATCGGCAGCGTGATCGCGTCGGATTTGCCGCCTACTCTGCCGCATGCATGGCTACGCCGCTAAATGCAGTCCCGCACCCCAAAATGCGGCTATGTTCATCGCCTGCCTGCAATTTTTCGATGGAGGATCACGGGTATGATGCTGAAGCACGTTGCACTCCTTATCCCTTCGTTGCTTGCCGTCACACTCTCCGCGGCGCTGGCGCAGGAGCGCCTGCCCATCACAAATAAGACCTGCGATGAGCTCGCGGCATTCTACGCAAAGCTGCCATTCACCGACGTGCTGCCGTTGGAGGTAGGGCCCGTCGAGGTCCAAGGAAAAGTCCGTCCCGTCACGATCGGATTCTCGCAGACCGGCTTCAATCACCCTTGGCGTATCGCGATGCTCGAAGCCTTGCAGGCCGAGGCTTGCCGGCATCCCAACGTCAAGATTGTCGTGCTCGATGGCAACGTGGACGTCGCCAAGCAAAACAACGACGTCCGCGACCTGCTGGCCCGGGGCGTGGACGGCGTGGTGATGAGCCCGGTCGAGTCCGCCGGGCTCGTTCCCGCTGCCCGGGCGGTGATGGCACAGAAACTGCCCTTGATCGTGCTGGACCGTGACGTGCCGTCGGACAAGACGCTGTTTATTGGGCAGAGCAATGTGACCATGGCAGAACAGGTCGCCGAGCGGATGGCCAAGGATCTCGGCGGCACTGGGAATATCGTCGTCATCACTGGGCTCAAGGGTTCCTCGCCAGCGGTGGATCGCGACCGGGGGATGGCCGACGTGCTGGCGAAGTATCCCGGCATCAAGGTCCTGGTCAAAGGCGACGGCGAATGGATACGCGAACCCGCGGTGCGGCTGATGGAGGATTGGCTGACGGCCAACCCCAAGATCACCGCCGTGTTTTCGCATGCCGAGGAGTCCTCCTGGGGCGCCCAGCTCGCGATCGCCAGGGCCGGGCGGTGCAAGGAGGGCATTCGGCACTACACCTTCGACGGCTCCAACGCCGGGTTCAAGTCGGTCAAGCGCGGCACCTTCGGGGCGGACGGGAACTACACCCCATACATCGGCGACATCGGCCTGCGCGCGGTGATCTATACTCTGACCGGCAAAGCGATCCCCGGCCGCGCGAACTACGACAGCCCGGGGTCGCGGCTTTTGCTGCCAGATTCGCCCAGCGTGGTGCCCGAGAATGCCGACGTCTGGATCGGCCGTGGCTGGGGTGATTTCGAACCCACGCTCGATCCTTGCCGCTGACCGCGGTCCCGTCGCGAGAAAGCGCCGGGCCCGGACCACTGACGGCCGCGGCTCTGGCGGGCGCTGCCTTGGAGGCCCGCGGAATTTGGAAGTACTTCGACGGCAACCCCGTGCTTTCGGGCGTGGACCTCGCCATCCAGCACAGCGAGGTCCACGCGGTGGTGGGCGAGAATGGCGCCGGCAAATCCACCCTGATCAAGGTGCTCGGCGGGATCTATCAGCCTGACCGGGGTATTTTGCTGATAGACGGCGCACCCCGGCGCCTCCGCTCCCCACGTGACGCGCTCGCGCATGGCATCGTCGTCATCCACCAGGAACTCTCGCTGGCCCCGCATCTATCGAGCGAGCAGAACATTTTCCTCGGCCATTTCCCGGTGACGCGATCCGGCCTGGTCGATCGCCGGGAGATGCGCCGACGCACCGAGGTACTGTTCGACCGCCTCTCGATCAGCGTCGATCCCGGGTGTCCCGTGGGACAGCTCAGCATCGCGCAGCAGCAGATGGTCGAGATCGCGAAGGCGCTGTCGCTCGATGCCAAGGTGCTCATCCTCGATGAGCCCAGCGCGGTGCTCGACGACGATCGCTTGCAGATTTTATTCGGTGTCATCCGGCGATTGCGGGACCAGGGGCTGGGGCTCGTCTATATTTCGCATCATCTCGACGAGATCTTCAGCATTGCCGACCGCGTGACCGTGCTGCGGGACGGCAGGCCGACCGGGCACGCCCCGGTGGCTGACGTGACCGAGGACTGGCTGGTCGGCCGCATGATCGGTCGGGACTTTGCATCCAGTCCGCCGCAGTCGCGCGCCTCCGGGCGCATCGCGATCGAGCTGCGCGGCCTGTCGCGGGCCGGGCAGTTCGACGACATCTCGTTCTCGGTGCGCGAGGGCCAGGTCGTGGGGCTCGCCGGCCTCGTGGGCGCGGGCCGGTCCGAGGTCGCTCAGGCCGTCATCGGCGCAGTGCGGCCAAGCAGCGGCTCGATCGCGGTCTTCGAAAAAGCCGTGCGCATCACCGGGCCGCACGCCGCATCCAGGCTGGGGATCGCCTACGTCACTGAGGACCGCAAGACGTGCGGCCTGCTGGCCAACCGGCCGGTGCGCGAGAACCTGACGATCTCCAACCTCAAGCGCTTCAGCCGGCTGTGCTTCATGCGGCCGCGTCACGAACTCCGCTTCGCCCGCGACTTGATCGCGCGACTGGACATACGGCTGCCGGGGATGGGCCACGAAATCCGCAAACTGAGCGGCGGCAACCAGCAGAAGGTCCTTATCGGCCGGGCCTTGGCGGTCAGGCCGAAGATCTTGATACTGGATGAACCGACCCGCGGCGTGGATATCGGCGCCAAACAGGAGATCTATGCCATCATCGAGCGCCTGTTGGCCCAGCGGGTGGCGATCATCCTGATTTCGTCGGAGCTCGAAGAAATCCTGCGGCTGTCCGACCAAATCGTCGTGCTCCGGCGCGGCAGGGTCGCCGCCACGCTGAGCCGCACGCAGGCCAGCGAGGCCGCCATCATGCGCGCCGCTGCCGGAGGATTGTAGGACGGTGAGCCGCAGCCTTCCAGCGCTGCGACGCGGACGGCTGGCGGACGCCGCATCCCGGCTGCACAAGCAGGCGGGCGTTGTCCTGGCACTCGTGCTTCTGGTCTTGGCTGCGACCTATGCATCGGACCGGTTTCTCACCGTCCCAAACCTGCTGAACGTGCTTCGCCAGGTGGCTATTGTTGGGATTCTGGCGGTGGGCCAGACCTTCGCCATCCTGACGGCGGGGATTGATTTGTCGGTGGGGGCGGTCCTCGGCCTGTCGGTCGTGCTATTCGCCCGGCTGCTGGAGCACCACGGCCTCGTCGTCGCCATCCCGCTCGGCCTGCTGAGCGGCGCCGTTGCCGGCCTGGTCAATGGCATCGGCATAGCGTACGGGGGCATCCCGCCATTCATCATGACGCTCGGGATGCTGTCCTTCGCGCGGGGACTGGCGTTCATCTACACCGGAGGAACGCCGATCCCGATCCTGAACGAGGACTTCTACGACATCGGCAACGGCTATGTATTGGGGATGCCGATCCCGGCGCTCATGCTGATCGCTGCGCTCTTTGCATGCGGCGTCGTGCTTCGCCTGACGCCGTTCGGCCGATGCGTCTATGCGATCGGCTCCAACGAGGCGGCGGCTCGCCTGTCCGGCGTTGCGGTCCGGCGCTACAAGGTGCTCGTATATGTGATCTGCGGTCTGCTCGCCGCACTGGCCGGCCTCGTTTACGCCTCGCAGCTCAGCGTCGGGACGCCGATTGCCGGTCAGGGATACGAACTCGACGCGATCGCGGCGGTCGTTGTCGGCGGTACCTCCCTGTTCGGCGGCGCCGGCTCGGTATTCGGCACTTTCGTGGGGACGCTGATCATCGGCGTGCTGGCAAACATGCTCAACCTGACCGGGGTGGACCCATTCGTGCAGCAACTGTTTAAGGGCGCGCTGATCGTGATTGCCGTGTTCGTCATGAGCCGTCCCAGCCGAGGTTAGGAACTGCCAAGATGACCAATACTGGCTGCGACGCGACGAAATCTCGATGAACGTCCTGAACTCGTCCATCATGGCGATGCAGCCTGATGTTGACGCCACCATCACGACGGAGCGGGTACGGCGATATCTGCAGGCGATCGCCGACATGCCGGCCCCGTCCACCGCGGCCAGTGCCTTTCGCGCGCCGCTGCTGCGCAGGCTGCTGCGCGACGATGGAGCCCTCGACGATCCCCGCCTGCATTTCCACGCTGACTTCGAGAAGACCGGCAGCACCGTGCTGCTGACCGGGACGCCGGACACCGGCAAGCCATTATGGTATTTCGCCCACCTCGACACCATCAGCTATCTGGTGCAGCCGCGCGTCGGCGACCGTTACCCTCTGGTGCCGTTCTGTTATCACCTGATCGGCGATGGAGAACGGCTCGCCCACGCCTATCGCTATGACCCGGCATCCAGCCGTTACTGCGTCGCGGCCGGCGGGCATCTGGTATCGGAGAAGGGCACCCCGTTTTTCCGTCCGGACAGCCCTCCGGCCACGCTTCGGACCGGTGACCGTGTCGTCTTATCGGCGCCGTATCGCGAGGACCCGGCGACCGGCGGGATCGTGGGCCATTTCGACAATGCGGGAGCCGTCGCGGCCTTGGCGGTCGCGGCCCCGGTGCTCGCCCGCGCCGGCGTCGAGGCGATGCTGGCGTTTCCGGACGAAGAGGAGGGCCCGCCCGGCGCGGGGAGCCAGGTCATGGGCCGCGGCGGAACCCGTATCGTCAACCTCCTGCCAACTCCCGAGCTCGCCATCGTCGCCGACGTGCAGCAGGCGGGCGGCGACCCGGACGCCGATGCGCGGGGCGGTGTCGAGAACAGCACGCGGCTCGGCCAGGGTGCCGTGCTGGCGGAGTTCTCCAGCCTGGCGCGCGGCGCCGTCACCCCGCCGCACCTGTATGCCGAGGCCCAGCAGATGATCGGTCGCCTGGCGCCGTTCGGCGTCCGCATCCAGGAATCCAACAACGCGTATTCGTCCCGCAGCGACGACGTGAGCGTGTTGCTGAAGACCCCGAACATCCTGCTGCTCGGCTTCCCGGGCTTCAACCGGCATTTCGACCTGGGTGAGCCCCGCGCCAACCTGCACGACGTGGTCAACCTGTCCAAAGCCCTCGTTTACTTCGCTGCGATCAGGCCACTATACCAAGAGGTCCGATCTCGAATGCTTCGGCTCAGCGCATGATGGGCCCAGTACTCGCCGATCATCGAGGTTGCCGGCCCTTCCGGGAGCGGGTTCATTGAAGACCGAGCTGGTCACCATGGGCTGGCTGACCATCGATGACATCGTGCTGCCGAACGGGACGTGCCAGCGGGATATCGTGGGCGGCGGCGCGTTGTACTCCGCCATCGGCGCCCATATCTGGAACGATCGGGTGGGAATCCACTCGGTCACCGGACGGCCCTATCGTAAGGACGTCTGCAGCGCGATCGAACGATACGGGCTCGACGCAGCCGGCATCAGCGCGATCGATGGCAACGGGCTGCTGCTGTGGCTGCTGCATGAGAACGCCGTTGACAAGCAGCAGGTGCCGAAACTCTCCTCCTCGAGCGCGGCCGAAATGGATCAAGGCCGCGCCGCCCTGCCGGAGGCGTACCGTTCAGCGAGCGGCTTCCACATCGCGCCACAAACTCCGCAAGGCTCCTTCGCCGACCTCGACCGGCTGAGCCAATTGCCGACGACCCCGGTGATCACCCTCGACATCCTCTCTGACGCGTTCATCGACGCGCGTCGCTACGAGGATCTGACGTTCCTGAACCGGATCACGGCATTCCTGCCAAGCCGCGAGGAGGTCGGGCGCATCTGGCGCCCGGCCGACCTGGAAGCCTGGCTTTATAGACAGGCCTCAGCGCATGGGTGTCACGTGGCGGCGAAACTCGGCGATGCCGGGTCCCTGGTCTGCGAGGCGCATACTGGCGCGATGTACCAAGTGCCGTGCTACCCGGCGGCGGTGCTGGACACCACCGGCGCCGGCGATGCGTATTGCGGTGGCTTCCTGTCAGGACTGGTTGACCGGCTTCCCATCCAGGAATGCGCCGCACGCGGCACGGTCTCCGCATCGTTTGTGATCGAAGCCTGCGGAGCGCTCGCGACCGCGCACCCTGGGCGGTCAGAACGCGACGAGCGCTTCTTGGCCGTGCTGTCCCGGGTCGATCGGCTCAGTAGTTGAATGCCGGCTCCATGCGACACTCTCCGCCTACAAACGCCGTGGCCGATCTTGTTACCCTGCAGCGACCGGGACGAAGATGCGGCGCAGCACGCGCTTCCACGCCCCCTTATGCTGCTCGGTCACCTGCGCGATGGCCAGCGAAACGGTGAGGGGCACGATCAGGATCAACGCCGAGAACGCCGGCGTCCCCTCCATGCCATGGATCAACGACCGCACGAACAGCACGACGGGAACGTGGACCAAATACAGCGTGAAGCTCCCGCCAGCCAGCCAGCGGACTGGCCGGTCAATGCGGCGTGCGACGCCGGAGAACGTTGAACCGATCGCATTGAATCCCAGCAAATGCACTGCCACGATTAGTGCCAGAATATAGACTTGCGCGACCTCTGCCGGGCCGCAATCGAACAGCGAGTGGGAGGTGACCAGCATCCCATAGCGTCGCGCCCACCAATTTGCCGCCACAGCCGCGCCGATCGAGCCGGCGAACAGCCCCCAGCCGAGCCTGCGTTTGATCGTCCAGCGGGCGCAAGCACGGTAGGCCGCCCATCCCAACAGCCAGAGCGGCAACAGCGCGACAATCCGCGGTCCCGCGATCGAGGCGACGAGAAGCAGTGCGAGCATCCGCGGCCAGCTTCGAAGGTAAAACGCACACCCAAACATCACATAGTAGGCCACCTCATAGCTGAGCGACCAATAGGGTCCATTGGACCCAGGCGTGATGCCGACGCTCCATGCCTCGTTCAGAAACAGCAGCGACACCGGCAGGTGCCACGCGCCATCCCCGAGCAGCGCTGTTTTGATATACAGGGCCGGGACGATGTACGCGCCGATGCCGTCGAGTAGCGCCGTCAGAACCAGCGCCGGAACGACGACCGAATACAACCTGGCCGCACGAGCGATGGCGTAGTCCCAGCCGGAGGTCTCTCGACTATCCGTCACATAGCCGATGACGAAGCCCGACAGGACAAAGAACACCACGACGGCTGGTGCTCCATAGCCGCTGGCCTGCCAGCCTGGCCCGCCGCCGATGCTCCGCGCACCAACGTGCCCGGCGAATACGACGAGGGCAGCCATGAAGCGGACGGCGTCGAGGTAAAGGGAGGTTTCGGAGCGCATGGCTAAACAGTCTTTTGCTTGAATTTGGCCGACTGAGATTGACCCGGTTTGTTGGCTTACGGGCTACGTCTCGGTTACGGCGGCCTGCATGTGGGCTTCATAGGCCATGGGCGAGCGGCAGCCCAGTCCCGAGTGCCGCCGCACCGGGTTATACCAGCCCGCGACGTCCGGCGAACCCCTTGGTTCGACGTAGCTGAAGCAGGCCATTCGGGCCTCGGCTTGCGCCGCGAACTGGTGACGGCTGAGCGGTTTGAAACGCGCTGGGCGGCGTACACGGCTTCTGTCTCGGCGCTGGTCTCGGCATCGCGGCGATGCTGGCGGGGTTGATCACCAAGATGGTTGAATGAAATTGGGCAGCTCGGACGGCTCTGACCGACCTACAGCATCCGCGCACACCCTGGATTAGAATAGCTGTCCTTATCACGCCCTACGGACTGCGTTTGGCAACAGGCGGGTCCGCTTGGGCCAGCTCGCGCGTGACGGTCGGGCCTAGCCGCGCCAGTCCACGCTCGGGTGGCGCGCCATGAGGTCGGGCGGCAGCAGTATTCACCGCCTCGCCGATCTCGCTGAGCGCGTTCTTCAGCGCACGATAGGTTCGCCGGTCCATGACCGGCAGCGCAGAAAAGGCCGCCTCATCCAGGCCGCCGGCGAACACTAGGGCGTCCTGGGCCGCGGCGCGGATGTCCTCTAGCCGTTCGCACGCGCCTCGCCGCTTCACAGGACGCGCACAGCCTCGCGTTCTGCAGTCTCACGAACCGCAGGATGCAAGGCGCCGCGCTCCACCAGATCCGCTGGCACGCCGATCAGGTCGGACAGGCCGGCGCGCAGCGACGCCAGGCCGACAAGCGACAGGTGCGCGTCGGCGTCGAACTCGGCGAATAGGTCCACGTCGCTGCCCGGATGCGCATCCCCCCGCGCAACCGAGCCGAATACCCAAAGTCCCGTGATCCCGCGACCCCTAAGACCCTCGGCGTGCAAGCGCAGCTTGCCCGTGACCAAAGCGAGGTCAGGGGCCGTGTGGTCCTCCTCGGCAAGGAACCGTTCGACCAGGCTGCCGACCAGGCCTTGGACGCTCTCGCCGCGCGCAGCCGCTGCAGCCTTCAACCGGTCGCGTGTGGTCTCTGGCAGCCGCACGGAGAGGAAGGCCGGTGTGGATCGGGATATGGACATGGCTCACCGTAGCAGGTTGCGCACATGTGCACATCGCATCTCGGCTCACCTTTTTGTATCCGGCAAACGAGCTCACGTGCGCCATGCCGCTCCCGGCTGGTCTGCTCCTCCTGCCGCTCCCGCAGCTCGGCAAGCGCGTCGGACAGCTTGCTCCGGCCTGCTTTGCCGCTGCCATTTTGTGCCATCTCGTCATCGGTTGCCATTGGTCCTCGTTTCGCCCGGATCGATGTTTAGTCCTTGAACGGGTCGAACTCGCCGTCTCCGGCCATCGCCACCGCGAACGGGCGCAATGTGTGCAGCACCCGGATCGTGCCTGCGTGCTGCGCCAAAACCTCCGGCAGGCGGCGGTAGGCCATCGGGCTCTCGTCCAGGTCGCCGCCGGCCAGCAGCACGCCGCGCTCCTGCAGCCACGCGTCCATCTGCTCGCGCTTGAACGTCCGCTTGGCCTGCTGCCGCCCGAACAGCCGCCCGGCGCCGTGGACCGTCGAATACAGCGCCGCCTGGGAGGCTGCGCCGTCCACGCCCTCGATGATCACCGCGTCGTCCCCCATCGACCCGCCCACGAAGCCGCGCTGGCCGGGCCAAGCCGGCGTCGCACCCTTGCGCACGACCCATAGCTCCCGCCCGCCATGCGTCTCCCGCCACGCGTAGTTGTGGTGGTTGTGCACGCTGTCGGTCACGGCGCCGCCGATGATCTGGCGCACGCGCTCCACGACCCACTCGCGCCCGGCATAGGCATAGCGCCCGGCCAGCTCCATAGCAGCGAGGTAGCGCTGGCCGAGCTCGCTGGCCTCGTCCACCACGGCGGGCGGCACGTTCATGCCGTCCGTGCCGCCGGCGAGCTTCAGGTACTTGGTCGCCGAGGTGTGGCCCAGCCCGCGGCTGCCGAAATGCACGCCGATCCACACGAAGCCGGCCTCGTCGCGCATCAGGTCCACGTAGTGGTTGCCGGACCCCACCGTGCCGAGCTGGCCCACGGCCTTCCTCCGGTAGGCCTCCATGTCCGCGTCCCGCCAGGCGTCATCGTCGTCGAACAGCGCGTGCTCGGCGCGCTCCGCGTTGTTCCGGCCGACGCCAAACGACACCACCCGGCGCACGTCGGCGAGGATGTCGGCGGCCCGGTCCTTGATGGCCGCATACGGCGTGTCGAGCCGCACCGCCATGTTGCCGCAGCCGATGTCGAAGCCGACGCCGCTGATGCTGACCTGGCCCGCATAGGCGATCACGCCGCCCACCGGCTGCGCATAGCCCAGGTGCCCGTCGGCACACACGACGCCGGCCACGACGTTGCCGACACCCATGCAGTTGCGCATCTGCGCCAGCGTCGCGGCCTCGTGCGCGCCGAACACCTGCAGCGGCGCGTCATGATACGCAGCATCCTGCGCCGGCAAGACAACGGCGGCGATCTCGGCCGCCAGGTGCTCGGCCCGCGCGGCGTCGCGGAAGGCGCACCAGGCGGGCATGCCGCGGCCGCCATGCTCCGGGGCAACGTCCTCGCCGGGTCGGGCAACGCGGCTGTCCGGATCGAACCCGGCCAGGGCTGCCAGCTCGCGGGCGCGGGTCTCATAGGCACTTGGGCGGCGCATGGTCGGTTTCCTGTTAATTCGGTTTCAAGCGTACTCCGGCAGCCCAATGCAGGGCTGCCGGAGGTCGTCAACGGCGGATGAAGTCGGCGATCACCGCAGGCGCTGCCGTGTCAAAGCCCACCACATCCAACATCCCAGCGTCCGCGGGATCAGCGATGCTGAACCCGTTCGACACCAGGCCGACCACCACCAGCTTGGCGGCGATGCCGGTGCGCTCGCGATACTGCCGCAGCGCCTGCACTGGGTGGACCGCCCCGGCCCACGTCTCGTTGTCGGTATAGACAACGAATGCGTCGATCGAGAGGCCCCGGTCCAGCGCATACAGCATCGGCTGCGCGCAGTCGGTGGCGGCGAACGGCAGGTCCGAGACGGCTTGCACCGCCTGATCCAGCCGCATGGACGGCGACAGCGGCAGCGGCACCATCGTCGCGCCGAAGCCGACGATGTGCGTGCTGGATTCCGTCGCCGCCGTCATCAGCGCCATCGCCGCCGACGCCTCGCGCGGGGTCAGCGACGACCCGGCCACACGGCCGGAAGCCATCGAGCCCGACACGTCGAGCGCCAGCAGCAGCCGCTGCCCCGTGGGCTCGACCGCCCTGAACACCGTGTAGAAAGCCGCGTTCAGAGTGTCGATTACCGCCTGCACCGGCTCCCACTGCAGGGCGCCGCGGTCACCCCGGCCCTGCGCGTAGGTGCGCAACGCGAGCAGGATCGCCAGCGGGTGCAGCCGCGCCTTGGCGATGCGATCCACGTCGCCCAGCGCCGACAGCGCCAGCGGAAGCCACTCGCCGAGCGGCTTCACCACGCCGACCGCGGTCAGCTTGGCGAGCGACCGCACCAGCGCGGTAAGCGGCATGCGCTCCAGCAGCGCCTCCCACACGGCGGCCTCATTCAGCAGTGCCGTCGGCACCGCCTCCCGCGGCAGGTCGTGCGCGCGGATCAGCGCCGCCGCTTCTGCCCCTGAACTGGCCCGGCTGAGCGACGAAGCGGAGCGCACCAGCACCGGCAACGCTTCACTTTCGGTGCCGCGGCACACCCAATCGAGCAGCGCCGCGCGGCCAGGCTCTGCCGTCTCAGGATGCGCGAGCCGCAGCAGGTCGCGATGCGACCAGCCGCCGCGCTGGCGATACTTGACCACCTGGTAGGCAAGCCGGTCGATCGACTGCTCGAGATACCACGCCCCGACAGCCCGCCGCAGCGCCCGGCCCCAGCCGCGCGAGGCCTGCACGAACTCAGCGAACTGGAACAGATGCGTGCCGGTCCGGGCCACGCGCGGCACGGCGGCCAGGGCCGCGCGCCGCGTTGCCAGGTCGTCGGCAGACGCTGCCAGGGCGAGTGCGAACAGCGCCGGATCGTTCTTCGGCGCGCGGCCCGCCTCGCTGACTGCAACGATGCGCGCGACGGCACGCGTCCCATCCATTCCGATCGCGCGCAGCACCGCCTGCGCGTTGTCGCGCGTGAGCGGACGCTCGCCGGCGTAGTAGCTGCCGCCGTCGGACCCGAGGACCAGGAAGCGGTCGAGCCGCGCCCAGTCATCGAGGGCGAATGCATGCCCGCCGGCCGTGTTCGGCACGGTGCCGGGGATCGGCAGCGTCTGGGCCGTAGCCGCCGCAGTACGTCGGGAGAAGATGTTTAGGGTGCTGGTCATAGCCCGCCTCGTGTCGAAATGACCCGGCGGGCTTGATGAGGCGAGGGTTACGCCGCTGTTGCCAGCGCCTCCGGCAAAGCCGGATACACGATAACCCTCGACCTCCGGCCCGCCGGAAGAATGTCGGAATGCGATGTCATGCGTGGGTCAGCAGTTTCTGCGGCTGTGGACCGGGCTGGCAAAATCGCAGGACGCACGCGCATGCGGCGCTCCTCGGTCGATCAAGTATCATCATGCCAGCCTCCTGTTTCTTAATCATCAGCCAAGCGGTCATGGGATCGCCGACGGCAAACCTGCTACTCTACCCGCTGAGCTACGGCGCCCATGACACCAGTGGGCTTGGATCCCACGCCCCACAGATCCCGATAGCCGTCGAACTCCGGCCCGCTTGGGCCAACGCACGCGACGCGGACATGTGTCGCCAAGGGGAGCCGTCCCTTGCAGGACTGTGGGCGTCCCGGCCCACCGGCAGTCTGGAGGATAACCCTTGGCATTCGGCCCGCGCCGAAATCGTAGCCCAACGGTCATGAACGCGAGGCCTGGGGCTTGCTCTTAAAAGGAGAACCCAAACCCATTCGGCCCGTCGGAGACGCGATATGCGCGCGCTTGCTCCAGGACGTCAACAGCAAACTTTAGATTTCATCAAGTTTGTGCTAGGCTGCGCCATGATGATCAGCACCGCCCAGATCCGCGCGGCCCGCGGGCTGCTGAAGTGGACGCAGGTGACCCTCGCTCACCGCGCCGCGGTTTCGACCGTGACGCTCAACATGATCGAGAACGAGACGGTGCGCCCTCGGGAAACTACGCTGGGCGCAATCCGCCGCGCTCTCGAAGCGGGAGGCGTGGAGTTCCTCAACGAGGATGGGACCGGAGTTGGTGTCAGGTTTACTTCCGCGTTTTCGTCGGATTAGAGCAATTCCGAATTGATGATCGAACCATTTTGGAATGACCTGCCGGAATGGAAGGACTTGCCTGAGTGTGTCGCGGCGGTATAGCGGTCGATTGCAGGGAAGCTTCGGTTGGAGCAATGGTCGGGCGACAGTGGGTTTACGTTGGACTGCGCGCGGGTAACAAGCCGTCGATTATGGAGAAGTCCCATGTCGCAGCAGCGTGCGAGGAGCTGATCGCAAACGTTCTGAAGCCGCGTTTCTTGCCCGAGATCCGCCCGACTGCTTTCAACTGTCCGGTCGCGATCTACGGCAAGTGGCACGGGACGAAGTATCGCTTTATCACGCGCTATCGATCTGACGATCCGACCTCGATCTCGCCTGAGTTCGAAGCGCCGTTCGCGCGGTTGGGATACCTTGGCCGCGATCGGTTCGAGCTTTCCTGGCACCGGCACACCGGCGAATGGCTATGCCTTCACCAGGGCATCTCTCTAGCGGAAGCTCTGCGCTTGATTGAAACCGAGAGCTATTTCCAGCCCTGTTAAAGGCATGTCACGACCTCCGGCCCGTGCCGCAGCACATGTGCCTACAGAAAGAAAACAGATGTTCTGCATATCGAAAGACGTGGCTGTTTGCCTGACCGACGATGTGCGAACTGTCCCGCTCGCGCACAGCGCCTGCCCACGATGTCGAGCGGGCGGGGATCGTCTTGCAGCCGGTCGCGGGACCAAGCGCCAGCGAAATCGCGATGGCGCTTCGCATCGACCGCCTGGCTGCGGTGGTCGAACCCTATGCAGCAGCCGAGATGCTGCGCGACATGCCCGCCGCCGAGCGTCCGGCCGCCATTCTCTCCTACGACGAAAAGCCTGGCATCCAGGCGATCGGCACAGCCGCCCAAGATCTGCCACCACGGCCAGGGCGCCATCCCACTCTCCAGCGCGACCATGAGTATAAACGTTTTGGCCCCGTCACCCTCTGTGCGGCAGCCGATCTCGTGACCGTCACCGTTCATCATGCCGTCACTGAGCGTCGTCGCAGTCGAGAATTCGTGGCCTTTGTAAGGACCTCGCGGCTGAACCGGATCGAGACCTTCTTTTCTAAAATGGCGCGATCCGTCCTGCGCCACATCCGTGTCGTCAGCAAAGCCGAACTCACCAGCCGAATCTGCCGCTATATCGAAAGTGCAACCTAAAACCAAACGTGCCCAAGTTGTCCTCCCACAACGACCGCCCTGCCAACCCGCTTGCCTCCTGAACTCAAATCGGCAATTCGAGAACGATTTACTAGGTCGTCTCGAGACCTTCAGCACCTGCCGCCGGCACCCGCGCACCCAGCTCATCGACCAGCACTCGGGCATTCTCGGTGTAGTCGATGGGCACCGTCACAACATGCACCCCGCCACCCTGAAAGGCCGCCTCCAGCGCCGGAGCCAGGTCCTCCGTCACTGCCACGCGAGTGCCCCGCGCACCGTAGCTCTCGGCGTATTTGACGAAGTCCGGGTTACCGAAGGTGAGGCCGAAATCGGGGAAGTCGTCCACCGCCTGCTTCCAGCGGATCATGCCATAGGCGCCGTCCTCCACGATCAGCACGACGAGGTTCAGGCCGAGGCGCACCGCCGTCTCCAGCTCCTGGCTGTTCATCATGAACCCGCCGTCGCCGCACACCGCCAAGACCCGGCGCTCCGGATACAGCATCGCCGCCAGCATCGCCGACGGCAGCCCGGCGCCCATGGTGGCCAGCGCGTTGTCGAGCAGCAGCGTGTTGGCGACATGGGTGCGGTAGTTCCGCGCGAACCAAATCTTGTACATGCCGTTGTCCAGCGCCACGATCCCGTCCGGCGGCATCACCTGGCGCACGTCGTGCACGATGCGCTGCGGCGTCGGCGGAAAGCGACCCTCGGTCGCGCGGTCGGCGATGCGGGCCAGGATGCCGTCCCGCAGGCCCAGCAGCGCGCCGGCGTTGTGCAGCCGGCCCTCCACGCGGTCCGCCAGCAGCTCGAGACTCGGACCCACGTCGCCCACCACCTCAGCATGCGGGACGTACACCTCGTCCACGTTGGCCGGGGTGTAGCTGACATGGATCACCCGTGGACCGTCCGGGCCCATGATGAAGGGCGGCTTCTCGACGGTGTCATGTCCAATCGCGATGATGAGGTCGGCCTGGTCGATGGCCTCGTGCACGTAGTCGCGCTCGGAGAGTGCCGCGGTGCCCATGTACAGGTTGCCGCCGCCCGGCACGGTGCCCTTGCCCATCTGCGTGGTGAAAAACGGGATCTGCAGGCGCCGCACGAAACCCGACAGCCCAGCGGTCGCGCGCGGGCGGGAGGTCGCGGCGCCGAGCATGATGATCGGCCGCCTCGCCGCCAGGATCATCGCCGCCGCCCGGTCGAGCGCCGCCCGGTGCGCCACCGGCGTCTCGATCGGGTGCACCGGGATCGGCAGCAGGTCGGACGCCTGCTCGCCCGCCACATCCTCCGGCAGTTCCAGCAGCACGGGGCCAGGCCGCTCCTCCATGGCGATGCGGAAGGCGTCGCGCACCAGGGCCGGGATGCTGGCTGCACTGGCGACCTGACGGGACAGCTTGGTCAGCGGCCGGAAGGCGGCTACCACGTCCACAATCTGGAACCTTGCCTGGCGGCTGCTGTGGATCGCCTTATGCCCGGTGATCATTACCATCGGCATCGCGCCCAGCAGGGCATAGGCCGCCCCGGTTGTAAGGTTGAGCGCGCCGGGTCCGAGCGTCGTCAGGCACACGCCCGGCTTGCCGGTCAGGCGGCCATAGGTCGCCGCCATGAATGCCGCTGCCTGCTCGTGCCGGGTCAGCACGAGGTGGATGCCGGAGGTGCGCAGGCTCTCAACCACGTCGAGGTTCTCCTCGCCCGGCACGCCAAAAATGCGGTCCACGCCCTCGTTCTCCAGCGCGGCCACCAGCAGATCAGAACCCTTGGGCATGCGCGTCCCTCCTTCGTAAAACATGGCAAAGCTGGTCGTGGACCGCCGGTCAGCCGGCAATACGCTGGACGAGGGGCTGGGTGAACTTCCGGGTCGAGGCCCGGCCGCCCAGATCGCCGGTTCGGGCCTGTTCGATGTTGAGCACCTGGTCGATGCCTTTCTCCAAATGCTGCCGTAGATCCTTGCGCCCGGCGTACTACAGCGTCAGCCCGGCCGCCAGCAGCAGCGACACTGGGTTGGCGAATGGCATCAAGGCCGTCCGGCGCGCAGGGCGTTCAGGGTCACAAGAAGCGAGGAGGACGCCATCACGACCGCAGCCACCATCGGGGTGACAAGGCCCAGCACGGCAGCCGGGACAGCGATGACGTTGTAGGCAACCGAAAGGGTGATGTTCTGCCGCGACAGGCACATGGCGCGCCGCGCCGCCAGAATGGTCTCAGGCACTGCCATAAGGCGCGGCCCTTGCACGATGACGTCGGACACGGCCTGGGCGAGGTCGCTGGCGTTCGCCAAGGCGGCCGAGGCATGGGCAAGCGCCAATGCCCCAGCGTCGTTGATGCCGTCGCCCACCATCAAGGGCCGGCGGCCGGCACGCAGCAGGCCTTCGATCCGTGCCATCTTGCCGGCGGGCGTGACCGAGGCCTCCCACTTGGCAATTCCGGCCTCGCGGGCGGCCGCCGCGACGGCCAGGGACGTGTCGCCGGACAGCAGCTCGACATCCAGGCCTAGCGCGTGGAGGCGGGCGATAGCCTCGATGGCATCGGGCCGCAGTCGGTCGGCGAAGCGGAACCGGGTCGGGCGTTGGCCAGGCGCCACGTACCACAACACGGTTCCGGTATCCGGCTCGGTCACTATGCCACAGAACCTGGCACTCCCCAGGCGCTCGCCGCCCCGTTGCAGACCTTGGCCTGGGACCTCATGCACATTGTTGGCCGCGATAGCGTCGGGGCAGGCGCGGACGAGCGCGCACGCCAAGGGGTGGCGGCTGGCCCGGGCAAGGCCGGCTGCGGCGCGAAGGACGCCGCTGGGCCGCGCGGGGTCGGGCAGCAGGACGGGATGGCCCTCCGTCAAGGTCCCGGTCTTGTCCAGCACGACCATATCGACGCCTGCCAGACGCTCCAGCGCGGTGCCGGAGCCGAGCAGCACGCCACGCCGGAACAGCGCGCCGACGGTTACGACCTGCACCGCTGGCACGGCGATGGCCAGCCCGCATGGGCAGGTGACGATCAGCACGGACACCGCATGGACCAGGGCAACCTGCCAGGGCGCATCCAGCGCCACGAACCATAGCGCGAAGGTTCCGGCCGCCGCCGCGTGCACCGCGGGGACATAGAACCGGGCCGCACGGTCGGCCAGTGCGGTGAAGCGCCCGCGGGCTTGCTCCGCCTGCTGCATCAGCCGGGCCATGTGCGCGAGCGATCCGTCCTGCGCTGCCCGGCTCACTGTTACAACGATGGGAGCGCCCAGGTTCACCGACGAAACCGGCAGGGTTTCGCCCGATCCGAAGCGGCGGGGCAGGCTCTCCCCAGTTGTAGCGGCGGTGTCCAGCACGGCCTCGGCCCCTTCCAGGACCCCGTCGAGCAACAGGCGCTCGCCGGTCGCGACTAGCACGCGGTTGCCGGGCCGCACGGCTTCTGCCTGAACGGTGCAGGGCGGGCCGCCATCGTCCGGCAGCACGCGGACGTCGCCGCCCTGGAGCGCCAGCAGCTCGGCGAGGGCGCGGCGGGTGCGTCCGCGGGCGCCGCGGTCCAGCACGCGGCCGGCCAGCAGCAGGGCCAGCAATGACGTAGCGCTGTCAAAATACGTGTAGGGACCGTCGCGCACCGCCTCCGACAGGCTCATGGCCGTGGTAGCCAGGACGCCCAGCGACACCGCAAGGTCCATGTTGGCCCGGCCAGCGCGCAATGCGCCCCAGGCCGACCGGTAGAACGGCAACCCGGCGACCGCCACCACGGGCAGGGCAATGGCCGCGGCGACCCAGTGCAGCAGGCCTCGCGTCGCCAGGCCCATGCCGGCCCCGGCCCAGATCGCGAGCGAGATCAGCATGACGTTCACCGCGCCGAACGCCGCGATGCCCAGCGCGCGCAGCAAGGCGCGGCCCTCGGCGTCCTCGGACGCGCGCAGGCAGGCCGCCGACCAGGGCACGACGTGAAATCCCAGTGCGGCGATCAATGCGGCCAGCGCGTCGGCGCGCGACGCAGAGCCGCGCCAGCGCAGGCTCAGGCGCCGCGCCGACAGCGAGACGCGGGCGCGCAGCACGTCCGGCTCGGCCGCCGCGACCTGTTCGACCAGCCAGACGCAGGCGCCGCAGGTTAGGCCAGCGACCAGGAGTTCGAGCTCATGCTCGCCGGCGCCGGCCTCGATGGCATGCGCGGCGAAGTCCAAGGCCGGATGGTCAAGCGCGGGGCGCAGCAACCCAGGGGCGCCCTCCCGCCTCCGGTAGAACGCGTCTAATCCCAGCCCGGCGACCAGGGCATGCGCGGCCTCACATCCCCTGCAGCAATAGCCGGCTTGTCCCGGTGGCAAGACCGATTCGCAATGGGCGCAGGCGAGTTGCGGCACCGGCGCTGCACGGAGCGTTACAGCGTCCACGTCTAAATGCCCGCGACCCGCATTGCCATGCCGGCGAGCACGACGGCATTGAGCAGGAATAGGGCAGCTGCGACCGGGCGCAGGCTGGGCAGGAAGCGGCGGCCGAACAGGCGGCCCAGCAGCCCGACGCCGATCAGCGCCGGCATGGTGCCCGCCACGAAGGCCGCCATGGCGAGCGCGCCACCCAGGGCGCTGCCAGCCGCCGCCGAAGCCGCGAGCGCGCCATACAGCAGCCCGCACGGCAGCGCCGACAGCAGCAGCCCGAGCAAGACGCCTCGCCAGCCCAGCGGTGCGGCCAAGAGGATACCCAGCCAGCGCTGGGCCGCGCTGGGCAGGCGCAAGGCTGGAATGCGGAGCGGCAGCCATCCGCGGAGCTGCGCCGACCCTTGCACCAGCATGAACACGGCGGCGAGCGCCAGCAGCACCGCGAGCACCGGCTGCGCCACCCCCGTTGCAAGGGCGAACAGCCCCGCCGTGCCGCCGGCCACCGCGCCCAGGCCAGCGTAGCCCAGCATCCGCCCGAGATGGTACGGCAGCAGCGCAGCCCCGGACAGGCGATGGAGCACCTGGCCGCCCGCGGGGCTGCCGGCGACTGCGGCAGATTGCGCGAGCACGAACGGCGCGCACATGCCGGAGCAGTGCGTAGCGCCGCCCGCCAGGCCCATGACGAACAGCGCCAGCATCAGGGCAGGCACGCCGCCGCCAGGCGCGAGGGCCGTAAGCCCATGCAGGCATTGGGCGATCATGGCCGAAGCGAGCATGGCCGAAGCGAGCATGGCCTAAGCGGGCATAGCCTGGGCAGACAGGGCCCCGGCGGGCGCCGCCTACGCAGGATCGACCAGGTCACGGTAGGCGTGCCACGTCGCGTGCCCGAGGATAGGCAGTACGACAATGAAGCCCAGGAACGCTGGCACGGCGGCGGCGAGGGTCAGCGCCACGATCGTCGCGGCCCACAGCGCCATCGTGACCGGATTGGCGCAGCAGGCCCGCATGCTGGTGATCGCCGCGGTGATGGCGTCCATCGGGCGGTCCACGAGCATGGGCAGGCTGATGGCGCTGAGGCCGAAGACGATCGCCGCCATGACAGCGCCGACGCCGGTGCCGACCAGGACGAAATCGAGGTTCTCCCGCGCCAGGAACGCCGTCGTGAAGAAATTTCCGAGCGGCGGCAGCTCCAGGCCAAAGAACAGCGCGAACAGCATCGTGGCGATCCGCAGCCAGCCATACAGGAACAGCATCAGCAATGCGCCCATGAACGCGATCTGACTGGCGTTGCGCTGCAGCGCCGCCCGCGTCGCGCCGAGGGCGACCGGCTCGTTGCGGGCATGACGCCGGCTGCCCTCGTATAGGCCGACTGCGAGCAGCGGCGCCGCGAACATGAACCCGGCCGTGAGCGGCAGGATCAGCACGGCGTAGTCGGTCGCGACCATGGCGCCGACCAGCGCCCAGCTCACCAGCGTGCTGATCAGGCCGATGGCGAGCGAGGGCAGCGGGGCGCGCGCGAAGTCCGCAAGTCCCGCGCTAAGCCAGCGCAGGATCGCGGTTGGGGGAACGGATCGGCGGATGGCCGGCCCCGTCGCGCCTAATTCAGCGGTGGCGCTGATGGGATCGACGGCCGATCCGACCGGCATGTCGTCGTCCGCCCGCAACGGAATGGCGACGGGCAGCGGGCCATGGCCGCTCATGGCTTCCAGCGCCCCATCAGCCGCATCGCCAGCAGTAATCCGAAACCGGAGAACAACAAGCCGCAGACATAGGCGTAATCGTCTGCAGCCCGGGCGGCGAGCACCAGCCCGCCGAGCACGAGGACAACAACCAGTACCCCCCAGCGCGCAATGTCGGCCGGGTCGAGCAAATCTGGCGAGCCAGGCTGCCGGGCCGTGCGGGTGATGGTCGGATCCATGTTGGGCATCGCGCTCCCCTGCCGTCGCTGTAACCGTCCGTGACGATCGCATCCGGGAGAGTGCGGCGCCTTGATCTGGATCAATGCGCCGCCGTCGCGGGCCATGCATGGGTGTCTCGGCTGCGGCGGCGTCCCAGGGGCGCACGGTGGCGGTGCAAACGGGCGGGGTCAGGATGAGCGGAGCAACATTGGTCGCGGGCACAGCATTTCCACGGCAGCAGGACCACGCAGCGGCGACGCTCGGCTATGACGACCGGATCGTCCGGATGTTTGTGGTCGCCACCCTGTTCTGGGGCGTCGTCGGCCTGGCGATGGGGGCGCTGATCGCGGCGCAGCTGGTGTTCCCGGCGCTGAATTTCGGGCTGTCCTGGACGACGTTCGGGCGGCTGAGGCCCGTGCACACCAGCGGCGTCATCTTCGCGTTCGGCGGCAACGCCCTGCTGGGCACCAGCCTGTATGTGGTCCAGCGCACCTGCCGCGCCCGCATCCCCGGACGGTTCGCCGCCGAGTTCGTGTTCTGGGGCTACCAGCTTTTCATCGTCATGGCCGCCCTCGGCTACGTCATGGGCGTCACCCAGGGCCACGAATACGCCGAACCCGAGTGGATGGCCGACCTATGGCTCGCCGTCGTCTGGCTGACCTATGGCGGCCTGTTCGTCGGCACCCTGCTGCGGCGGACGGAGCCGCACATCTACGTCGCCAACTGGTTCTATCTGGCGTTCATCGTCACCATTACGGTGCTGCACGTCGTCAACAACCTGTCCTTGCCGATCGCCTGGAACGATTCGAAATCGTATTCTCTATTCAGCGGCGTGCAGGACGCGATGACCGAGTGGTGGTACGGCCACAACGCCGTCGGCTTCTTCCTGACCGCCGGCTTCCTCGGCATGATGTACTACTTCCTGCCCAAGCAGGCCGACGCGCCGATCTGGTCGTACCGGCTGTCGATC
>JANXVC010000118.1 GCA_025351925.1 Rhodospirillales bacterium | reverse complement strand
GGCCCGCATTCGTTCGGTCGCCCTCAACGTCCTCCGCGCCAACGGCGTCCAGAACATCAGCCTGGCGCTCTACGCCAACGCCATCAGCTTCGATCAGCTGCTCGCCCTTGGCGCCCAGTAATTAGAACTGAATGGCCCTGGCTTAGGTGGCCGGGCTTTTCGGCCGTCGAAATGCGCCTCACCTGAAGCTACGACGCATTGAACCAACTGAAGGTTGAAATAATAAAACTTAATTCTATTGAAGGAATAAAGCTCATCAATTCTCAAAGTTGCGATTTTTACCATATTATCACGAATTATTGAATGATTGCTTCGATTAACTCTACGACATCTTCGCTACAAATATGTTACATGTTGTGCCGGAGACAATCACCAGCTTGTTGATTTCCGAGATCAGCTTTTGGGTAGGAAACATAAAACATAAGAGAAGAAAACCGTATCCTATAAAATTGCGAAATCATCGAGATGATGAAGCATCTGCTTGATGATGTTCTAGGAATATATTTGGCTAAACAGGACAGCAAACGCTATGGATAGTCAGATATATCGAGCTTACTCAGATGTTGATCAAGAAGAGAGGAGTATATCAAACTCTCCTATTATAAATAATACTTCAAGTATTGTAGTTGTCGTTTGTAACCAAGAGTTCATTCGTGGTTGTTTAGAGACCTGGATTAAGAAATTCTATCGAGAGTTTGATGCATGCGGTGTTAGTGATATTACTATGCCAATAGCAGCAACAACTTTGAATCATGCGATTATAGTTCTATTTCATGCCAGTGGTGCTGTTCTGGTAGATAGCTGGCTCGACAAGCAAGTTGCATGGTTACGTGCCAATCAGCCTAATATACCGATAGTCGCAATTATCGAGCCAGACACAATGTGGCCAGACGCAGAAACGGTCAACAGACTCCAATTGCAAGGCTACATTTCAACATCCAGCAGCATGCAGTTAGCTGCCGCAGTGTTGCGCCTGGTAGCTGCGGGTGGAACCTATATTCCACATACCAGTAACGAGGTTCTGCCATCGGTTCGGGCCGGCAAAATCCTTGATGTGCCAATGCCCGCACGTGTCGCTGGACTGACGCAGCGTGAGTGTGGCGTTCTGGAATTACTTGGAATTGGTATGTCAAATAAGATCATTGCCTATCGCCTTGGTTTGTCACACAGCACGGTAAAAGCACATGTGCATAACATCATTGTGAAACTAAATGTTCACAATCGCACAGAAGCGGCCGTCGCATCACACCAGTCTCAACCATTCTCTATAGAATGCGGAAAGTCAGGCGTAGTTCGGAAGTTGCCGACTTTGGATTACCTGAAGCACGCGGAAATAGCCGACCGGTGAGAGTCGAATTCCGATGGGAAGGTCGTCCTGTTCGGTAGATGGCTAGCTGTAGCGACGCGCATGACGTTGTTGCATGTGCGAACGGCGATCTCGGCCTCTTGGCAGGCATCGGTTCGGGTCGGTACCAGGCCGGCTCTTGCGCCAGCACGCGGCCGGCAAGGTGAGCAACGAAACGCCCGACTGGGCCAACATCATCAAGAAAATCGAGAGCGTGGGTAGCAAACAACGGCCCGCGTGACTCACGGAAACGCCGCCGACGCGCAATCCCTCTCTATGCAAAACGAAACGACCCAGCGGCTTTGCATCACGGTCGGGCATAGCATTCTTACCATCACCAGCCGCTACGCCCGCGCTCGACTTATGCCAGTTCCCGCTGATCAGTACGCATTGGCCCAATCGCGCATCCCGATCGACATAATGGTCCATGGCCGCTCGGCGAGTTTGTTCCACGCATCCGAGCAATGATCGACGATGCCGTCGTAGGCCTCGAAAATGCGGTCCGACAGCCAGTTGGCTCGCATGTATTGCCAGACGTTCTCGATCGGGTTCAGCTCCGGGCACTTGGGCGGCAGCGGCACGAGCGTGATGTTGGGCGGCACGATCAGCTTGTCGGATACGTGCCATCCCGCCTGGTCGAGGATGAGGACCGCATGCGCGCCCGGCGCGACGGCGGCGGCGATCTCGGCCAGATGCAGGTTCATCGCCGCGATGTTGCACTCGGGCAGGATCAGACCGGCCGCCTTGCCGTGAAGCGGGCAGATCGCGCCGAATATGTCGGTGGACGCGGTGCGCTGATCCAACACCGCCACCGGCCGGGTGCCGCGTCTGCCCTCGCCTTGCCATTCCAACCGGCTTCGCCGGCCGGAACCTTTGGCAAGTCTCGCCCAGCGGCGCCCCAGTTGCGTC
>JANXVC010000540.1 GCA_025351925.1 Rhodospirillales bacterium | reverse complement strand
TCCAGTTCCGGCTTCGGGTAATGCACCGCTTCCAGCTTCTCGCGCCGGCGCAGGTAGGGATGCACCATGTCGCCTTGGATCGGGCCGGGCCGCACGATCGCCACCTGCACCACCAGGTCGTAGAACGTCGTGGGCTTGAGGCGGGGCAGCATCGCCATCTGCGCCCGGCTCTCGATTTGGAAGGTGCCGAGCGTGTCGGCGCGGCGAATCATGGCGTAGGTCGCTGGGTCCTCGGCCGGGACGCCGGCGATGTCCATGCCCGCAGGGCCGCCCTGTTGCTCGATCAGGGTGAAGCCGCGGCGCAGGCAGCCGAGCATGCCGAGGCCGAGCACGTCGACCTTCATGAACTTCAGCGCGTCGATGTCGTCCTTGTCCCACTCGATCACCTGGCGGTCGGCCATCGCCGCCGGCTCGATCGGCACCAGCTCGTCGAGCCGGTCCTGCGTCAGCACGAAGCCGCCGGGGTGGGTGCCGAGCTGGCGCGGAAAGCCGATGAGCTCCTGCGCCAGCTCCAAGGCGAGGCGCAGGCGGCGGTCCCCAAGGTTGAGGTTCAGCTCGGCGGCGTGATCCTCGTCCACACCGCCCTCCGACCCTCCCCCGCCCCAAATCTGCGAGGCGAGTGCTGCGGTGACGTCCTCGGTAAGCCCGAGCACCTTGCCCACGTCCCGGATCGCCCCCCGGGCACGGAAGCGCATCACGGTGCAGCACAGCGCCGCACGGTCGCGGCCGTAGCGCTCGTACACCCACTGGATCACCTCTTCCCGCCGCTCGCTCTCGAAGTCCACGTCGATGTCGGGCGGCTCGCGGCGTTCGGCCGAGACGAACCGCTCGAACAGCAGGCCGCTGCGCACGGGATCAATGGACGTGATGCCCAGCACGTAGCAGACGGCGGAGTTCGCGGCCGAGCCCCGCCCCTGGCACAGGATGTCCTTGCTCCGCGCATAACGGACGATGCTGTTCACCGTCAGGAAATACGGCGCGTATGCGAGCTCCGCGATCAGCCGCAGCTCGTGGCGGAGCTGCGTCTCGACGTCGGGCGGCAGGCCAGCGGGATAGCGGAGCGGGATGCTCTGCCGCACCAGCCGCTCCAGCGCCGCCTGCGGCGTCTCGCCGGGCACTTCGCTCTCATCGGGATACTGGTAGCGCAGTTCGGACAGGCTGAAGCGGCAACGGTCAGCGATCTCCAGCGTGCGTGCCACTGCTTCGGGATAGCGCGCGAACAGCCGCGCCATCTCCGCGGGCGCTTTCAGGTGCCGGTCGGCAAACCGTTCGCGGCGGAACCCGGCGTCGTCGATGGTGCAGCCCTCGCGGATGCAGGTGACCACGTCGTGCAGGATGCGCCGCTCCGGGACGTGGAACAGCACGTCGCCGGTGCCGACGGTCGGCACCCGCGCGGCCTGCGCCAGATCGGTGAGCTCGCGCAGCCGCACGGCGTCACCCGGCCGCCGGCGCACGCCCAAGGCAAGGTAGCAGCGGCCGGCAAAGTCCTGCCGCAGCCGGGCCAGCGCGCCGGCCAGCGCCGCATCGGCCGCGTCCGGCAGCAGCACCGCAATCAGGCCGTCGCCGTGGCTGGCCAGGTCCGCCCAGGCGAGGGTGCAGCCGCGCTTGCCGGCGCGGCCTTTGCCCAGTGTCAGCAGCCGGCAGAGCCGGGCATAGGCGGCGCGATCGGTCGGGTAGACCAGCACCGGCAGGCTGTCGCCCAGATCGAGCCGGCAGCCCACGACCAGCTTGATGCCAACCTCTTCGGCCCGTGCATGCGCCCGGGCGATGCCGGCCAGGGTGTTGTGGTCGGTGACGGCGATCGCCGGCATGCCGAGCGCCTGGGCGGCCACGAGCAGCTCCTCGACGTTGCTTGCGCCGCGCAGGAAGGAGTAGTTCGTGGTGACCTGCAGCTCGACATAGGCGGGACCAGGGGCGCCTGGCATGCCGGTCAGTCGCTGTTCGGGTGGCGGTGCCCGCTGGTGGACGGCGCGCTGGCGGTAGGACGTCGCATCAGCACGTATCCGGAGCGCTCGAGGTGCTGCACCAGCCGCTCGGCCGTGACCCGCGCCATGACGTCGTCGGCCGTGTGCACCCGCCTCTTGCCGGCATAGCGCAATGCGAAGGACAGGGTCTCCTCCAGCTCCGCGGCGGTGGCGGGATGCAGCGTGCGCTTGTCGTCGTCGGTCATGGGGCGGTCGCCCTCCTCAAAAGAAGCCGTGCAGGAACCAGGCGAGGCCGCCGGTTGCGGGATCGAGGCTGTCGCCTTGGCGGAACAGCCAGAAGCGGCACCCGTTCTCGTCCTCGACGACCCAGTAGTCCCGCACCGCGGCGCGCTCGCTGGACCGGCGCCACCATTCGCCGGTGATGCGCTCCGGCCCGTCGGCGCGCACCACGCGGTGCCGCACCCGGCGCCAGGTGAATGCCCGCGGCGGGTGGTCGGGCAGCAGGCCCATCGCCTCCACCGGCTCCGGCCGCGGCAGCAGCCGGGCGGGACGCGGCCAAGGCGTGGTCCA
>JANXVC010000526.1 GCA_025351925.1 Rhodospirillales bacterium | reverse complement strand
GCCTCCTGCGACGCCGCGACCCTGCGACGCGTCCGGCTGCTGCGCGTCGCCATGGTGTTCCAGCAGTTCGCCCTGCTGCCGTGGCGCACCGTGCTGGAGAATCTCGGCCTCGGCCTCGAGCTGCGCGGCGTCCCGGCGGCGGAGCGGCACCGGTCCGTTGAGGAGAAGCTGCAGCTTGTGGGCCTCGACCAATGGGCCGACCGCTACGCGCATGAGCTGTCGGGCGGCATGCAGCAGCGCGTCGGGCTGGCGCGGGCGTTCGCCACCGACGCCGATATCCTGCTGATGGACGAGCCGTTCTCGGCGCTCGATCCGCTGATCCGCGGCAAGCTGCAGGACGAGCTGCTGGACCTGCAGGAGAAGGTCAAGAAGACCATCCTGTTCGTCAGCCACGACCTCGACGAGGCGGTCAAGATCGGCAACCACATCACGATCATGGAGGGCGGCCGGATCGTGCAGACCGGCACCGCCGAGGACATCGTGCTGCGCCCGGCCGACGACTACGTGGCGCAGTTTGTCCGGCATTTGAACCCGCTCACGGTGCTGCGTGCCGCGACGGTGATGCGGCCTAGCCACGAACTGCACCAGGTGGACGGCGGCCTGTGGCTGGACGATGACCGCCGCTACCGGCTGACGCTCGACCATCGCGGGCGGCCGAGCGAGGCGTTCTACCAGGGCGAGAAGCTGGCGATGACGCCGCTGCATAGCTACGACGCCGCGCAATCGGTCGTGCCGCTCGGGCTGCTGGTGGTGCCGCACAGCTTCCCGCTGCGGCTGATGGTGCAGTTGCGCCAGGCGAGCGGCCACCCGGTGCTGCTGGCGTCCGAGGAGCGGTTCGAGGGCGTGTGCGACGACGCCGACATCCTGAAGGCGCTGTGCGGGATGCACCGTGCGCCGCAGGCGCCCCCCGTCCAGCTGACGACGGCACAGCCGGTCTTATAGTCCCAAGGCGGTCCGCACGGCCGCAGGTCCGTCCTTGCCGTCGAACGTCGTCACCCCGTCCAGCCAGGCGTCGAGTTGGGCGGGGTTGGCCTTCAGCCAAGTCCGCGCCGCCGCCGGGCCGTCCATACGCTGGCTGGCGATCGACACCATCAGCGCGTTCTCCATCGGCACGCTGAAATTAAGCTGCCGGAACAGGCGGTCGGCGTTCGGGCACTGCTCGGCATAGCCGTTGCGGGCCAGCGTGTTGATCGTGGTGCTGCCGAAGTCCGGGCCGAAATACTGCTCGGCGCCCTGCAGATAGGTGATGTGGAACCGGTCGTTCATTGGATGCGGCTCCCAGGCGAGGAAGGCGATCCACTGCTTGCTGCGCTCGGCCCGCTCCACCTCGCCAAGCATGCCCTGCTCGCTCGATTCGATCAGCTTCCAGCCCTTCAGCCCATCGTCGCCGGCGGTCAGCATGCGCTGGATGTTCTGGTTGGCCGGGGCGCCGGCTTCGATGCCGTAGATGCGCTTACCGAACTTATCGGCGTGCCCGGCCAGGTCGGCGACGCTGTGCACCCCCGCCTCGGCGACGTAGTCCGGCACCGCCAGGGTGAACTTGGCGTGCTGCAGATTGGGTCGCACTACGACCAGCTTGTTGTCCTTCAGCAGCGGATTGATGAAATTGGTCTGCGCCGGCATCCAGTTGCCGAGGAACACGTCGAGCTGCCCCGAGGACAGCGCCTGGAATACGATCGGCACCGAGAGCGTGCTCACGGCCTGTTTATAGCCGAGCGCCTTCAGCAGTGTGCCGGCGACGCCGTTGGTCGAAGTGATGTCGGTCCAGCCCGGGTCGGCCATGCGCACGGTCGCGCAGGCAGCCGGCTCGGCGGCGTGGGCCCCGGTCCAGAATGCCAGCGTCGCCATGATCGCCAGTGGTGTTTTCGTCAGCCGCATCGTGCCATCCTCCGGAAAATCAGCCAGGAAATCAGACGCTAGCAGCTCCGGGGCGCGGGAAGCGAGCCGTCGCCTCCAAATCGTCGAGCCGCGCGTCGTTGCGTATGTAAAGCCGGCTCGCGTCGCGCACCGGCTGGTGGTCCCAGGAGGCCTGGGCGCCCTGCCGCAGCGCCCCGGCGACGAACAGCCGGCGGCGCTGGCTGGCCAGCACATCCTGGTGCAGGCGCGCGAGATCCCACCGCTGCGTCACCTCGGCGCGGAACCCGGCAACAACCGACGCCTGTTGCGGATCTGCTGCGAGGTTGCGTCGTTCGTCGGGGTCGGCCTGCAAGTCGAAAAGCTGGTCGGGATCGGCGTCGGAATGAACAAACTTATGCGTCCCGCGCCGCAGCATCACGATCGGCGCGAGCGCGCCCTCGGCCAGGTACTCCCCCAATGCTTCACCATGCGCCGTGCCGCCCGAGAGCTGCGGCAGCAGGGAGCGGCCGTCGAGCGGCGTCGCGTAGTCCGGCGCGAGGCCATTGCCGGCGATCTCGGCCAGCGTCGGCAGGATGTCGGCGAGCGAAACCGGGGCGTCACGGCGGCCGGCGGGGAAGATGCCAGGCGCGTGCATGATCAGCGGCACCCGGCAGGCCGCCTCGAAGAAGCTCATCTTGTACCAAAGCCCGCGCTCCCCGAGCATCTCGCCGTGGTCGGCGAGCAGGATCACGATGGTTTCGCCCTCCATCCCGGAGCTGCGCAGCGCTGCCAGCAGCACGCCCACCTGGTCGTCCACGAACGAGCACGCGCCGTAGTACGCCCGGCGCGCCGCGCGGACCTGCGCCTCCGGGACCTCCTGCGCGTCCATCGCGCAAATACGGCGCAGACGGAGCGAGTGCGGGTCCTCGGGCACATCGCCGCGCCGCACAAGCGGCATATCCAAGGCCGCGTCGGTGTAGCGGCTCCACCAGGGGTCGGGGATAGTGAATGGGTCGTGCGGGTGGCTCATGGAAACTACCATCAGGAACGGCCGCTCGTCCGCGTCGCGGGCGATATCGAACAGGCGCCGGCGGGCGCTGAACACGACCTCCTCGTCGAAATCGAGCTGGTTGGTGCGCACGCATGGCCCGGCGAGCGTGACGCCGTCCATGTTGTGGTACCAGTCGGGCCGGACATCGGGGTGACGCCAGTCCGGCGTCCAACCGTAATCGGCCGGGTAGATGTCGGTGGTCAGCCGCTCCTCGAAGCCGTGCAGCTGGTCCGGTCCGCAGAAGTGCATCTTGCCGGTCAGGATGGTGCGGTAGCCGGCATGCCGGAGGTAGTGGGCGAAGGTGGGCACCTGCGAGGTGAACTCGGCGGCGTTGTCGTAGGCGCCGGTGGCGGATGGCAGGCGGCCCGACATGAACACCGAGCGGGACGGGGCACAGAGCGGACTGTTGCAGTAGGCCGCGCCGAATACGACGCCGTGCTCGCCCAGAGCGTCGATGTTCGGGGTCAGGGCCACTCGGTTGCCGTAGGCCGGCAGCACGCCGGCCGCCATCTGATCGGCCATCAGGATCAGGATGTTCGGCCGTCGCGCCATGCAGTCCCTTGCAGAAGCCTCAAGCCGGTTGTTCGTTCCGGACTAGCATAGGGCCTAGCGCGGCTTGGGGGGAACCCCGGCGCGCAGCTCGGCCTCCAGCTCGACGATCCGCTTTTGCAGGCTTTGACGCAGGGAGGGAGCGCTGTGCGGCTTCATGCCGGCCAGCGTCTCCCGCAACTCACGCAGCAGCTTCTCCTTCTCCGGCCGGGTCCGCTTGACCGGCTGGTTGTCCGAACGCTGACCCTCGAAGGCGCGCATGTTCCCTCCCTGTGGAAAAAGTCTTAGCGCTACTTCTCCGCCATTGCCTTGATGTTGTCCAAGCCGGCGCGATAGACGCCGCTCATCGCTTTGTTGGCCGCCGCGTCATCGGCGCCGCCCGCTGCCTTGAAGCTGCCGTGCCAGGTGACGGTGGAGCCGCTGCCCGCGGGTGCGACACCGATGGTCGAGGTGTAATCCGTGACCGGGAGCACCTTCGGATCGACCTTGAGGATGGTGTAGCTGTAGCTCTGGCCGCTGCTGGCGGTCAGCCGCTCCGTCACCGTCGGACTGCCCGGCGCCTTTAATGTGATCACGCGCACCGATCCAACGGTGTCGCCCTTATCGGCAGGGCTGCTTTCGGCGCCCGGCAGCCAGCTGGCGATGGCGTCGAACTTGCCGATCATTCCCCAGACCTTCGCGGGCGCCGCTGTCGTCGTCACGGTCTCGGTGAGCTCGACCGCCATGGCGGCCTGCATGGAGACAGCAAAAAGCACCGCGCCGGCGGCGAGGGTGAGCGGACGGATCATGGCGTTTCCTAAGCTTTGTTCGTTGTCGCAAAACATAGTCCGACACGGCCACGGATGGCAAATCGCCGCGTCTCGACTCTGAGACGCTTGACGGGAACAACTCGGCCGCCCCTGTTTTGACCGGGCACGGCGACCCACCTCGTAGGGCCGACAGGAGAGATCAAGAACGCATGACCTATTTCGGCACTATTTCCGGCCTGGCAGAGCACTACCGCGCGGTGCGCGGCCACATGGAACAGCTCGCCGCCGCGCTGACCCCGGAAGACCAGTGCGTGCAGTCCATGCCGGATGCGTCGCCCGCAAAGTGGCACCGCGCGCATACCACGTGGTTCTTCGAGGAGTTCGTGCTGCGCCCCAATTTGCCGGACTACGTCCCTTTCGACCCGGCATTCCGCTTCCTGTTCAACAGCTATTACGAGACAGTGGGCGATCGGCATCCGCGTCCCGCCCGCGGCCTCATCACGCGTCCCGGCGCCGAGGAGGTCCGTGCCTATCGCCGGCACGTGGACGACGCAATGACCCGGCTGCTCGCGGAACGTGAGCAGGATGTTGCGGGTCTTGTGGAGCTCGGGCTGCAGCACGAGCAGCAGCACCAGGAGCTGCTGGTCACCGACATGATGCACGTTTTCGCGCAAAGCCCGCTTGTCCCAGCGGTACTGCCGGGCTGGCGGGAGCCGGTGGTCGCGGCGGGCCCGGCCCGGTTCGTCGAACTGCCGGGCGGCATCGTCGCGGTAGGACATGACGGAGCGGGGTTCGCATTCGACAACGAGGCACCGTGCCATGAGGCGCTGCTGCGGCCATATCGCCTGGCCGACCGCCTGGTGCGCAACGCCGACTGGCTCGCCTTTATCGAGGATGGCGGCTACCGGACGGCTGGGCTGTGGATGTCGGATGGCTGGTCAGTCGTGCAGGCGGAAGGCTGGCAGGCGCCGATGTATTGGCGCGACGGCGAGGCCGGATCTCGGCAGGTTGGGCCGGGTGGGCTCGAGCCGCTGGAGTCGGCAGCGCCGGTCCGTCATATCAGCTGGTACGAAGCCGACGCCTACGCCCGCTGGGCCGGCGCGCGGCTGCCGACGGAGTTCGAGTTGGAGGCGGCGGCTGGCCACGACGCCATGCATGAGCTGCAGGGCCACGCCTGGCAGTGGACCGGCAGCGCCTACCTGCCCTATCCCGGCTTCCGGCCCGTCGAAGGCGCGATCGGCGAGTATAACGGCAAGTTCATGATCAACCAGATGGTGCTGCGCGGCGGCAGCCTGGCGACGCCACCGGGTCACGCGCGGCCGACCTATCGCAATTTCTTTCCGGCTGGCACGCGCTGGCAATTCACCGGGCTGCGGCTCGCTCAGGATGTGGCCTAGTCATGCTGGACGGAAATGCTCATAGCGCGGTCGCGCTCGATCGCGTCCTCTTGGATCATCGGGTCCTCGATCATGGCGTCGCCGATGCGGCGCTGCCGGGACTGCTCGCCACGCGCAAGACGCTGCCGCCCAAGCTGTTCTACGACGCCGAGGGCTGCCGGCTATTCGGCGAGATCACCCGCCTGCCCGAATACTACCCGACGCGCACCGAGCTCGCTCTGCTGCGTGACATCGCGGTTGAGGCAGTTTCCGGCCTTTCTACCGGCAGTGCGCTGGTGGAGTACGGCGCGAGCGACGAGACCAAGGCGCGCTTGCTGCTCGACGCCGGCGGTCTGTTCACCGCCTACGTGCCCATTGACGTGGCGGAGGGCGCGCTCGATGCCCTTACAAAGCGCTTGCATCGCTCGCAACCGGCGCTGCGGGTCCATCCGGTCGTCGCGGATTTCCTAGCGCCGTTTGCCCTGCCGGGTGCCGTTCGGGGGCAACCGCTGACTGGGTTCTTTCCGGGATCGACGATCGGCAACCTCGACCCGGATTCGGCGCACCGGTTCCTCGTGACCGCCCGCCGGGTGCTGGGCGAGGACTCGCGCTTCCTGGTTGGCGTTGACCTGCAGAAGGACCCGGCGCTGCTGATCCCGGCCTATGACGACGCGCAGGGCGTGACCGCCGCCTTCAACCTCAACCTGCTGCGCCGTTTGAACCGTGAGGCGGCGGCGGATTTCGATCTCGGCGGCTTCGCCCATCGCGCGGATTGGAATGCGGATGCAGGCCGGATCGAGATGCATCTTGTCAGCCGGCGCGCCCAGACGGTCCACGTCGCCGGCCATCGCATCCGCTTTGCCGCCGGCGAGACCATTCACACCGAAAACAGCTATAAGCACACGCTGACCGGCTTCCAGGACTTCGCTCGGGCAGCAGGTTGGCACCCGGTTCAGAGCTGGACCGACCCGGCACGCCTGTTTTCCGTGCACCTGCTGGCGGCGGGATCATTATCGGTCGTCAAATAGGGGCTGGTGGCGTAAATCAGACGGTTCTATCCGTCGGAACTACACGATCAGGGTGGATTTTCAGCATGGCCGACCAGCCGCATTTCGAGCTTTTTGCCTTCTGGCGCACCTCGGCGACCTATCGGGTGCGGGTGGCGATGAACCTCAAGGGCCTCATCGCGCATGAGCGCATCGTCAATCTCGAGGCCGGCGAGCAGCGCGGCGAGGCGTTCTTAAAGATCAATCCGCTCGGCGCGATTCCTGCTTTGGTGGAGGACGGCTTTCCGCCGATCACCCAGTCGCTGGCGATCCTCGAGTTCCTCGATGAGACCGCGCCGAGCCCGCCTTTGCTGCCGCCCGACCCGCATGGACGCGCGCGGGTGCGCTCGATCGCGGCGATGCTGGCGGCCGACACCCATCCGCTGATCACGCCAAGGGTGCGGCGCTACCTCACGGCCCAGGGCTTCGACGACGCGGCCTGGCGGGCGTGGCAAACTCAGTGGTTCTCGACCGGCCTGCTCGCGGTGGAGCAGCGGCTCGCGTCGGAGAGCGCAACCGGGGTGTATTGCCACGGCGACGCGGTGACTACGGCTGATGTTTTGCTGATGAGCATCGTCGTGATGACCCGCATCTTCAAGATCGACGTTCCGGGGGTGCCGACGATCGACCGCATCGTCGCGCGCTGCGAGGCGCAGGAGGCGTTCATTAAGGCCGATCCGATGCGGCAGGACGGCGCACCGCAGGGCTGAGCGCGCCGGATGCAGCTGAAGCTTACGGCATACCTCGCCGGCCCTGACGTCTTCCTGCCCAGCGCCATCGCGCATGCGCGCCGCAAAATAGCGATCTGCGCGCGGCACGGCATCGAGGGTCACGCGCCGCTGAACGAGGACGTGGCCAGCCTGCCGGCGATGAGCGACGCGGACGCCTGGGCTATGATCTATCGCAAGGACATTGCGATGATGGAGGCCTGCGACGTGGTGATCGCCAACCTCACGCCGTTCCGCGGCGCCTCCGCCGATAGCGGCACGCTGATCGAGGTCGGCTGGTTCCTCGGGCGTGGGCGTCCGGTGTTCGGCTATTCCAACAGCGCCGCGCCGTTCGCCGAGCGCTGCCGCCGGCAGGTGGCGGCGCTGCCCGACCCGATGCCGGGCCTCAGCGTCGAGGGATTTGGCCTGCCGGACAATTTGATGATCCAGGGTGCGGCGGTACAGGGCGGCGGGGCGATCGTGCTGCCGGCCGATGGGCGGGACCAGCCGTTCGATTCGCTCGAGGTATTCGAGGCCTGCGTGGCGCTGGCCGTACACCGCCTGGGCGGGGGGTAGGACCGTGGCCCGGAAAATCATTATCGATACCGACCCTGGCAAGGACGACGCCGTCGCCATCCTGCTGGCTCTGGCAGCGCCGCAAGAGCTAGAGTTGCTCGCTTTGGTCGCGGTCGCCGGGAACGTGCCGCTGGCCCGCACCGAGAGCAACGTGCGCCGGGTGCTGGAACTGGCCGGCCGGCCGGATATTCCTGTGTACGCCGGCTGCGCCCGCCCGCTGGTGCGGCCGCCCATCACCGCCGAGCACGTGCACGGCGATACCGGGCTGCATGGCCTCGATTTGCCGGAACCGCGGATGCCGCTGCGGCCGGAGCACGGGGTGGACTATCTTATCAATGCCCTGTGCGTCGCTTCTCCGGGCGAGATCACGCTCTGCCTGCTCGGCCCCGCGACCAACCTTGCCATGGCGCTGGTCAAGGCGCCCGACATCGGCCCGCGCATCGCCGAGATCGTGTGGATGGCCGGCGCCCGCAGCGAGGGCGGCAACGTCACCCCGGCCGCCGAGTACAACGTCCATGCCGACCCGGACGCGGCAAAGGTGCTGCTGGACAGCGGCATCCCGACCACGCTGCTGCCGCTCGATTTGACGCACCAGGTCCGGTTGACGGATGCGCGGCTCGACCGGCTGCGGCGGATCGACACGGCAGCGGCGCGGGCGGTGGCGGCGCTGTATTCCAATGCCGATGGCACGGCGCTACAGGGGGGATTAGGCGGCCCGCTGCATGATCCCTGCGTCATCGCGCATTTGCTGCGGCCGGGTCTGTTCACTGGGCGGCGGATCAACGTGGCGGTGGAAACAGCGAGCCCCTTGACGCTCGGCATGACCGTCGCCGACTGGTCCGGCGTCACCGACCGCCCGGCCAACGCCGTTTTCCTCAATCGCGCGGATGCCGACGGATTTTTCGACCTGCTGTTCGAGCGGCTGGCCCGGCTGCCGTGATACTTCGGGGACGCCGGCATAGCCACATGCGCGAGCTGCGGGTGTCGGTCGGCGGCCGACCGGTGCGGGTATTCTACGCCTTCGATCCGCGCCGGGCCGCTATCCTGCTAATCGGTGGAGACAAAACCGGCCAGAACGGCTCCTACACGCGGCTGATCCCGGTGGCGGATCGGCTGTATGACGAACACCTCGCGGAGATCGCCGTCGAGGCAGCAGGGAAGGAACCGGACGATGGCGGGTAGGCGCCCCTTCAGCCAATTCCCGCATTAGTCTTGACGGATAAGCAGTCCGGCGATTTCGCCAACAGCATCGGGTCGTTTGACGAAGTGGTACAGCTTGCCAACGCCGGTCCACCATACCAGCCAAAACTAGCGAATTCGCGTTTCGGTGCGCGCACCGCCGGTCAGGAAACCGTCTCAAGGCTCACGAGGCCCGCGCCGATGGCCAGCCACACCAAGTGAGCATCGGTCCGCGCGCCGATCTTGGATTTGATCTGGTAGTGATGGTTCTGCACAGTCTTTTGGCTGAGATTGAGCAGGAGCGCGATCGCGCCGGTAGTCAGGCCGGACGCGATCAGCCGGAGGATTTCGGTCTCGCGTGGGCCGAGGTCGTCAACGAGCGACCGTCCCCCTGCAAGCCGCTCGGCGGCAATCTCACGGGCGATGTCGCTGCTGAGCGCCCGGCCTCCCTTGGCAACGATCCCGACCGAACGGACCAGCTCGCCGGCGTCGCTGCTTTTCGTGACATAACCCAGGGCACCAGCCTCGAACGCCTTGAGCGCGAACGCCGCGCCATCATGCATGGTGAACACCAAAATGCGTGCGCGGGGGTCCCATTGACGGATGTGCCGAACCGCGTCCAACCCGCTGACGCCGGGCAGCGAAAGGTCCATGACGACGACGTCCGGCTTTGATCGCTGGTATGCCTGGTAGGCTGACGCCGCGGCGTCAGCTTCGGCGATCATCCGGTGCCCGCCGCCTCGCTCCAACAGGCGGCGATAGCCTTCCCGGACCACGGGGTGGTCATCCACCAGCAGAATCGTGACTTCCGTCATGCAAGCCCCGCCGCCGCCGGCATCGCCGCGCGCGGCAAGAATAGCGGGATGATCGCGGCAACGCGCACGCCATGCGCCGCCGTCGCGATTGAGAGGCTTCCGCCCAAGGCGGCAATACGCTCCCGGATGCCGAGGATGCCATGCCCAGAAGTCCCAGCGATCCTTCCCGCGTCGCCGCCGCCGTTGTCCTCGACGGTCAATGCCACCGCCTCACCGTCCGTGGTGGTGCGCTCGACCCGGAGGTAAACGTTGCTTGGCCTGCCATGCCGGGCGGCATTGGTCAGGCACTCCTGCGCGATACGGTAGATGTTCAGGGCCGTCTGCCCCGGCACGGCCGAAAGATCGCCGCTGACGGCCAGATGGAAGACGGCCCGCGGTGCGGCCTGCGCGTTCCAGCCGCCAACGAGCTGGGCGAGGCTCGCCTCCAACCCCAATTCGTCAACGTCCTGGCTGCGTAGCCGTGCCAACGCCTCCCGCACCGTCGCCATCATGCGCCTGACGACGCGCGTGATTGCCCGCGCGTCGTCAGCAAGGTCAGGGCGGCCCGCGGCTCCGGCCTCGATGGCGGCGGCGAGTGCCCCGGTCGCGGTCAGGCATTGCCCGAACTCGTCATGGAGGTCGCGGGCCAGCGCACGCCGCTCCTCCTCTTGCACCGCGAACAACCGCTTGGTCAGCGCCGCACGCTCCGCGGTCGTCTGTTCAAGCCGGTCGGTCAGCTGGTTCACCGCGCGTGCAATGTGGGAGAACTCGGCCATGCGATGACCAGGAAGACGGTGGCGGTAGTCGCCGATTTCGAGGCGCTTGAGGCCCGCGATGATCTTCCGCGCCGGCATCAGCGCCTGGCCGATCAAGGCGGCCGCCAGCAAACCGATCCCGGCCGCCATCAGGGCGGCGACACGGACAACGATGCTGACCTGCTGCCAAGCCTGGCGCACACTGGTTTGCGGATCGGCAATCACGACGACATGGCCTGCCCCTGGCTGCCGGACGCTCAATCGGCGCTCTACCGACGCCGAAGGGCCGAACAGCGCGGCGTAGCCGGCCTCGAACCAGGCCGGGGCCGGCATGCCGACCCCTTCGACCTGGCCGCACAAGCGCCGCGGCTCCTGACCGTCTGGCGCGAAGGTCACGCACGTTCCCGGAGTGACCAGCCGCCCCGTGCGGAGCGTTTCCCATTCCGGCACGGGCAATGGCGCCCCGCGGCTGAAGCCGTCGCGCCAAACCAGCTTCTGCCAGTATAGGTCTTCCAGGTCGCGGGCGACCCGATCCGCGGTCGCCACCGTCTCCGCCTCGATTGCGCGATGGGTGTCCACCAGCACCCATCCGACCGCACCGGCCAAGCAAAGCAGCACGACTGCAGCAAGGCGCAGGATCAAGTGGAGGATCAGGGACATTGCAGCGCTCCCGGCCGGTGTTCGGCTTTGAGCATGGTCGTGGGCCTGGCTCGTGGGAAGCGGCAAGGCGTGAGATCGGGCAAATTGCCCAGGCTGCCACGGGCTGAATGCCCTTGGAGCCTTCGCGCGTCATGAACAAGGTGCGGAACGGGCGTGACGGTGTTCATAGCCCTCATGGTTGGGGGAGATGTGCCGGTGCCGCGTGACGCTCAGGACGGGACGACCCTGCAACCCCCTCACGCGGACGCCCGCAAGCTCCTGCAGCACTGGCTCATCTTCACGGGCGTCAGCGTGTTCGGCTTCGTGCTGCTGTGGTGGTTCGGCCTGCTCGGGCGAATGGTGGCCGCCGACCGGACCCACATCTCGCTCGCCATCGTCGTGCTCTACGTGGGAACGTCGCTGCACTGCCTTTGGCGGACGGTCGCCGTGTCGCGCGAGGATGACGCCGCACGCCACGCGGCGCGGATCATCGCCGGCGGGCGCGGCATCTCAGTTGCCGGAGCGGCGGTGGAGGTGGAAGGATCGGGTCCTTTGCCGGAGGGGCTGGTCGCCGGACACATCCGCGACCTGGCGTTGAAAGCACAGGCGCAGGGCGCGCGCCTGTTCGACCAGACGCTGCTGTTGCGCGGCCTGGCCGCCCGTCTGCGCGGTTCGAACGGGTTCGGCGCCTTTGCCAGCGACACGCTGATGAAGCTCGGCCTGGTCGGCACGATCATCGGCTTCATCGTCATGCTGGCGCCCATCGCCAACCTGGACACGGCCGACCGCGGGGCGATCAAGTCGTCGATGGGGCTGATGAGCGACGGCATGGCCATCGCCATGTACACGACGCTTGCCGGACTAGTCGGCTCGATCTTGGTGAAGATCCAATACTATATGCTCGACGAGGCGACCGGGAGGCTCTTCGCCTATGCCGTGCGGCTCACCGAGGTCCACGTCGTGCCCGGCCTCGCGCGTCAGTCGAACTACTCCGAATGATCGACGACTTCGACTTCTCCCCGCGCGAGGACGCATTCGACCCGTTCGGCGTCATGCTGTTTAAGGCGATGCAGGTGCTGGCGTTCCTGTTCTTCATCGCGCTGCTCAGCATCTCCCCCGATGCGAAGGAGGGGAAGGTTGATCCGAAGGCGGACTTCCTGATCACGATGAGCTGGCCGGACAACCATCCGGACGACGTGGACCTGTTCGTGCAGGACCCGCTCGGCAACATGGTCTGGTACCGGCGCCGGTCAGCCGGGTTCATGACCCTGGACCGCGACGACCGCGGGGGCGTCAACGATTTCATCATGGTCGCGGGAAAGAAGGTGCTGTCGCCAATTCGGCAGGAGACCGTCAGCATCCGCGGCATCGTCGCGGGCGAGTACACGGTCAACGTGTACCACTTCTCAGCACTGACCAAGCAGCCGACCCCGGTGTCGGTGCGGGTCGAAAAGCTCAACCCGACGGTGCAGGTTGTCCACTACGACACGATCAACCTCGATCATGGCGGGCAGGAGGAGACGGCCGTGCGCTTCGTCATTGACGAGGGCGGCACCGTCACCGGCGTCAGCCGGGATCGCAAGTCCCTGCTCCAAACGCTGCGCGACCCGAAGCGCAACGCGGGATAGCCCGGCCATGACCCTGCAAGGCATGATCCTCTGCCTGTCCATCGCCTATGCGCTGCTCGGCGTGCTGCTCCTGCTCGGGGTCACGCGCGCGCTTCTGCCATGGACGGTCAAGGCTGCGGCAATCGTCGTCACCGGCGCGTTCTACGCCGCCGCCTTCGTCACGACCCAGGGCCTGCTTGGCTGGTCGTCTCCGCAAGCCCTGCCAAAGCAGTTCCAACTGCTATGGGTCCGCACCGTCGAACCCGATCCGGGACGCGACGACCCCGGCGCAATCCATCTTTGGCTGGAAGCGCTCGACGCGAGCAACCTGCCGAGCGGCGAGCCGCGGGCGTATCGGCTGGCCTACTCGACAAGGCTTGCCCGGAAGGTCGAGGCTGCCCGCGTCGAAATCCAGGCAGGGCATCCGCAGGGCGGCCGTGCCGTCGATTTCGGGACGGGCGAGAGCGAGATGCCGAACGGCGCTGCCAGCGCGGCGGGAGCTGGCGCGGAGCCAGGCGGCGACCCGTCCGGGGGCGGGGCGCTCGATCCGGCGTTCCTTGGTGGCGATTCGCGGTCGGTCGTGTTCGCACCCTTGCCCGCTCCGGTGCTGCCGCCCAAAGAGCCGCAATGACGGCCACCGCACGGCTGTGCAAATGCCTGTCCGGCAAACCAACAATGATCGGTCACTCTGGACTGAACCCTTTTGGTGAGACAGCAAATCACGGACAGCCGATCAAATGGCCGGTCATCTAGACCGACGCCCAGCGCGGAGCGTGCTTCAGGCTTTCCAAAAAATCGGCCGCTCGCATCAGGCCCATGCCGGGGTACCCTCGGCTGTCGCTCTGTAAACTCCGCCTCATAGGGCACAGACTCCACAATTTCCGGCGGACGGAAGCGGTGGGGCGTGGCGCCCCTCAGCGGATCAGCGCCTGCATCCCGCGTTCCAGGTGTTCGGTCAGGCGGTCGAAGCTGGCGAGCAAGGCCTCGCTCAGCCGTGCGATGGCGTCCTGACCGGACGCGGTGCCAGCCTGCGCCAGCGCTGCCTGAAACTCGGTCCAGGCCTGGTTCGCCAGGCCGAGCTCGCGGGCGATCTCGGCATTGCTCAGCGGCAAGGCCTCGAGATACATCAGCCCAGCAGCCAGCTCGGCCGTTGATGCGTTCAGACTCGATCTTGCAGCGCGAGCAGAGGCACCGCTGAGCAGGACGCCCATAAGCGCGGCCTTGGCGGCCTGTTGCGACAGCATGCGCTGGCGGCCAGCGACGTTGATGACCCGCAGCTCGGCCGCGAAGCCGGCGATCTCCAGGTTGGCGGTCAACTGCTCAGCGCGCAGCAGCACCTGCTCCGCCAGCCGGTCCACCTCAACAAGCCGGCTGGCCAGCGCCGGTGCGGCGAGAGCCGCTCGGAGCTGCGCCCAAGGCGTCAGCACGGCGTCGAGCAGGTCGCCGAAGGTCGGCTTGGACAGGCTCCGCGCCAGGATCGCGAGGTTCGCGTCAACATGGCCGACCGAGTCCGCGAACAGTGCTGTGGTCTCGCTGTTGCGGACGCCGGCGCAGGTCAGCGCATAGAGCTTCACCAGCCGCTGCGACAGCATGCGGAGCTGGCCGGCGCGGTTGATCGCCTCCGCATAGCGGGCAGACTCGATGACCTGCTGCGACACCTGGCCGATGCGCTGTTTTGTGTGCATCGCGGTGCTGCGCAGCGCCCGGAACGCCTCCTCCTCGCGCAGTTGCCGCGCGCCCATCAGAATACCCTTGGCGCGATCGACCAGCTTGCGCTCGGCAAAGCGCTGGCTCACCTCGGTCAGCTCGCCGCGGATCAGCTGGTCGTAGCGAAAGCGCGCCTGGGCCAGGTGCATCACTGAGCGGAGCCGGTTCTGGCTATAGCCGTTGACGACGTAGGCGTGCACGCAGGACCGTGTCGCCAAAGCGATCTTCTCGGCGTCCGGGTCGGAGGTGAACACGACCACCGGTCGCGGCGACAGGGTGTTGACCGCCATTGTGCTCTTGAACAGGGCAGATTCTGGGTTGGCCGCATAGATAACCACGAGGTCAGGCGCATTCTTGAGCACGTCCTGCAGCAATGTTGAGCACTCCGACGCTTGCAGCACGCTGATACCCACGGCGCTGAGGTCGTCGGCGAGGGCAGGCGCACCGGGCGCGTTGCTCGATGACACAAGGGCGGACGTCATGGTCGGAACACTCTCCGGGTGGCTCTGCGGGTAGGACGCAAGTTCCACACCATTCGTCGATCAGTGGCACGTGGCATGCATATTAGTCACGCAGGCACACTGACGTGCCTCGACTAACGCGAACGCACTGCGCGTCATGTCCACATCGTTGTGGACACCTTGTGCCTCCCGCCCCGGCCAACTGGGGCTGTTTTTTTGGAGGTTGCCTTGACTGTTACCAGGACCAACGGAACCGGCACTGCGTTGCTGGTCACGCGCGCTCCGGCAATGGAGCCAGTGCTATGATCTCGCAAAAAGCCACGAAGATTGACCTCTTCAACTTCTCAACCCCGCAGATGCGCGCCTTCCATCTGGCCTGGATGGCGTTCTTCGTCTGCTTCTTCGCCTGGTTCGCCGTGTCGCCGCTGATGCCGGTCATCAAGGGCGAGTTCCATTTGACCGCCGACCAGATCGCCAACATCAACATCGCCGCCGTCGGCGTCACCATCCTGGTGCGCATGGCCATCGGACCCATGTGCGACAAGTGGGGCCCGCGCATCACCTACACCGCGCTGCTGGCGCTGGGCGCAATTCCGGTGATGGGCATTGCCTTTGCCACGTCTTACGAGAGCTTCCTGGTGTTCCGCCTGGCGATCGGCGCGATCGGCGCGAGCTTCGTCATCACGCAATTCCACACCTCGGTGATGTTCGCGCCGAACGTGGTCGGCACCGCGAACGCGACGGTCGGCGGCTGGGGCAATGCCGGCGGCGGCGTGACTCAGAGCGTGATGCCGCTGATCCTGGCGGCGCTCGTCAGCCTCGGCGTGCAGCAGTCGCTGGGCTGGCGGCTCGCGATGTTCGTGCCGGGCGTGCTGATGCTGATCGTCGCGATGCTGTATTGGCGCTGCACGCAGGACACGCCGGAGGGCAACTTCCGGGACCTGCGCGCGCGCGGCATCAGCGTTGATTCCGGCAAGAAGGGCGGCCTAGCGGTGTTCAAGCAGGCCATGGGCAACTACCGGGTCTGGATGCTGGCGATCACCTATGGGGCTTGCTTCGGCGTCGAGATCTTTATCCATGCGGTGGCGGCGAGCTACTACGTGGACCGCTTCGGCCTGTCGCTGACCTCGGCCGGGATGGCCGCCGGCAGCTTCGGCCTGTTGGCGCTGTTCGCCCGTGCCCTGGGCGGCATCGCGTCCGACCGCGTCGCGCGCAACTGGGGACTGGACGGCCGCACAATGCTGCTTTGCGTGCTGATGATCGGCGAGGGCATCGGCCTGCTGGCCTTCTCGACCATGGGTTCTGTCGTACCTGCCATAATTGCTATGCTGACCTTCGGCATGTTCACCCACATGGCCTGCGGCTCAACCTATGCGCTGGTGCCGTTCATCGACCGCAAGGCGCTGGGCGGGGTCGCGGGCATCGTCGGGGCCGGCGGCAATGTCGGCGCGGTGGCGGCCGGGTTCCTGCTGAAGTGGTCCGGGAACCTGCCCGAGGCGCTGTATATCCTCGGCTGGGTCGTGCTGTGCAGCGCGCTCTGCGCGGCTGCGGTGCGGTTTTCCGCTACGCATAAGCAGACGGAGCAGCAGCTTTATGACCAGGCGGTGGCTCAGCGTATGGGCATGAGCAGCGCCGGCTCAGGCATGGCGGCAGTGTCCTAGCGCATCGAACCATTCGGGACGGTTTAATCAACAAGTCCAGCTGCGGGCGTTGCTGACGCCTGCAGCTCACTTCGTGTCTGCCCATAAAACGCCCAACTTCTTAGAATTTCGCCTAAAAATTACGCAATGATATTGGCTGAACGCAGGTTTTGATTAGACCGAGTGCGTTTCTTGCTTGGCTGTAGCCGGTTTGCCCGGTATTCAACTATAAAAATGCGTGAGGTATCGACAATGCGGGCCTTCCAGCGCGACTGATGGATAGCAACACCTCAATCACCTCGACCACCGCCACGCACTGCCCGTATTGCGCCCTGCAATGCGGCATGAACGTCGTGCAGACCGGGACGGGCTGGGACATCGAGGCGCGGGACTTCCCGACCAACCGCGGCGGGCTGTGCCGCAAGGGATGGACGGCGGCGACCCTGCTCGACAGCCCCGACCGGCTGCTTGGCCCGTTGCTGCGCGACGGCAAGGGCATGCCGCTTCGCCCGGCGAGCTGGGACGAGGCGCTCGCCCGCGTGGCTGATGGCATCCGTGCCATCCAAAGCGCCGCCGGGCCGGACGCGGTGGCGGTGTTCGGCGGCGGGGGCCTCACCAACGAGAAGGCCTATGCACTCGGCAAGTTCGCTCGCGTGGCGCTGAATACCGCCAATATCGACTATAACGGCCGGTTCTGCATGGCGTCCGCGGCGGCGGCCGGGCTGCGCGCTTTCGGGCTCGACCGCGGGATGCCGTTCCCGCTCGCCGATATCGCCGCCGCCGACTGCGTGCTGGTCAGCGGCAGCAACCCGGCCGAGACGATGCCGCCCATCATGCAATGGTTTGACGAGGCGCGCGCGCGCGGCGCGCAGCTGATCGTCTCCGACCCGCGCCGCACCGCGACCGCGCGCGCCGCCACGCTGCATCTGCCGCTGACGCCCGGCACCGATGGTGCGCTGGCCAACGGCCTGCTGCACGTCGCCATCGCCCGGCGGTTGATCGACGCGGACTACATCGAGGCGCGCACCACCGGCTGGGACCGGGTGCGCCGCGCGGTCGCGAGCTATTGGCCCGACCGCGTTGAGCGGATCACCGGCGTGCCGGCGCGGGATGTCGAGCGCGCGGCCATCCTTATTGGCGAGGCTGAGAAAGCGCTGATCCTGTCCGGGCGCGGCACCGAGCAGCAGAGCCACGGTGTCGATAACGCACTGGCCTTCATCAACCTCGCTTTGGCGCTCGGCCTACCGGGCCGGCCCGGCAGCGGCTGGGGCTGCCTGACCGGCCAGGGCAACGGCCAGGGCGGGCGGGAGCACGGGCAGAAGGCCGACCAGCTGCCGGGCTACCGCTTGTTGAACAATCCGACGCATCGCTCCGAGGTCGCGGCGGTATGGG
>JANXVC010000514.1 GCA_025351925.1 Rhodospirillales bacterium | reverse complement strand
GCGGCAGCGCGGGCGGTGCTGGCGCGCAGACAGCGTTTCGCGCGCACATAGGCGGCCAGGAACGCTGCCCGCGGGCGATATGCCGCTGTCTCGGACCCGCAGGTCACCTGCAGGAAGATTGTGGCCCGTCCGCCGGGTTCGAGGTCGAGATCGAACACCGCGCCGCCGGCTGTCAACGTTTGCGGCGCCGGTTCGAACGCAAGGCGAGTTGTCCGCACCAGGTCGTCCAGCCCGCGATAGGACAACGTCACGCTGTCGCCAGCGAGCTTCGCCGGCAGCCGCTCACCCCGTCGTTCGCGATGCATGCCGCGCACCTCGAACAGGTCGGCGAAGTCGGCCTCGAAGCGGAGTTCCAGTCGCACCCGATGGCGCATGAAGCCGAAATTGCGCACCGCAAGCCGCCCGTGGCAGGCGCCGTCGCCGAGGAACAGCGAGCGCTGCGCATGAATAACCCCCTGGTCCAGCGAGGGGACGCCGAGGTCGGACATTGAGGCGTTCGATAGGTCGGACGTGAGCATCACGTTGTCCGCTCCCAGCGTAGAGCTGAGCAGCAACGGCTGCGCGCCGCCGAGCGTAAGGTCAAAGCGTGATAAATGCCGCGTGTCGCGGTGATACAGCCCGTCAGTGCCGCCCCGCACCGACAGGATATCGCCGCCATGGTCAAACACGCCGAAGGTATCGCCATTCTTGATCGTGCGATACCGCCGTTCCTGCAACGAAACCGTCGCCGATACGGAGAAGGGCTCGGGCGCCTCGGTGACGGGATCGACGGCTTGGGTAGCAAGCACGTTCATGTCAGAGCCTTAAAAGAATGGGTGAGGACTGGGCAGGCAGGTCGATCGAAGCGGCGGTGCGCGGCGAATTCTAGACATGGTATAGTTAATAAAGCACTGCGCGGGAGACGTAGGTCTCAGCCGAGGCTTGCAGAAGATTCGAAAAACCTGGCGGGTGGCAACTAGTCCTGCGGTGGACTTGCCGGGTGTGAATGGCCATTCGTTGTCGGGTAGGCGCGCAACCGAGGGTGTCGGACATGATCAAGGTCAAAAATCGAGAGATCACTGCCGCCTATGGGCCTGCTTCCTTTAATATCACAACAATGTGAAACATACTCGTTTAGGTCAACCGATGCAAACGCAATGCTGGAACTCGCCATGGCTAAGCGTTTGGGGGCCGATTGAGCGATCTATGGTATTGTCACGAAACAGTGTGGACACGGATGGAACATTGTGAACCAATAGATATCCGACCGACCACAGTCTCAGGAAACCGGCGCAATGCCCGATCGCCTCCCGCAATCCAGCCCTCCATGGCAATTCAGTCCTCAAGACATGGCTGTGATGGCGGGATGGTTGGCTGTAGCTGCGCGACGCGGATACGATGCCGTGTTGGGAGTCTGCGACGACGGCACCGAGTGGGTCGGCGTCGCCCCGCCGGAGGTTCCGCAGGGTGACCTATGGCAGATCCTTCCAACGCCTAGCGAAGGCGGGTTCGTCGTGCTGGATCAGCACGGACAGCCTCGTTTCCAGTCTTCTGGAATTCGGGCGGTCATGCGGTTTGTCGCCCCCTTGCCGCCCGGGGTTCCCGAACCCCCGCATATTCCTGGAGGTCGGGTCCCATCAATCGAGGCGGCGGATGAGCCGGATTGGGACGAAATGGACGAGGCGCTTCCAGCGCGACCGGCCAAGCGTACGGTTCATTAGGTATTAGGCCTGAACCCTGGGGTTCGGATACCTGGGCGTGCGAACAGCAACACTCACTCCTTGGACCAGTCAGCGTAGATTAAAAGATCGAGTGCCGGGCTATGCTGCCGTTACGAGCGCAGGCCGGCTCCATCGCGCCGGGCCGTTTGGCGTCGTGTTGCGGCCTGGCAACCGTCTTCGCCGGACTCTCCGGAATTTTTTGCCGATAGCGTGCAGCGGCCTCACCGCGGCTGCACACGTCCCATTTATCCAGGATGCTGTGCACGTGATTCTTGACGGTGGGCACGGCGACACGCAACCGGCGTGCGATGAGCTTGTTCGGCAAACCGTCCGCTAGAAGCTCGACGACCTCCCGTTCCCGCAGAGTTAAGGCATGGATTCCGGCCCTGGTCGTACGACTGGTCGCGCGGTCGGCGTAGTGATTAAGCAGGAGCGCAGTCAGCCTCGGCGGACAGACAACCTCACCGGCTCCGGCGCGGCGCACCGTTAAGATAAGATCGCGGGCCGAACTCTCCGGCCCCACATAGCCGCAGATGCCGGTGTCAGCCCAGGCGAGGAAGTCCTCGTCCTGTTCGCGCATCGCCAGCACAACGACGCGAATTGCCGGGGAGCGCGCTCGCATAGCGTTGATGATCGGTCTAGCCTCGGGATGCGAGGAGTCGATCATGACCAGGGTTGGGGTGGTCTCTACAGTGATCGCTTCGGCACTCTCCTCGGAAGATGCGCCGAATACCTCGATCCCGCCACTATTGCGCAAAAGCGTTGCCACGGCTTCCCGGAGGAAATGCACATGGCTTATAAACAGGACGACCATGTTGCCCTCTTGCTGTTCGTCAGGTTACGCGCCACGCACCAAAGCAGATGCATTTCTGATCAAAAAACTTAAAGCAATGTTTCTGCTTTCGAGGATTGTATATTTAAATACGCTTACCATTCGTGGGTAGGTGGTGATTGAAAAATCTTTTGACAGCATGTTGTGCTTTCAATATTCTAAACTTAGTTAAAAGCTTTTCAGCGGTGCCGCTTCGAGGCAGGGCGGCAGCAATGCTGCGCTTCGACCAATATGCCATGGTCCCACCCTCAGTGCACCGCCCCCACCGTGAGACGCGGCCGGCAACGTGACTTTTCCATCATGGTGTTGCCTGATCCCCACACGATCTGGGAATGCTGCCAAATCGGCATTGGTTGGACAACCGGCGCAGTCGTCGAGAGTGAGCACATCATCCAATCTTTCCGTTCGGATCGGAGGCTGGCTAAGCCATGCGGCAAAAAAATGGCCGTGATGTTGGAGGTTAAGACGCCGCTCGTCGCGGGCAAGGTACTTCTGTCGAGGTCTGGAGGCCCACGCTGCCCAATCGGCGGAGCACTATGACGGCAAGATACTCGTGAGCGACTCCCCATCATCCGTTAGCGGATCACGCGGCAGCATGCGGTGACGCAGCACCATGGCCGCCATCGCCAGCCGGGCCGGGTCTTGCAGCGCCGCCGCCTCCCAGGCCATAGCCGCGGTGGAGGTCACATGATACAGCGCTGATGCCGCCTGCCGCGCCAGATGCGGGCTGCTGGCCCGCGCCGCCTCGGTCAGCGCGATGGCCCGGTCCAGCAGAGGCAGCAGTGCTGGAAGCTCGCCCCCTGACGCCAAGTCGAGCACATGGACACGCAACGCCGGCAGCGCGTCCTCCCGCGTCGCGGCCCGCAGCACATCGAGCGCCACCACGTTGCTCGTGCCCTCCCAGATCGATCCTAGGTGCGCGTCGCGCACCCGGCGCGGATCGCCCCATTCCTCGATGTAACCGCAGCCGCCACGGACCTCCATCGCGTCGCCGGTCACCTTGCGGGCGTCGCGGCAGGCGCGGAACTTCAGCAGCGGCGTTAGGATGCGCAGCAATGCGTAGGCGCCGTGTTCGCCCAGATCAGCCCGGCGCAGCGCCTCGGCGGCTTGAAACATCATGCTGCGGGCCTGCTCGGACCAGACCAGCATCTTGGCGAGCTGCCGACGCATCAGCGGCATCTCGATCAACCGTGTGCCAAAGGCCTCGCGGTGCTGGGCCACATACAGCGCCTCGGTCACGGCACGGCGCATCAGGCCAGCGGCCCGCACGCCGTTCGACAGGCGGGAGTTGTTCACCATGTCTGCCATTTGCCGGAACCCGGCGCCCGCGTCGCCCACCAGCCACGCCGTCGCGCCCTCCAGCCGGATCTCGCCCGACGCCATCGACCGCGTGCCCAGCTTGTCCTTCAGCCGCACGGTGCGGTAGGCGTTCGGCGTGCCGTCCGGCAGCGTGCGCGGCAAGAGGAACAGGCCGACGCCCTTGATGCCCGGAATCGTGCCAGTTGGCCGGGCCAGCACCATCGCCAGCTCCGCGTCCGGATTGCTGCAGAACCATTTCTCGCCGTGCAGCGTCCAGGACCCGTCCGCCTGCCGCACGGCGGAGACGGCGGTCGCTCCCACGTCGGAGCCGGCGCCCTGCTCGGTCATGAACATCGCGCCCTGATGCAACGTGTCGAGGTCCTGGCTCAGCAGTCCCGGCAGGTGGCGGGCTACCAGTGCCGGATCGCCGAAACGCTGCAGCGTGCGGGCCAGGCTGTCGGTCATGCTGACCGGGCACAGCAGCCCGAACTCCGCCTGCGCGAACAGATAGGTGACGAGGTACTTGGCAGCCGGCGGCATCGGCGTGGGCCAGCCGAGCACGCCGCCGCGGTGCGACAGCGCGGCCAGGCCATACTCGCCGAAGGCCAGCCGTTCCATGGCGCGGTAGGACGGATGCTTCTCGATGGTTTGCCGGTCCTCGCCGCGCCGGGTGCGGTGGCGCAGCACCGGCGGGTTGCGGTCCGCCTCGCCGGCCAAGGTGTCCAGCTCGCCGCCGGCCAGCGCGCCCAGGCGGTCCAGATGCGGCGCGAGATGCGCGTCGAGGTCGGCCGGCAGATACAGGCTGGCGAGCCGCGCCAGCGTCGGGTCGGCGCGATACAGGTTCAGCCCGTGGCTATCCGGCACGGCGTGGGTGGCGGGCACAGCGCCGTCCATCAGGTTTTCACCATCGCGCAACCGCCCTCGGATAACGGACGGAACGCCACGGCGCCGGGCGTCGTGGAGACATACTTGAAAATGTCCCAGGGTCCGTGGCTCTCGGCGGGGGCCTTCACCTGGAACAGATGCGTGTCGCTCAGGAACCTGCCATCGGCGCGGATGCTGGCAGTGCCAAAACAGTCATCGTCGGTCGGCATCGCCTTCATGGCGGCGATCGCGGCCTGGCCGGACCGCATCCGCTCCGGCCCGACGGATACCGCCGCCTTCATGTAGTGGGTGACGGCGCTGTAGGCCCCGGCGTGCAGGCTGCTCGGGTAGTTGTCGCCGCTCTTGGGCAGCAGGCGCCGGGTGAAGGCGCGGGTGCGGTCGTTCAGGTCCCAGTAGAACGGCTCGGTCATATACAGGCCCTGTCCGGTCTCCAGTCCCAGCGCCTTCATTTCGGTGACGAAGCCGAACATCGGCGCCACCGTCCTGCCGCCGCGCGCGAGGCCGAACTCGTGCGCCTGCTTGACGCTGTTTTCCATGTCGCCGCCGGTGTTGCAGAACGCCACCACGTCGGCGCCGCTGGCCTGCGCCTGCAGCAGGAATGACGAGAAGTCGGTCGTGCCGGGGAAGGGGTAGGCGACGCTGCCCAGCACCCGGCCGCCGCCGGCCTGCACCAGGCTCGCCACCTCGGCCTGCAGCGTACGGCCGAAGATGTAGTCGGCGACGACCAGGAACCAGGTCTTGCCGCCCTGCCTCAGGATGGCGTTGCCGGTGGAGTGCGCGTCGCCGTAGGTATCCGGCGCCCAATGCACCATGTTGGGATTGCACCACTTGCCCGTGAGATCGGCGGAGGCCGCGCCGCTTACCAACAGCGCCTTGTCCTTCTCGATCGCCTGGGTGCGGACGGCAAGCGCGATAGCGGTGTTGTTCACGTCGGCGATGGCGTCCACCGCGTCGCGGTCGAACCATTGCCGGGCGACCCCGGCGCCGACGTCCGGCTTCTGCTGGTGGTCGGCGGCCAGGATTTCTACTTGGAAGCCGTGCGCCTCGGGCCGGAAATCCTCCACGGCCTGCTTGGCGGCCAGCACGGAGGTAGGGCCGGAGTTGTCGCGGTACTGGCCGGATAGGTCGGTCAGCACGCCGACCCGCAGCACCGGCAGTGCCGCCCGCGCGCGCACTGGCATAAGGCCCGTGCCGGCAAGCACGCTGCGGGCGAGCAGGCTGCGACGGCTGATCGGCATGGCGGTGTCTCCCATTGGCCCGCATCGGGCGCGGCGGTCTCGCCGCCCACATTGCGCTTTCAGCGTGGACAGGACCATCTCCTTGCGACAGAACCGGAGCCGGCAGCAGCAGGAGAGCCCGTTGGACGACGCCCGTGTTCCGGCCCGGCAGGCCTCACGGCCCGAGTGCCTGATCGAGCGGGCGATCTTCGGCAGCCGCTGGCTGCTTGCCCCCATCTATCTCGGCCTGATTTTCGGGCTGGCGGCGCTGCTGGTGAAGTTTGCGCTGCGCACGGCCAACCTCGTCATCCACATCCTATCGGCCAGCGCCAACGAGATCACCATCAGCATCCTGTCGCTGATCGACCTGTCGCTGATGGCCAACCTGCTGCTCATGGTCATTTTCGCCGGCTATGAGAGCTTCATCTCGCGGATCGACGTCGGCGGGGACGCGGCCCGGCTCGACTGGATGGGCCGGATTGGGTTTGGCGATCTGAAGCTCAAGCTGATGGCGTCGATCGTCGCCATCTCGGCAATCCACGTGCTGGAGGGATTTCTCGAGATCGATCACCAGAGCGACCGCGTCCTGGCCTGGCTCGTGGGCATCCACATGACGTTCGTGCTCTCCGCCGTGCTGCTCGCGCTCATGGACCGGATGACGGCTCGGGGTCATTAGGCCGGGATCATCGGAAGCCTTATGCACCGCAAGACGGATTGAAGGTGCGCGGTCCCTGGTGCACAGTCGCGCTGCCTTGGTTAGGAAAAGTCCGGAATAACCGGAAGGGGAGGGTCGTTGCTATACGTTGCGCAGGCTGAGCCTGCCCCGAGTCAAGGCGTCAGGCCGGGCACGCTGCCCGCGGGTGAGCGGCTGCTTGAGCTTAACGGCATCGGCAAGTCGTTCGGTGCGGTGCGGGCGCTGGACGGCATGGATCTCGCGATCGGGGTCGGCGAGGTGGTCGGGCTGATGGGCGATAACGGCGCCGGCAAATCGACGCTGACCAAGGTGATCGCCGGCAACTTTCCGCCGAGCCAAGGCGAGATTCGCCTGGAGGGCGCGCTGGTGACCTTCGACCGGCCGGCCGCCGCCCGCGATGCCGGGATTGAAGTGATGTACCAGGACCTCGCCATCGCCGAGAACCTGACCGCGGCTGCCAACGTATTCCTGGGCCGCGAACTGCACCGAAGCTTCGGCCCGCTGCGCCTGCTGGACCACCGCGCGATGAACCGCCGGGCGGCCGAGCTGTTCCGCGAGCTGAAAAGCGAGACGCGCGCCGAGGATACGGTGCGGGAGATGTCGGGCGGCCAGCGCCAGGCGGTGGCGATCGCCAGGACCCGGCTCGCGAAGTCGAAGCTGGTGCTGATGGACGAGCCGACGGCCGCCATCTCGGTGCGTCAAGTCGCCGAGGTGCTGGAGCTGATCCGCCGGCTGCGCGACAGCGGCACCTCGGTCATGCTCATCAGCCACCGCATGCCGGACGTGTTCAGCGTGTGCGACCGGGTCGTGGTGATGCGGCGCGGGCGCAAGGTGGCGGACAAGCTGATTGCCGCATCGAGCCCCGAGGAGGTGACGGGCCTGATCACCGGTGCGATCGCCGCCGCCTGATGCCAGTGCTCAATTAATGTCAGTCCTGTTCAAAGCGGCTCCGCCCGAGACTGATCCTGGCTTTGAGAACATACGCCGTACCGTCTGGCACCGGCGCGGTTTCCTGGGCAGCCAGACCGCCTACGTCACGCTGGCCTTCATCATCATCACACTGCTGGTAGCGACCTTGGCCGGCAACTTCACCACCACAAACAACCTGCTGAACATCTCGCGCAATTTCAGCTACATCGCGCTGATCTCGCTTGGCATGACCGTGGTCATCATCACCGGCGGCATCGACCTGTCCGTCGGCGCGGTGACGGCGCTGACCGCGGTCTGCACCATGGTGCTGATGCGGTGGGTGACCGATTCGCCGCTGGCGGCGGTACCCTGGGCGGCGCTGGTGGTACCGATCGCGGCGGGGCTGGCGCTGTCGGCGTTCGTCGGCTGGGTGAACGGCATGATGGTGGCGCGGGTCGGGCTGTCGCCCTTCGTCACCACGCTCGGCATGCTGTCGATCTGCCGCGGGCTGACCTATGTGATCACCCAGGGGCGCGGCCAGCCGCCGAGCGGCCCGTATGTCGCGGAGTTCCTGTCGGTCACCAACGGCAATGTCGGCGGTCTGCCGGCGTCGGTGGTCTATATGCTGGTTTGCGCCATGGTGCTCGGCTTCACCCTGCGGCACACGAGTTGGGGCCGGCATCTGTTCGCCATCGGCGGCAACGAGCAGGCGGCGGTGCGTACCGGCGTGCGGGTCACCCGGGTGAAGATCAGCGCCTACATGCTCTGCAGCCTGTCGGCCGGGCTGACGGGCATCCTGCTGGCGGGCTGGCTGGGATCGGCGCCGGCGAACCTTGCTAACGGCTATGAGTTGCGGGTAATCGCCGCCTCGGTGATCGGCGGCGCAAATTTGGCCGGCGGCGTGGGCGGGCCGGTTGGTGCTGTGATCGGCTCGGCGCTGATCGAGGTGATCCGCAACGGCCTCGTGCTGGGCCGAGTCGATGCGTATTGGCAGGATGCGCTGATCGGGTTGATCATTATTCTGGCGGTGCTGGTGGATCGGCTGCGCACCCGGCAACGATAGGCGCTATAAGCAATAATAAGCTGAGGGAGACGAACACAAAATGCGTACTCTGAAAACCTTGCTGCTGGCCACGGTCGCCGGCGTTATTTTGGCTGGGTCTGCCTCAGCCGCCGACAAGCTGCGCTTCGCCGTGGTGCCGAAGGCGATGAACAACCCGTATTTCGACTTGGCGCGCGACGGCTGCATGAAGCGGGCGAAGGAGCTCGGCAACGTCGAGTGCGTGTATCGCGGACCCGTCGAGCACGAGCCGGCGTCGCAGGTGCAGATCATCCAGGACCTGATCACCCAGGGCGTGGACGGCATGGCGATCTCGGTCCCCGACGCGGACGTGGCGGTCAACGTCATCAAGCAGGCGCGCGATGCAGGCATCGCCGTCATCACCTTCGACGCCGACAGCCCCAAGTCGGTGCGCCAGGCCTATATTGGCACAGACAACATCGAGATGGGCCGTGAGCTCGGCCGCCAGCTCGTCCAGCGGCAGCCGAAGCCCGGCACCTACATCACCCAGTCCGGCGGCCCGGCGGCGGAGAACCTGAATGACCGTCTCAAGGGTCTGAACGAGGTGCTGAGCAAGGCGGGCTGGAAGATCGCGCCGGGGTCGCCGTCGTACTGCAACGACGACGCGGCGTTGGCGAACCAGCAGCTTACGGATCAGATGACCGCTAATCCAGACGCCAGCGCGGTGGTGCCGATCGGCGGCTGGGCGTTGTTTGCGCCCGAGGCCTACAAGGGTTTCGTGAACGCCAACCGCAAGCGCTACGATGGCGGCGCGCTGTCGCTGGTGATGCCCGACACGCTGCGGATTGAGGTCGAGCTATTGCAGCAAGGCTATGCGCAGGTGCTGGTTGGGCAGCGGCCGTTCGAGATGGGCGAGAAGGCGATGGACATGCTGGCGGCGCTGAAGAAAGGTCAGACGGTGCCGCCGGTCACCCATGTCGGGCTGGACGTGGTGACGAAGGCCAACGCAGCGCAGTTCCTGAAGTAGCCGCGATGCGGACGATCAAAGGCCCGGCGATCTTCCTGGCGCAGTTCGCCGCCGACGCCGCTCCGCATGATAGCCTGTCCGCGATTGCGCGTTGGGCGGCCGGGCACGGCTATAAGGGCGTGCAGCTCCCAAGCTGGGACAAGCGGCTGTTCGACCTGGCCCTGGCGGCGGAAAGCCGGACCTACTGCGACGAGGTGCACTGCGTGCTGCGCGGGGCCGGGCTGCAGCTGACGGAGCTTTCGACCCACCTGCAGGGCCAGCTCGTCGCGGTGCACCCGGCCTACGACCCAGCCTTCGACGGCTTTGCCGCGCCGGAGGTGCGGGGCAGCCCGGCGGCGCGCCAGGCCTGGGCCGTGGAGCAGATGCAGCTCGCCGCCCGGGCGTCGGCCAATCTGGGGCTCTCGGCGCATGCGACGTTCTCCGGCGCGCTGGCATGGCCGTATCTGTATCCCTGGCCGCAGCGCCCGGCCGGCTTGGTCGAGGCGGCGTTCGATGAACTCGCCAAACGCTGGACGCCGATCCTCGACGCCTTCGACGCGGCGGGCGTGGACGTTGCCTACGAGATCCATCCCGGCGAGGACCTGCATGACGGCGTGACGTTCGAGATGTTCCTCGACCGCGTCGGCAACCACAAGCGCTGCAACATCCTCTACGACCCGAGCCACTTCCTGCTGCAGCAGCTCGACTACCTGGCGTTCCTCGACATCTACCGCGAGCGCATCCGCATGTTCCACGCGAAGGACGCCGAGTTCCGGCCGAGCGGGCGGCAGGGCGTCTATTCCGGCTATCAGCCCTGGGCCGAGCGGGCCGGGCGGTTCCGCTCGCTGGGCGACGGCCAGGTCGATTTCGGCGCGATCTTCAGCAAGCTGTCGCAGTACGGCTTCGATGGCTGGGCGGTGCTGGAGTGGGAGTGCTGCATCAAGGACAGCGAGCAGGGCGCGGCGGAGGGTGCTGCGTTCATCGAGCGCCACATCATCAACGTGGCCGGCCGGGCCTTCGACGACTTTGCGGCGAGCGGCGTGAATGCCGAGACCAACCGCAAGCTGCTGGGGCTCGGGTAGCGTGGCCGGGCCGCAGCGCCGTATCCGCCTCGGCATGGTGGGCGGCGGTGAGGGCGCGTTCATCGGCGCCGTCCACCGCATCGCCGCCCGTCTGGACGATCGCTATGAGTTCGTGGCCGGCGCGCTGTCGTCGGACGCTGGCCGGGCGCGGGACAGCGGTGCGGCGCTGCATTTGGCGCCGGAGCGGAGCTATGCCGACTTCACCGCCATGGCCCAGGCTGAGGCGGCGCGGCCGGACGGGATCGAGGTTGTCGCCATCGTCACGCCGAACCACCGGCATCACGCCCCGGCCAAGGCGTTCCTGGCGCACGGCATTCACGTGATCTGCGAAAAGCCGCTGACGCATCGCCTGGAGGACGCGCTGGATTTGCAGGCGGCGGTGCAGGATAGCGGCGCACTGTTTGCCGTGGCGCATGTCTATACGGGCTATCCCCTGGTGCGGCAGGCCCGCGCGATGGTGGCCGAGGGCGCCATTGGCGAGGTCCGGGTGGTGCAGATCGAATACCCGCAGGACTGGCTGACCAACCCGCTGGAGGCGACGGGGCCGGAGCAGGGCGGGCAGAAACAGGCGGAGTGGCGCACCGACCCGGCCCGCAGCGGCGCCGGTGGCTCGGTGGGGGACATCGGCACCCACGCGTTCAATCTGGCGGAGTTCGTGACCGGGCTGTCGGTGCATAGCCTGGCGGCGGAGCTGACCAGCTTCGTGCCTGGGCGTCGGCTGGACGATAACGCGCATATGCTGCTGCGTTTTGCGGCTGGGGCACGCGGGGCGCTGTGGTCGTCGCAGGTCGCGGTTGGCTGTGAGAACGCGCTGCGGCTGCGGGTTTATGGCGCCAAGGGCAGCTTGGAGTGGGCGCAGGAGCAGCCGAATGTGTTGGTGTTCACGCCGTTCGGCGAGCCGCCGCGGATGATCCGCCGGGCTGGGGCTGGGTCGTTGCCGGCGGCAGCGCATGCGAGCCGCATTCCGTCTGGGCATCCGGAGGGGTATTTGGAGGCGTTTGGACAGTTGTATCGGGACTTCGCCGAGCAGGTTGCGGCTCG
>JANXVC010000488.1 GCA_025351925.1 Rhodospirillales bacterium | reverse complement strand
GGTTCGTCTCGGCCGAGCGGCGCGAGCCGCCCGACATCGACGTGGACTTCGAGAGCGAGCGGCGCGAGGAGGTGATCCAGTGGGTGTACGAGCGCTACGGCCGCGACCGTGCGGCGCTGTGCTGCACCGTGATGCGCTTCCGCGCCCGCGGCGCCATCCGCGACGTCGGCAAGGTGCTGGGGCTGACCGAGGACGTCACCGGAGCGCTCGCCTCGCAGGTCTGGGGCGGGGGTGGGTCGGAGCACGGCGTCGGCGAGGACCACGCCGCCGAGCTCAACCTCAACCTCGACGACCGCCGGCTGCGGCTCGCCTTGGAGCTGGCGCAGGAGCTGATCGGCTTCCCGCGCCAGCTCGGCACCCACCCCGGCGGCTTCGTGCTGACCCAGGACCGGCTCAACGAGCTGGTGCCGATCGAGCCGGCAGCGATGGCCGACCGCCAGGTGATCGAGTGGGACAAGGACGACATCGACGCGCTCAAGTTCATGAAGGTCGACGTGCTCGGCCTCGGCATGCTCGGCTGCCTGCGCCGCGGCTTCGCGCTGATCGAGGAGCAGGGCGGACCTGCGGGCATGGACATTGCCGGCGTTCCGGCCGAGGACCCGGCGACCTACGCGATGATCCAACGCGCCGACACGCTCGGCACCTTCCAGATCGAGAGCCGGGCGCAGATGGCGATGCTGCCGCGGCTTAAGCCCACGACGTTCTACGACCTCGTGGTGCAGGTGGCGATCGTGCGGCCCGGGCCGATCCAGGGCGACATGGTGCACCCCTATTTGCGCCGCCGCGAGGGCAAGGAACGCCCCGACTACCCCAAGGAGGAGCTCAGGCGCGTGCTGGGCAAGACGCTCGGGGTGCCGCTGTTCCAGGAGCAGGCGATGCAGGTCGCGATCCACTGCGCCGGGTTCACGCCGGGCGAGGCGGACCAGCTCCGCCGGTCGATGGCGACCTTCAAAGTCACCGGCGGCGTGTCGAAGTTCCGCGACAAGCTGATCGGCGGCATGGTCGGGCGCGGCTACGAACAGGCGTTTGCCGAGCGGACCTTCTCGCAGCTGGAGGGCTTCGGCTCGTATGGCTTTCCGGAGAGCCACGCCGCCTCGTTCGCGCTGATCGCCTACGCCAGCGCCTGGATGAAATGCCACCACCCCGACGTATTCTGCGCAGCACTGCTCAACAGCCAGCCGATGGGGTTCTACGCACCGGCGCAGGTGGTTCGCGACGCACAGGAGCACGGCGTGGAGGTCCGGCCGGTGTGCGTCAACGCATCCCGATGGGACTGCACGCTCGAGCCGCGGCTTGAGGGCAGCGGCGCCGCGGTTCGGCTGGGGCTGCGGACGGTGAAGGGGCTGGCGAACCACGACGCGGCGCTGCTGGTCACGCATCGTGGCGATGAGCCCTATGGCAGCGTGGAGGAAGCCTGGCGGCGGGCCGGCGTTCTGCCATCGGCGTTGGAGCGGTTGGCCGAGGCGGACGCCTTTCGAGGGATCGGCCTCGACCGGCGCCAGGCGCTCTGGCAAATCCGCGGCCTGGCCGAAAGCGTGCTGCCGCTGTTTGCTGCAGCCGATGCCGGCGGGCCGCCGCGTCCGGAGATCATCGAGCCGCCGGTGCCGCTGACCCCGATGCGCGAGGGCGCAGAAGTGGTCGAGGACTATCGCAGCGTCGGCCTGAGCCTGCGGTCGCATCCGGTCGCGTTCCTGCGCGCGACGCTGCAGCAACAGGGGATGGTGACTTGCGCCAGTCTCGGTCACGCTCGTGACGGGCGGCGCGTGGTGGTGCCGGGCATCGTGCTGGTGCGGCAGAAGCCGGGTTCGGCGAAGGGCATCATGTTCATCACGATCGAGGACGAGACCGGGGTGGCGAACCTAGTCCTCTGGCCGGACCGCTTCACCCGGCAGCGCCGCCTGGTCCTGACCGCCCGGATGCTTGCCTGCCACGGCCGGGTTCAGCGCGAGGGCGCGGTGGTCCACGTCATCACCGACCGGCTGGAGGATCTTTCGGAGTTGCTGCGCAGCGTGGGCGAGCGGGACGAGGCGTTCCCGATCCAGCACGGCCGCGGCGACGCCGCGACGCACCCGGCCGGGCAGGATCCGCGGCATCCGGGCACTGGCGTTGCAGGATCAGGCATCAGGGTGCCGACCCGGGATTTCCGGTAGCCGGGCCCGCTGGCGCCAAAGCCAGCGACGATGGCCGACTAATCACTTTTTTCGTTACGCTTTTCGCAGCCGACAGACCTTCAAGAACCAGGCAGCCTCGGGCTAGCCTGCGTTGGCGTCCTCGCATTGAGCGCGATCGGTCGCAAAGGCCGCGCTGCGCCTGAGAGCGACACGCGCGACCCGCTACCCCCAGTGTTTCATAGCACGATCTGTTGATTAGTGCAATGACATAGTCTCCGTTACGAGACGTTTACTCGTTGCCATAATGTCAAAAATCGCATATCACACGCTGCATGTCGCAAAAACAACCCTATTTATCAGGGCTATGCGGCACAGGAGACTTGCTGCCTGAATATCGAGTCATCAACCGTGGCGCCGTCAGTGCCACGTTGCAAAACAAAAAGGCTGCAATGAACCGTCCTTTCCGTGCCATGAAGGCGGGCGACGATGCGACCCTGATGGCGAGCACGATGATCGGTAACAGCCCGGCCATGCTCGATGTGTTCGACCAAATCCGCCGCTTCGCTGCCTGCGACTTGCCGGTGCTGATCACCGGGGAGAGCGGCACCGGTAAAGAGCTGGTTGTCCGCGCCATCCATGAACAGTCGCGCCGGGCCGCTGGGCCTAACGTCGCGATCAACTGCGCCGCACTGCCAGCTTCGCTCATCGCCTCGGAGCTGTTCGGCTATGAAAAAGGCGCCTTCACCGGCGCAACGTCGCGCCGCCACGGACACATCGAGCACGCTGCCGGCGGTACCCTGTTTCTAGATGAGATCGGCGACATGCCGCTCGACCTGCAGGGCTACCTGCTGCGCTTCCTGCAGGAGGGCGAAATCGTCCGGGTCGGCGGCCGCACCCCGATCAAGGTCGATGCCCGGGTTATCACCGCGACCAATATCCCACTCCGCGCCGCGATCGCCGCCGGGCGGTTGCGCGAGGATCTGTTCTATCGCCTGAACGTGCTGACGCTGCACTTGCCGCCGCTGCGCGACCGGAACGGCGATGCGGAGCTGCTGGCGCTCCACCTGCTGCGCAAGATCGAGGGCGAACTGGGACAGGCCCCCCGGGCTTTCGCCCCGGCCGCCATGACGGCAATCCGTCAGCATTCTTGGCCCGGCAACATCCGCGAGATGATCGCTACACTGCGCCGCGCGGTCATCCTCGCCAACGGTCCTCGTATCGAGGTGTCCGACCTGCGGATCGAGCCGGCGCCTCTCGAACCAGCCGCACTGTCCCAACGCGCGCGGCGGTATTGCGTGGGGGATGACAGACCCCGGCCCGAGCCAGGCAGCCCGGCCGAGCGAACCGCGGTCCTAAGCGCTTTGGAGGCGAGCCAGCACAACATGACCCGCACCGCCGAGGCGATCGGGGTATCGCGGGTCACTCTCTACCGCATGCTGCGCCGCACCCAGATCCAGCTGCTGCCGCACGCACGGCCGCAGATGGCCGGGTTGGCGACGGCGAAGTAGAAGTCGCACGACTTCGCCGTCAGACCCCGGTCAGCAGGGCCGGCAGCTGCTTCTTGACCAGCCCTCGCTCGATACGGCCCACCATCAGCCCGGCCTGATACGCTCCCAGGGCGCGGTAGCTCTCGAATTGCGCCTCGGTGAACCACTGCTCCGTCGTGGCCTCGTTGGGAAAGTCCGGGTTCTGCGCGTGGTAGGCCCACACGTCCGCCGGCACGTCGTCGGCGAGCGTCGGTTTCAGCAACAGCAGCACGCCGCGCGTCCCATCGGGGTAGCGAATCAGGCCCATGCCGATGCCTGTCTTGTCCTGATCCTGCGTCCCGGCCGCCGGATGTTTATGGGTAAGCCGAATCTGCACGCCCATATCGATCCGGGCCTTGCTGACCACGGCGCCGAGGTCGAGGGACACGCCGTCCGGGTCCCGCGTGGCATCGACCACGGCGATCAGCCGGCAGCGCCGCCGCAGCATCTCATAGAGGCCAAGGTTGTCGAAATGGCCGCCATCCGAGAGATACACATAGGCGCGGAGGTCATCCGTCCGCGCCAGCAGCTCATCCGACAACAGCCGCCAACCCGGCGCTCCCGCTTGGCCGGCCGCAAGCTGCGGACGCGCCGGGTTGGGCAGCCAGGCGCCCAGGCGCGCGTTGAACAGCGTCATGACGAAGGCCGTCAGGGTCGAGGAGTGATAGCCCCAGTTGGGGCTGAGCGCCGCCCCGGACACCGCCATCGCCGTCCCCAGCGAGACACCGTCGGGCCCCGAACCCGCGTAGTCCGCGGTCGCGACGTATCGGCCGCACCGGTTGTCTAGATGTGCGGCACCGCAATGCAGCGGCGTCAGCGTGAACGGTGCCGCCTTGCGGTCGGTCCAGTCGGGCCGCCGCGACGCGCTCAGGTTGAGCGTGGCGTTGATCACCGGGAACAGGCGCCAATCATGCCCGTTCGGCGTGAGCGAATGCAGCGGCGGGTTGTCGGCGGGGTCGAAACCGGTGAACGGATCGGCGCGGCGCACGGTCTCGTTGGGTTCGGCGTCGCGCCGGCCCGCCCGCGCTGGCCCAACGAAGGCGCGCACGAGCCGGTCCCGATAGACGCCGTGCATCGAGAAACGGTTGGTCCGTATCCAGCTATCCGCGCCGCCCAAGATTGCCGCGAGAATGATGCTCGGCAGCGCATAGGCCGGCAGCATGCAGCCGCCGAGGCTGCATTGCCCATCGGCGCTGAACCAGTCCTGCAGCATTCCCAGCGCGTCCTCCACGACCACGCCGGACCCGGCCAGCACCGCCGCCGCGAAGGCCAGCGAGGCGACTCGCAGCATCAGGTCCCAGGTGATCAGGCCAGGCTTGCCGCTCATCAGCGCGCCGACCTGGCTGAACGCCTGCTTGCCGAGCCACGCCGCCGCCGGCCCGGCGACCAGCGCCGCGACCCAAGCGGGTTTCAACATTGTATAGGGCGGGCGGTGGATCAGCAGGTGCGACAGGGCCAGGACACAGAGCGCGAAACCGCCCCACGCCAGCCCAACGCGCAGCCGCATTGCGGTGATGCGCGCCATCCACTCGATATCCAGGCCGGAGAACGTATCGACCGCGTGACGGCTCCACGGCGTGCCGGTGGCGCCGCGCAGGCCGGCGTGCACCGCCGACAGCACGGCGTAGCACAGCAGCAGCCAGGCCGGTCCCGCGATCGCCATGATTTCGCCAGCCATAGACTGCGGCAGCGCCCATGCGAGCAGCAGCCCGGCGCGGAGCGTGAGCGCTCCGGCGGCGCTGGCCAGGCACCACGGCACTAGGTTGTTCCAGTACGGCGCGGTGCCCGGCGGCCGCGTGACGGCGGCGGCCAGGTATCCGGCGATGCTGCCCGCAGCGAACAGCAGCGGCAGCGCCCAGCGCGCCTGCCACGGCCCGACCAGCAGCCAGGCCCAGGCCGGCGCCAGCGCAGGCGGAATGCAGAATGCCCAGATCAGCGAGGGAACAACGATCCGGCGCTCGATGAAGGGCGGCGTCCAGTAGTCCAGCAGCCCAGCCCGCTTTGGCCGGCGGCTCGGCAGGCCCCGGCAGGACCCCGTGGTGCCCCAAACCAGGCCCGCCAGCCCAGCCAGCAGGAACAGCGCCGCCACCATGGCCGGCACGCCGCCGATGCCCGATAGTTGCAGCTCCGTCCCGGATGACGGCGTGCCTTGCAGGAGAAAGAACGTCGTGCGGGTGGCTACCGCGAGCAGCGCACCCAGCAGGAACAGCGGTCCGAATACTAGCCAGTTCAGCAACACGTTGCGCAGGTAGATCGCCAACCCGGTCCAGCCGTCGAGCGAGAGCAGCCCGCCATTGGGCGTCAGCCAATTCGTGTAGCTGCGCAGTCGCCGTAGCTCGATCGGATCCAGCCCCGGCTCGGCAGCGTCGCCTTGCGCCAGCCGTTGCTGCGCTCCCGCGGCACCGTGCCGCTGGATCATCGTTTGCAGCCAGGCACCGATATACCCGCCGCCGGAAACGGTTGAGAGATAGTGGAAGCCAGACAGGTAGCCGGCCGCGGCCAAGGCCTGCAGCACGCCGAGGCAGTAGGCTGCACTGCGCACCCCGCCGCCGGACAGGCAGAGCGCCTGCAGCCGGCCGCGTCGCGCCGCCGGGCCGAGTGCTGCGAGCTCATGCTCGAATGCCTCCGCCCAGCCGACCGGACGCGGCTCCTGCTCCTGCTGGGCCGGCCTGGTCACATCTCTTACATCGACGTTCATGGCATACCCCGCTTGGATTGGAGGCCCCGCTTGGATTGGAGAATTTTAGGCCTATGCGTTATCCCGTGACGCCGGATGGCCGCTACTTCGTCGTACGCGGCCGTCTGTGGCGCTGCACCGACCCCGCACTGGACGCCGAAACCCGGGCCGTCCACACCCGGGAGCTGATGTCCGCACGGCGGGCCAAGCAGGCGGCGCTGCGGCAAGAAAACGCGGCAGCGCGCGAGGCGGCGCGGCAGCGCGTGGACGCGGCGAAGCGGGCTTTGGGCGAGCGCGGGCCCGTCTGGTGGACGGACGGCGCACCCGACTACAACCGGCACATGGCGCGCAACACACCCTACGCCGCCTGGCTTGCATCATTGGCGGCGACTTGAACCTGGCGGGCCACCGATCGGGGCGCCATCTCCGATAGCTGCTGCCGGGCGTCCGAGATATCCGCCGTGGCTTCGCCCTCGACAAAGGGCGCTACGGCCGCGGAGATGAGGTCGAACGCCTCCCCCCGGCGTCCTACCCGGCGCCATAGCCTGCCGAGGCTGAGGCAGGCGCGCAGCTCCCAGCCGCGCATGGCCTGGCGGCGGCTCACGCTGACCGCTTCGAGCAGGGCGGCCTCGGCCAGGCCAGTGCTGCCGCAGGCCGCCAGGATGTCGCCCTTGATCTGCAGCAGCTCCGCCAGGCACCAGCGCTCCTCACGCCGCTCGGCCAGGCGGACGGTGTCCTCGGCGACCGCGAGCGCCTCGTCGAGCTGTCCCGCGCGGCCCAGGGTGCGGGCGAAGGCGCCCAGATGCGCCGGCAGCCGCACGCTGGATACCACCACCTCAAATTCCAGCAGCGCCGCGCGGAAGTCCGCGATGCCAGCCGCGAACTCGCCGCGCTCGGCGAGCACCTCGCCGCGGAAGGCGAGGGCGTGGGCGTGCCATAGGCCGAGCCGGTGGTTGCGCGAGTGCTCCAGCAGCGTCTCGACCATCCGTCCGGCCGCGTCCCACTCGCCGCGGAATATGGCGACCGGGCACGCGCTGCAGGCGAGCGCAAAGCCCAGCGAGTTGGCGTGCTTGCTCGCGAGGGCGGCCTCGACCGCAGCCAGGCTGGTCCGTTGCGCGCGATCGGGATATCCCTCGATCCAATCGATGACCGACAATGTCGCGAGCCCGGCGACGTGCTGGTCCTGCCCGAAGCGGTGCACCAGGGGACGATGGACCGCGGTGTCATGCAATTGCAGGCTGGCCTCGATCTCGGCGCGTCCCCCGGCCTGGTCGCCCAGCAGATAGCGCGACGTGCCCAGGGCGCGGCCGGCGATGACCGCGACGTTGCGGTCCCCGACCTCGTTCGCGAGCCGAACCAGGCGCGCCGCCAGGGCCTCGGCCACCCGGTTCTCGCCAAGCGAGCAGTAGTAGGCCCACAGGCCGTAGAAGGCGCTGGTGCGCTGCACGTCGTCGCCGAGCTGCTCCGCCAGCTGGCTCGCCCGCCGGAACGCCTCGCCGGTCTCGGGCGCGGCGTAGCCGCGGCACGCCATCAGCGGGATGCCGAGCCCGACCTGCAGCAGCAGCTCGCGCCGGGCCCGGGCCTCCCCCGCCGGCAGGTCCGCCAGCACCACGAGGCCCTTGGTCAGATGCCCGATCGCCTCGAGGTTGGCCGACCGCTCGGCCGCGCGCCGGCCGGCGGCGAGCCATAGATCGACCGCCCGCTCGGCAAACCCGGCCTCGGTGTAGTGCCGGGCCAGCACCTCGGGCTCCCGCTCGGCGAGCTCCGGGGCGAGCGTCTGCAGCACCTCGGCGCAGCGCGCGTGCAGCTGCTGGCGTCGGCTCAGCAGGATCGTGCTGTAGGCCGCCTCCTGCACCAAAGCGTGCTTGAACGTATAGGTGGCGCCCGTCGGCCGGCTATGCTGGTGCACCAGCCCGGTGGCCACGAGCTGCTGCAGCGCGCGGTCAAGCGCGTCGCCATTGAGGGCCGACAGCGCCCGCACCGCGGCGCAGGAGAACTCCCGCCCGATCACCGAGCCGATCTGCGCCAGCTCCTTGGCTGGGCCGAGATGGTCGAGCCGGGTGAGCAGCGAGTCCTGCAGCGTCGCCGGGATCGCCAGCGGCGGCAGCGGCCCGACTAGGACATAGCCGTCTGGCGTTTTCTTCAGCAGCCCCGACTCGATGACCGCCTTCGTCAGCTCCTCGACGAACAGCGGCACCCCATCGGTCTTGCCGACGATCTGCTCGAGCACCTCGTCCGGCAGCCGCGTCCCGTTCGCTACGTTTTCTACGAGTTCCATCGACTGGCGGCGGCCAATCCGGTTCAGCGCCAATGCCGTCACCTCGGCCCGCGCCGCCCAGCCATGCTGGAAGTCTGGCCGGAAGGTCAGCAGTATTAGGCAGCGGGAGGCCGCCGCCCGCTCGATGCACAAATCCAGCAGCTCCCGCGTGGTCGGGTCGATCCAGTGGACGTCCTCAACCAGGAAAAGGATCGGCTCGCCGCCATTGCCGGTCAGCAGTTCGGCGAGGTGGTCGAGCAGGCGCTCCTTGTGCTACCCGGTGCTGGCCCTGTCGCCGGAGCAG
>JANXVC010000474.1 GCA_025351925.1 Rhodospirillales bacterium | reverse complement strand
ACGCGGAGCGCCACGGCCTGCTGCTTCGTGCCCTGCTGCTTACGTATTGCCTGCACCGCCTCCTCGGGTGAGCCGACCGGCCGGTTGCCGACGCTGAGCAGCACATCGCCGGGCTTCAGGCCCGCCTCGCTCGCTGGGCTGTTGGGGCGCACGGCCGCGATCACCGCACCCGTCACCGCGTCCGCCAGACCCAGGCTCTGCCGGGCCGCGGGGTTGATCGGCGCCAAAGCGAGGCCGAGCTTGCCGTTGTCCGACGGGGCGCCAGGCGTGCTGGCGTCGGCGACCTTTTCCGGCAGTGCCGCCGTGGTCATCTGCAGCGACTGCTCGGAGCCGTCGCGCAGCACCGCCACCGTGGCGCTGCTGCCGGGCCGCAACGCTGCCACCTGACGGGCCAGCGCGCGCGGGTCGTTAACCGCCGTGCCGTTCACCGCAGTGACGACGTCACCCGGCTTCAGCCCGGCTTTCGCCGCGGGACCGTTCGGCTCGACCTCCGCCACCAACGCGCCGGTCGGGTGCGCCAGCCGCAGCGCCGAGGCGATTTCGGGGCTCAGCTTCTGCGACATCACGCCGAGGTAGCCGCGCTCGATATGGCCGCTCTGCTCCAGCTCGGCCACGACCGTCTTCACCAGGTTCGACGGGATGGCGAAGCCGATGCCGACCGAGCCGCCGGACGGGCTGAAAATCGCGGTGTTCACCCCCATGACGGTGCCGTCCGTGCTGAACAGCGGGCCGCCGGAGTTGCCGCGGTTGATCGGCGCATCGACCTGCAGGAAGTCGTCATACGGACCCGCGCCGATGTCGCGGCCGCGCGCCGATACGATACCCGCCGTCACAGTGCCGCCGAGACCGAACGGGTTGCCCATCGCCACCACCCAGTCGCCCGGGCGCGCCTTGTCGCTGTCGCCCAGCGCCAGGTATGGCAGCTTCACGCCGGCGTCCACCTGCAGCACGGCGATGTCCGTGCGGGCGTCGCGGCCTACCACGTGGGCGTCCAGCTCCCGCCCGTCATCGAGCGTCACGACGACCTTGGTCGCGCCGTCCACGACGTGGTTGTTGGTGACGACATGGCCCTCGGCATCTACGATGAAGCCGGAGCCGAGCGCCTTGGCGAGACGCCCCTCATTGCCGCTGGAACCGTTGGAGCCGTTCGACCCGCCGGGCTGGTTGCCGCCGAAGAAGTGGCGGAAAGTCTTGTCCTGCTCGGAGCCGTCGGGGAACGGCGAGCTGGCCTGCTCGGCCTGGACGCGCTCGGTGCTGGTGATGGTCACGACCGCGGGGCGCACGCGGGCGACGAGGTCGCCGAAGCCCGGCAGCGCCGCGATGGGCTGCGCTGCAATCGGCGCTGCGGTAGCCGAACCTTCGGCGGCGGCGGGACGCAGCGTGGCGCCGAGGCCGCCGAGCGCCGTGCCGGCCAATAGCACGGCGGCGAAGGCGGCGTTGCGGCGGGATTTCAGACTGGACATGTGAACTCCTGATATTGGGGCGGATCGGCTCCGCATGGCCGTGCATATGCCGTGTCCTGTATGGACGGACGCCCAGCGCCAACATGTCGATTTCGTCAGATTTCGGGAAAAGCGTCAGGCTTCGGGAAAGTAAGAGTCACCGACAGGCCCGGCGCCGCGTCGTCCAGCCGCAGCGACGCGCCGTGCAGCCGCGCGACGGCGGCGACCAGTGCCAAGCCCAAGCCGCTGCCGGGCGTGTTGCGGCTGCGGTCCAGGCGGTAGAACCGCTCCAGCACGCGGCCGTGCTCGATGGTGGGAATGCCGGGGCCGGTGTCGCTGACTTGCAGCGTGGGACCGCTGCCGGGCGCCGCGCGTACGGCGACCTCGACGCGCACGGCGGGGCCGCCATGGGTCAGCGCGTTCTCGATCAGGTTGGCGATCGCCTGCCGCAGCAGCGCCGGATCGCCACGGACCCGCTGGCCCGGCGTTACGGAGGTGTCCAGGCGCTGTCCGGCGTCTTCGGCCACCGCCGCATAGAGCTCTACGACAGCGCCCGCCAGCGCCGACAGGTCCACCACCTCAAATTCCGCGCCGGTCAGCCCGGCCTCGACCTGGGCGATGCGCAGCAGGGCCGAGAAGGTCACCAGCACGCCGTCCAGCTCCGCGAGGCTCGCCTCCAGGGTCCTTGTGTCGGCCTCCGGCTCGCGCGGGCGGGCGACGGCAGCCTCGAGCTGCTGGCGCAGGCGGAACAGCGGGCTGCGCAGGTCATGGGCGACGCTGGCGGTGGTGGATTGCAGGCCCTCGACCAGCGCCTCGACCCGGGCCAGCACTGCGTTCATGGTGCCGGCCAGCCGGTCGAACTCGTCGCCGGTGCCGTGCAGCGGCAGGCGGCGGGACAGGTCGCCGGTGATGACGGCCTGCCCGGCCTCCGACACGGCGCGCAGCCGCAGCTCCAGCCGGCGCGCCACGACGAAGCCGAGCAGCAGCGCCGCGAGGGCCGCCACCGCGCCGGCGACCGGCAGCGTCCCGGTCAGCGCCGCCGCGCCGCGCCGGACCGGGGCCAGGTCCGCACCGACCATCAGCTCCAGCCCGCCCGGCAGCGCCGCGCCGAGCACGCGCAGGTCCCGCCCGTCCGGCGCGCGCAAGGTGGTGAAGCCGCGCAGGCCGATCGGCGCGCCGTCGAGCGCCCCGGCAACCCGGCCGCCGTCGGCGGTGCGCAGCAGCACCAAGGCGCCACGGCGCCGGGCCGCGACGGCGACGCTGGCGGCGAAGCCCTGCGGACCGAAGTTCTCCAGGTCCTCCAGGTAGCCCTCCGCATCGGTCGCGATCGCCGCGTCGAGCTGCGTCCTAAGCGCCCCCGCGACCTGAAAATAGGCCCAGCCGAAGCCCGCGCCGCAGACCAGCACCACCAGGGCGGCCGACAGCGCCGCCACCCGCAGCGCGAAGCTCCGGCGTATCCCACTCATGCGCAGCTAGCCCGGCCCGAGCACGTAGCCGGCGCCGCGCAGGGTGCGGATCAGCGGCGGCCCACCCGTATCCAATTTGCGCCTAAGCCGGCTCACGTGGACATCGACCACGTTGGTCGTGGGATCGAAGTTGAAGTCCCACACCCGCTCCAGCAGCATCGTGCGGGTCAGCACCTGGCCCGGGCGGCGCATCATGAACTCCAGCAGGCGGAACTCGGTCGGCAGCAGCTCGATTGGCTGACCGGCCCGGCGCACGATGCGGCGCAGCAGGTTCATCTCGAGATCGGCGACGCGCAGCACGGCGGCCTCGCCTTCGCTGGTCGCGGCGGCGCGCCGGGTCATGGCGTCGAGGCGCGCGCGCAATTCGCTGAAGGCGAAGGGTTTCGCGAGATAGTCATCCGCGCCGGCGTCCAGCCCATCGACCCGGGCGTCAACCTCTCCCAGCGCGGTCACAATCAAGACCGGGGTGCGGTTGCCCGACGCGCGCAGCGCCCGCAAGATGCTGAGCCCGTCGGGCCCCGGCAGCATGCGGTCGGTGATGATGGCGTCGAAGCCCTCGTTCAGCGCCAGGAACAGGCCGTCGCGCCCGGTGCGCGCCACCTCGACCACATGCCCGACCTCCCGTAGTCCCTTGGCCAGGTAGTCGGCGGTGGACGTGTCGTCCTCGATCAGCAGCACGCGCATTGTATTTCCTGGTTTTCGGCGATCATAGGGCGGCTCCGACCAAAACTATCCGGGCCGTCGGTGCCAGGGCATGGCTGGACATTCCGGCGGCACAGGGCATCTTAGCACCATAGGCCGTGCAGCGATCCGCAGACGTGTCAGGCCGGATCGGTAAAGCTGAAAGGGGCGGTCGAGCCGCCGTAACGTCATGCCATTCACCGTCGATGCCTTCCATCTGGCCCGGGCGCAGTTCGCGTTCACCGTGGCCTTTCACATCGTTTTCCCGGCGTTTTCCATCGGGCTGGCCAGCTACCTCGCGGTGCTGGAGGGCCTGTGGCTCTGGACCAAGCGGCCGGTGTTCCTCGACGTCTATCAGTTCTGGCTGCGCATCTTCGCGGTCGGCTTCGCCATGGGCGTCGTCTCCGGCCTGGTCATGTCCTACCAGTTCGGCACCAACTGGAGCGTGTTCGCCAAACAAGCCGGCGCCGTCGTCGGCCCGGTGATGGCGTACGAGGTGCTGACCGCATTCTTCCTGGAGGCCGGGTTCCTCGGCGTCATGCTGTTCGGCATGCAGAAGGTCGGCCCGCGGCTGCACTTCGCTGCGAGCTGCATGGTGGCGGTCGGCACGCTAATCAGCGGGTTCTGGATCCTGTCGATCAACTCGTGGATGCAGACGCCGGCGGGCTACACGATCGCGCCCGACGGCCGCTTCCTGCCTGAGAGCTGGCTGGCGATCATCTTCAACCCGAGCGTGTTCGTCCGCTTCCCGCACATGATCCTGGCCAGCTATTTGTCGGTCGCCTTCGTGGTCGGCGCGGTCGGCGCCTGGCACCTGCTGCGCAACAACAAGAATGCGCAGGCGCGCGTGATGTTCGGCATGGCGATGTGGATGGCCGCCATCGTGGCGCCCCTGCAGATCGGCATGGGCGACCTGCACGGGCTGAACACGCTGGAGCACCAGCCCGCCAAGATCGCCGCCATGGAGGGAAGCTGGGAGCCGCGCGACGGCGCGCCGCTGACGCTGTTCGGCCTGCCCGACATGCGGGAGGAGCGCACCAAGTGGGCGATCGAAATCCCGCATCTGTCCAGCCTGATCCTGACGCATAGCTGGAACGGCCGGGTGCCGGGCCTGCTGGAGTTCAAGCGCGAGGACCGGCCCAACGCCGCCGTGGTGTTCTGGTCGTTCCGCCTGATGGTCGGTATCGGCTTCGCCATGCTGGGCATCGGCGCCTGGAGCCTTTGGGCGCGTTATCGAAAGCGCCTGTATGAGAGCACCTGGCTGCAGCGCACGGCCGTACTGATGGGTCCCGCGGGGTTCGTCGCCATCCTGTCCGGCTGGGTCACGACCGAGGTCGGCCGGCAGCCCTATACCGTCTATGGCCTGCTGCGCACGGTGAACAGCGTCGCGCCGATCGCGCTGCCTGGCGTCGCCACCAGCCTCGCGGTGTTCGCCATCGTCTATTTCTTCGTGTTCGGCTCGGGCGTGCTGATCCTGCTCCGCATGATGGGCAAGACGCCGGAACACGACGAGCCCGAGCAGCAGCCGCAGGTGCCGATCCGCACCGCTGGCATCGCGCCCGGGCCCGCCGCGGTGCACGGCGGCGCGCAGCCGCAGCCGGCGGAGTAGCGCGATGGGCATCTCCGTCGATCTCTCGACCGTCTGGGCCGGCGTGCTGGCCTTCGCAGTGCTGATGTATGTGGTCGCCGACGGGTTTGACCTCGGCTGCGGCATCCTGTTCGCCTTCGAGCGCGGGCGGCAGGACCGCGACGTGATGATCAACACGATCGCCCCGGTGTGGGACGGCAACGAGACTTGGCTCGTGCTGGGCGGCGCCGGGCTGCTGGCGGTGTTCCCATTGGCCTACTCGATCATTCTGCCGGCGCTGTATCCGACGGTCATCGGCATGCTGCTGGCGCTGATCTTCCGCGGCGTGGCCTTTGAGTTCCGCTTCCGCGCCTATAGCGAGGGTGGCCGCGCTTTTTGGGACCTGGTGTTCTTCGCCGGCTCGACCGCGGCGGCGTTGTGCCAGGGGCTGACCCTGGGCGGGCTGCTGCAGGGTATCCGGGTGGTGAACGAAGCCTATGCCGGCGGCTGGTGGGATTGGCTCACGCCGTTCACCGTGCTGTGCGGCGTCGCCACCGTCATTGGCTACGCCCTGCTCGGCGCGACTTGGCTGGTTTGGCGCACCTCGGGCGAGCTGCATGAGCGGGCGCGTCGTCAGGCGTTTTGGCTGGGCTGCGCGACCTTGGGCATGATCGGCGCCGTCAGCCTTTGGACCCCGTTCCTGCGCGGCGCCCTGGCGGACCGCTGGTTTTCCTGGCCCGGCATCCTGCTCACCAGTCCAGTACCGGTGCTGGTGGTCCTGCTGGCGTTCGGGTTTTTCCGCAGCTTGGCGAGCGGCCGGGAACTGACGCCGTTCCTCTGCGCGCTCGGCTGGTTCGTGCTGAGCTTTGCGGGCCTTGGGATCTCGCTCTATCCGATGATCGTGCCGCCGACGGTCACGATCTGGGACGCCGCCGCGCCGCGCGCCAGCCAGGTGTTCCTTCTGGTGGGCGCGGCTGTGATGATTCCGGTGATCATGGCGTATAGCGGCTACGCCTATTGGGTGTTCCGCGGCAAGGTGCAGCACGACGCGGGGTATCATTGATTATGGCGATTTCCGGGCCGACTTCTGGGGCGAGCTCGGGTGGGGCCGGATCGCGCTGGCTGTGGTTTGCCGGGTTGTGGGCAGTGAGCGCGGCTGTGACGGCGCTGTTCGCCTATGCGCTGCGCTGGGTGCTGCTCGGGTAGGAACGCGCGGCACCCGTGCGCGGCGTTCAAGGCCCGCGCTATCACCGCATTCGGCGGGACCGCTCCAACACCTTGCGTCTGATGATCGGCCGCCCGAAATCAGCGTTTCCGCAAGCGCTGCACATTGGCGGTCGCTCTGCTGTGCAGCGGCTTCAAGAGTGCCTCGGCAGAGGCGCTGATCGGCGAGGCCAGCACCCGGCTGATTTCCAGGGTGGCCGCGGTCTTCTCATAGATCATGCGGTTGTACTCGGCGATCGAGCAGGAGTTCTGCGCCATCATCAAAGTACGCCGGGCGATGGTCTCCCACGACGCCCATGCGAGCTCCGCCATCATAAAGGGAGCAGACGAGGCCGAGGAGTGCTTTGGGGTTTTCATGGGCATGACATGGCATTGAGGAAGCCTGAAACGAAGCGGAGCCTGCGTGCTTGTGATCGGCACGTGTCCCAAAAGCCTCGGGTGCGTGGCTCAGAGGCCGCATTTCAGCCGTCCGTCCGAGATTTTTGGAGCACCATGATTACCCAGAGCAGCAACTAAGGTTGCCGGCAGGACTAGATACAAAAGTTTCAGGAACAAACAATATATAATATGGATTGTCTCACATATGAAACTTATTTGGCATATTAACTGAAAATTTGTACAACTTACGATCATAATTGGATAACATCATAAGTCAAGTTCCGCGCCGGCAAATCAGACCCTCATAAAACGCCCTCGAACGGCGTATTCTCACGAATTTGTGACTTTTATATTAGTTAGCATTCATACATTTTCTTATTGTGCGATGCACAAATGATATACCGTCCACGAGATAACGGAGCTGCAGAATGTCTGATTTCAACAAGGTGCAGGACACCAAGTCCAATAGCAGCCAGGCGACTGTCGGAGCCAATGTGTGGGCCGAGACACAGGCTGCGGAGAATGCGGCGCATTTGGCCGCTGACGTCACACAGCAGCGTGCCCGTGCCACCGCGGAGGCGATGCGCAAGGGCGCCGACGCGACGGCGGACGTGACCCGCCAGGGCACCCAGGCCGGGGTCGAGGCGATCCGGCGCGCTGGGGAGACGGCGAATGAGACGGTGCGCCGGAGCACCCAGGCCATGGCCGAGGGCCAGCGTCAGATCGCGCAGGATACGGCGCAGACCTTCGAGGCCGTCAGCCGCAAGATGGCTCAGGCGGCGCAGGGTGCGTCGAATGAGGTACGTCAGCTCATGACGCTGCCGCATGCCGCCGAGGGCGGGTTGCGCGATATGCAGCAGGGCATAGCGGGCCTGGTCGAGGGCGTCGTGCAGACAAACCTGCGCGCCACCCAGGAGCTGTTCCGCCTTACGAACCCGTCCGCGGTCGTCGAGATGCAGCAGCGCTTCGTGCGGGAATACATGGACACGCTGATGCAGGGCACCGCAACCCTGTTGCGTGCTGTGCGTCGTACCGCCGACGAGACCCTGCGTCCGCTCGAGGTGCAGGTCGGCCAGCGTCAGCAGGCGCACAGCCACCGCACCGCGGCCGAGTAGTCACGGCGCGGGCGGTAGTACCCGCGTCAGGAACTGGAAGAGACCGGCGCTGGCACGACAGTCGGGCCGGGCTCATTCAGACCGTGGACTATGCCTGGAGCATAATGTCATGCCCAGGCTCCTAAACTAAATACGGAGACTATGATGGCTTACGATTCGAACACGACTCGACGTGATACGAACTTGCGTCCGGACGCTCCAGTATCCACCGGTATTCCGTTCTGGGACCTCATGCTCTCGTTCGGCAAGGCGTCGCAGCAGGCGATGTCTGGCTACGCGCCGCGCGGTGAATACGCCGTGCAGTCCAGCCAAAAGGTCCAATCCAGCTATGGCGCCACACATCAGACCGGCAGCAGCGTCGAGGTCATCCCGGTCGGCGAAGAAACGCTGAATGTGGGCACCCGCCTGGTGTCCGGCGAGACGACGCGGGTGCGCCGCATCGTCGTGGAGACCCCGGTCGAGCAGTCGGTGGCGCTGCGCGAGGAGCGGGTGATCGTCGAGCGCCGCAAGCCGACGGGCGCCAGTGCTGTTGGCACCGAGGCGATGCTGACCGAGAGCACCATCGAGATGAGCGACAGCTTCGAGGTGGCCGAGGTCTGGAAGAGCGTGCGGGTGACCGAGGAGATCGTGCTGCGCCGCGAGGTGACCGAGCGGTATGAGACGGTGCGCGACACCGTACGCCACGACGAAGTGGTGGTCGAGCAGGTGACCCGGGCGCTGCCGGCGGTGCGCCACGAGGTCGAGAAGGTGCAGCAAGCCCATCCGGCCGCGCCGCAGCCCAGCAAGCCGGGGCCGGCGCAGTTGGCCGCCGACCTGAAGAAGGTTGCCGAGCGTTTCGAGACGAGCGTCGAGCAGCACGACAAGGCGCCAGTGGCCAAGGCTGAGCCGGCAAAAAGCGAGCCGGCGAAGGCTGAGCAGAAGCCGGCAGCTCCGCAGGCGTCGGTGCAGTCGGGCAAGGCCGCGGGCGAGCAGCCGAAGACGCCGGCGATGCCGGGCCGTCCCGAGGCGGGCAGCCCGCAGAACGAGAAGAGCAACTTCAGCCAGAAGAACTAAAGTCGGCTCGAAGCCGGCCAGGGGCATCGCCTCTGGCCGGATGCTTTGGACTGTGATGATGGATGGCCGGCGCGCCTGATGGGTGAGCCGGCTATTTTCATATTATGCGCCGGGCGAAACCGGGTCGATCGGCGAGGGCGGCACGCCGCCGGCCTCGATTGCCTCGCCGGCCAGCAAACAGAGATCCTCGCGGTAGCGCCCGGCGATCACCTGCACCCCGACCGGGGTGGTGCCGACCAATCCGGTAGATACCACGAGGCCGGGCAGGCCCATCAGCGGCAGGCCGGTCTGGGTGAGCTGCGCCCGCCAGACCCGCTCGGCCGCCGCGGGACCTTGGAGATCGAGCCCGTCCGGGAAGGGCAGCTCCGCCGAGGCCGGCAGCAGCAGGACCGGATGTCGCGCCAGAAACAGCAGCCACTCGCGGGTCAGGCTGGCGCGGCGGATCAGCGACTGGGCGACGACGTCGGGCGGCATCGCCTCGGCCTGGGCGCGTGCCCACGCCAGCACCGCGAGCGCGCCGGGGTCGCCCTCGCGCTCGATGGCGGACGCCAGGGCCGCGAAGCCGTCGCCGAGCCAAAGCCGGACTTGCAGCTCGGTGGCTTCGTGCAGCGATGGGACGTCGGCGACCTCCTCGACGGTCCAGCCCGCGGTTTCGAGGCGCTGCGCCGCGTCGCGCAGGGCGGCCTCGACCTCCGGCGCGATGGCGAGGCCGCCGGGACGCAGGCAGAGCGCGGCGTGACGCGGGGCCGGCGGACCCTCCAGCGGGGCCGGCACCCACCAGGGGTCGCGCGCGTCCGGCGCCGCCATGACCGCGAGGCCCAGGCGCAGATCGGCGATCGTGCGGCCGATCGGGCCGGAGACCGCCATCAGTTGCGGCCCGATCCCGCGCTCCGGCGACGACGCGTTGTAGGCTGGCACCCGGCCGAGCGTCGGACGCAAGCCGTGCACGCCGCAGGCATAGGCGGGATAGCGGATCGACCCGCCGATGTCGGTGCCGTGCGCGAGGTGGCCGATCCCCGCCGCCACCGCCGCCGCGGCGCCGCCGGAGGAGCCGCCCGGCGTCAGCCGCGGGTCGCGCGGGTTGCGGGTGTCGCCGTGCAGCCGGTTCGTGGTGAACCAGCGCAGCGAGAAGGCCGGCGCGTTGGTCCGACCCAGCAGCACGGCGCCGCCGCGCAGCAAGTTGTCCACGACGGGGCTGTTGGCCTGTGCCACGAGGTCACGCTGCAGGGTCACGCCGTTGGTGGTGGCGAAGCCGGCCTGGTCGGCGTTGACCTTGACCGTCACAGGCACGCCGGCCAGGGGACCCGGGTCCTCGCCGGCCGCGATGGCACGGTCGATCCGGTCGGCTGCCGCCCGCACCTCCTCGGGCCGGTGCTCCACCACGGCGTTGAGCTGCGGGTTCACGGCGTCGAGCCGCGCCAGCGCTGCCTCCGCCGCCTCCCGCGCCGAGACGTCCCGGCTGCGGATCATGTGGGCCAGGGTGGTGGCGGGCAGGCGCCAGATCTCGTCCATTGGGCTTCCTTATAAGGTTTAGGGGATCATACGACGGCGCTGGTGATGCTCTGCGGATACGGCGTGGTGCTCTGGAACGAGGGCCGGGTCATCAGGCCGTCCATGTAGCGGGAGAGGTTCGGGTGCGTCTTGCGCCAGCCGAGCTCGGGGAAGCGGACGTCGAGCCAGCCCAGCGCGCTGCCGGCCGAGATGTCGGCGATGCCGAAGGCGTCGCGGACCGCGCAGGGGCGGTCGCCCACTACGCGGGCGATCTCCGCGATGCCGCCGTGCACCTTGCGCATCTGGCGGTCGGTCCAGGGCTGGCTGCGGTGCGCCTCGGGCCGCATGCGCTCGAAGAACACCAGGAGGAAGGCGTCGCACACGCCGGTCGCCAGCGCGTCCATGCGCTTATGCGCCAGGATGCCGTCGTCGTCAGGCGGCAGCAGCGGGGGCTCCGGGAACTTCCGCTCGATCCACTCAAGAATGAAACTGCTCTCCCAGACCGTCGATCCGTCGTCGAGCAGCAGGACCGGCAGCTTTTCCAGCGGGTTATGCTGGGGCAGGCTGGTGTCGTCGTTCCACGGCACCTCGGTCTGCAGCTCGAACGGAACCGATTTCTCGGCGAGCGCGATGCGGATTTTGCGCGCGTAGGGGCTTGGGGTGGCGCTGATCAGCTTCATCGCGGTCTCCGGTTGGCCTTGGTGCGGGCGCCATGAAAAACCTTGGGCTCGGGCATGACAAGGGCCGGCCGCGTAAAACGATGCGTTGTTCCCTGCGTTGGGGCCGCAGTCAAAAGGAGCGACGTATGACCGAGAAAACCAAGACCGAGCACGCCGACCGCACCGTGGGCGGCCCCGGCAGCAGCCACCAGAACGCCGACAAGCCCGAAACCCACCACCACAACGCGCGCGAGCGGCAGCAGCAGAAGGGCAGCAACGATTCTGGGGATCACCAGGCCAAGCCCGACGGCGGCGAACGCCCCAGCGGACGGCATGGTCCCGAGGCGCCGCGCCATCCAAAGCAGTAGCGATCTGAATTTGCAGGGCGGCTGGAACCGCCCTGCCCTGCGTGTTCAGGCCTTCATGCTGTCCGGCACCTTGCCGCCATTCTCCGCGAGCTTCTGCACGACCGCCTTGTGCAGCGCGATGTTCTGCTCCGCGCTGCCGTCAGCCCCGGCGTGCACACTCAGCTCTTGGCCCAGCGACTTGCGCGCGTCGAGGCTGGAATCAAGGTCGAGCAGCTTTAGCAAATCGACGATCGAGGTCTGGTAGTTGCCGCCGCCACCCTTTGTCGAGGCCATCTGGCTCAGCACCGCGCCTACGTCCACCGAGGGTGCAGCGGTGCCGCCGCCGGTCGGCGCTCCGGACGCCATGCTGTCGGCCACGCCGGTGGTAGAGGCTGTTGCGTCTGCCGGGGCCGCGCTGGCGTGGTGGAAAATCTTGTCCATGATGTTGCCGAAGATGCTCAAGGAATTACCTCCAAAATGGGTGCGGATGGCCCGGCGCGGCTTGCATGGTTGGGCTGCCTATCGCCTCGTTGCCATGGGTAGTTCAAACTGTTGCGCGATGGAAGCGCTGCCGGCTCAATGGCGCGCTCGCCGCGGCATAAATCACGCTGGCGGAAGCGCTGGCGATCGGTAAGGTCGCATCCAAGAAGTTGCGAGGGAGGACGATTTGGATTTCGGGCACTCGGCAAAGGTCCAGGAGCTGCAGCGGCGGCTGCAGGCCTTCATGGAAGCGCATATTCATCCGAACGAGGCGAGCTATATCGACCAGCACGCCGGTCATGACCGCTGGCAGCCGGTGCCGGTCGTCGAGGAGTTGAAGGCCGTGGCCCGGCGGGCGGACTTGTGGAACCTGTTCCTGCCGCACTCCGACCGCGGCGCCGGGCTGACCAACCTGGAATACGCGCCGCTCGCCGAGATCATGGGTGGGGTGTCCTGGGCGTCGGAGGTGTTCAACTGCTCGGCGCCCGACACCGGCAACATGGAGACGCTCGACCGCTACGGCACCGACGCGCAGAAGCAGGAGTGGCTGGAGCCGTTGCTGGAGGGGCAAATCCGCTCGGCGTTCTGCATGACGGAGCCGGAGGTCGCGTCGTCGGACGCCACCAACATCCAGTGCCGGATCGAGCGCGACGGGGGCGACTACGTCGTGAACGGCCGCAAGTGGTGGTCGTCGGGCGCCAACGACCCGCGCTGCCAGCTGCTGATCGTCATGGGCAAGACCGATCCGGACAGCCCCGACCGCCATCGCCAGCAGAGCATGGTGCTGGTGCCGCGCGACACGCCCGGCGTGCAGGTGCTGCGGCATCTGCCGGTGTTCGGCTATGACGACGCGCCGCATGGGCATGCCGAGATATTGTTTGAGAACGTGCGGGTACCGTTGGAGAACGTGCTGCTCGGCGAGGGCCGCGGGTTCGAGATCGCGCAGGGGCGCCTGGGACCAGGCCGCATCCATCACTGCATGCGGGCGATCGGCATGGCGGAGCGGGCGTTGGAGATGACCTGCAAGCGGGTGCTCAGCCGGCGTCCGTTCGGCAAGCCGCTGGCGGAACAAGGCGTGATGATCGAGCGCATCGCCGAGAGCCGCATCAAAATCGACCAGTCGCGCCTGCTGGTGCTGCACGCCGCCTGGCGAATGGACGAGGTGGGCAACAAGGCGGCCCGGCGCGAGATCGCCGAGATCAAGGTCGCGGTCCCGGCCATGGCGTGCGCGGTGATCGACTGGGCGATCCAGGCGCACGGGGCGGCCGGGGTGTCGGACGACTTCGCGCTGGCGTCGATGTATAAGAACGCCCGCACCCTGCGGATCGTCGATGGGCCGGACGAGGTGCACCGCCATCAGATCGGCCGGCTGGAGCTCGCCAAATACCAGCCGGAGCGTCCCAACGCATGACGGCGCCCGAGGCGGCTGACGGCTCGCCGGTGCTGGTGCCGGTGCTGCCGAACCACCGCTTCGACGAGGCGGCGCTGACGCGATATCTGGCCGGGCATCTGCCGGGGTTTGCCGGGCCGTGCGAAATCCGGCAGTTCCAGGGCGGGCAGTCCAACCCGACCTTTCATTTGCACACCGCGGCTGGGCAGTATGTCTTGCGGAAGAAGCCGCCGGGCACGCTGCTGCAGTCGGCGCATGCGGTGGACCGGGAGTACCGCATCCTGGGCGCGCTGCGGGACAGCGGGGTGCCGGTCCCGCCGGTTTACCTGCTGTGCACGGATGAGAGCGTCATCGGCACGATGTTCTTCGTCATGGACTACCGGGAGGGCCGGGTGTTCCCCGACCGCACCTTGCCGGGTGTCGCTGCGACGGACCGGGCGGCGATCTATGACGACATGGGGCGCGTGCTGGCGCTGCTGCACGGCGTCGATTGGCGGGCGGCGGGGCTGGAGGGCTTCGGGCGGCCCGACAACTACATCGGCCGGCAGATCGACCGTTGGTCGAAGCAGTATGCGGGCGCACGGGTCGGCGAGGAGCCGGCGATGGACCGGCTGATGGCGTGGCTCACCGCGCACGCGCCGGTGGCGGACGAGACGACGATCGCGCATGGCGACTACCGGCTCGGCAACCTGATTATCCACCCGACGGAGCCGCGGGTGGTTGCGGTGCTGGACTGGGAGCTGGCGACGCTTGGGCATCCGCTGGCGGATTTGGCGTATTGCTGCCTGGCCTGGCGCTTGCCGCCGGATTTGCAGGGCATTCAGGGTCTGGACGTGCCGGGCCTGCCGAGCGAGGCCGAGTATGTGCGAGCGTATTGCCGGCGGGCCGGGCGCGACGGGGTGCCGGACATGGAGTTTTTTGTCGCATTCTCGCTGTTCCGCTGGGCGGCGATCGCTGCGGGGGTGTACCGCCGGGCGCTGGATGGCACGGCGGCGGATGCGCGGGGGCGGGAGGCTGGGGAGAAGTTTCGGCTGCTCGCGGAGTATGGGTGGAGGGCTGCGCAGGCGGCTTAGTGGTTTCGGTGGGTGCATACGCTCTTTTGAACGCAATGCACGGGTCCGGCAGCTAACGGGGAATTTAGTGTAGAGCGCGAAGCAGAGCTGGATCGACGGAGATCATTTTTTCTCCGGGTTCGACTATGGAAAAGCGGGATTTTTTGCTGGTTGCGGCGATCCAGGCGTTTGTGCATCCATTGATGATGCGGTCATGCAGTTCGGCGGTAGCGACGGCGAAGTTCTCCATCCAGCTGGGGTCGCTGAGCAGATCCACCTCGCCGCCTTCTATGTCGATTTTCACCAAGGAAAGGCGATTGCGGGAAGGAGAGTATTTTTCCAAGATTTGCTGGACTGTTAGGACATCCACGGTATCGATCATGGATGGTTTAACGCAGTCTTTTGGCGTGCTTACTAAGGTATGGCCCCATTCTCCGGTGTTTCTGGAATATATTGGCATCTTGGAACAAATATTGCCGATTGCCGCATTTACGGCTATAATATTTCTATATTGCATTGTGTTGAGTTGTAGTATTTGAAAGTTTTCCGGTGATGGTTTAACTGTAATGACAATACAATGCGGTATGGTGGTCGCGAATTTTATCGCGGCAGCCCCGATATATCCGCCGAGGTCTATGACGGTGTTTTCGTAACTTATGTTTGCGAGGATTTGCGAGATCATTAGGAACTCGTCACCGAGGCAGCTATTTGCGACGGTCTCGTCTGGTGTGTCCTTGCGAACGAATATCTTTTTCCCGTTGACGTCATGGCAATGCAGCTTCATGGCTGAAACCTTTTCGAAACCGCATCGTTACAATAGTTTGCTTGATCGGTCCAGAGCTTTACGATGCTTGACGGCGTCAGAGCGGTCGGGCGAGCATCTGTCGCTCCGATGCCGTGGAGCCGATCTTTCGCGTTGCCACTTCAAACGACAATGTCTGCCCCAATGGGGACTGATTGCATTTTACGGATGATGTTTCCGTTCGGTTTAAACAGGCAATCGGCTAGCCTCTAGCCCACGCGTGTCACCAGCGCGCTTTTTTCCAGGCCGCATACCTTACACGGCTTTGGACGTCCCTCATCCTGCGCGCTGGTGACGACGATAATCCTCGGCGTGACGCCTACGCAGCCGCCGCCGCAAGATCCCCCTCGTACTGACCGGCAAACTCGTCCATCGTCTTCTGGCCCTGGTCGATCGCCGTCGTCTGCCCGGCCAGCACCACGGTCACATCGGTGATGCCGATGAACCCGAGGATCTGACGGAGATAGCTCCCCGCGACATTATAGCCTTCACCCGGCGAACCCGGCGCGTAGTTGCCGCCGGAAACCAGGATGCAGGTCGCCTTCTTGCCAGTCAGCAGGCCCTTATAGTCCGGTGTAAACGTGACACCAACCCGGACGACATGGTCGATGTAGGCCTTCAGCGCGGCCGGGATGGAGAAGTTGTACATCGGCGTGCCGATGACGATATGATCGGCCGCTTGCAGCTCGGCAATCAGGTCGTCGGAGATCTTGATGGCCGCCTTCATCTCGGGCGAGTGCTGCTCGGCCGGGGTGAATGCGCCGCCGATCCAGGGCATATCGACGAACGGCAGCGGCGTCTTCATCAGGTCGCGCACGACAACGGACCCACCGGCGTGGTCGGCCTGCCAC
>JANXVC010000413.1 GCA_025351925.1 Rhodospirillales bacterium | reverse complement strand
GGGACCGACATAGTCGTCCACGCTCTCTGGCAGGAGCAGCGTCTGGGATCGGTCGTGGCCGGGAATGTGCGACATGCCGGATCCTACCAACTCTCACGCCGCACCGGAATCCTTCTAAGCAGGGTTTTCACACGGTCTGCTTGATTAATGCACCAAGGAGCCGGGCCGCTATCCCGTTCAGACCTTAGATTGCTCGCACCGTGCGGGCTGACGTGTTAGCCTCTTTGCAGGCCGTGGGAGGGCCGGGAGAGTGGTGAAGCCTGCTGCAGCACATCAGCCGGAGGCGCTCGGCTCGCTGTATGACATCGACGAACCTGCTTGGCTTGCCGGGCAGGCTGAGGCTTTGCGCGAGGGCCGCATGGCTGATGTGGATCACGTCAACCTTGCGGAGTTCCTAGACGAGACGGCGGCACGCGATCGGCGTGAGTTGCGCAACAGGTTCGTTGTCCTGCTGCATCATATGCTCAAGTGGCATTACCAGCCGGAGCGCCGATGCCGTAGCTGGTTAGTGACGATCTTACGCGAGCAGGATGAGGTTAGCGGTTTTCTTGGAGCCGAAAGTATGAATCGGTATGTGCCGATGCCGTATTCGTCGGCTTGGCCGCCAGCCGTGCATCGTGCAATGGTGGAGACGGGGCTGTCTGCCACCGCCTTTCCAAGGGAGAACCCATGGGATGTTAAGGCGCTGGTCTCTATGAACGTTGTCCCTTCCAACTACCCTGAATTTCCGCCCTGAGAGGGGTTGGCAAGGTTCTGGTTGCCTGCCCACTCGGTCACGCTTGGGGATCACGAGCCTTCAATTCTCAAGGGTGAGGCCCTGTCCTTTGACCGACCGAAGCTGCGGCGCAAACAAGGGCTGCCGCGTCCGCCACCGCCTGTGCTAGACTGCCGACCTGCCTAAACCTGCACGTCCCGCACCGGTCGACGACGACTCGGCCGCCTTCGTCGAGGTGGTCCATGAAGGCATGGTCGCGGCCGACGCTGGCCGCACCGTGCCCTACGAGGCGGTGCGCCGCTGGCTGCTGTCCTGGGGCACCGAAGCGGAGCTGCCTCGCCCGTAACCCTCACTGCGCCGGCCCTTGCGGAGCTGCGGCGGATACGGGTCTACATCGGGCAGGGCAATCCGGGTGTAAGGGGATGATATCCCCGTCACGGCCGTTCCGCCTCGTCTATCGCGCCTTCGACGCGGTGGAGTTCTATGCGGCCAAGAGCGACGAGGTGTTCGAGTTGGGCGGCTTCGCCTGGCGTATGCCCGGCGGGTGTTCCCGGGCTATGTGCTGGAGCGCGAGGACACGCGCGAGGACTACGGCGAGCCCCGCTTCCGCGTCATCGGGGAAGTGCTGCAAGATATCCTCGTGGTGGTCTACACTCCCCGGGGCGGCACCTGCCGCCTGATCACCGCCTGGGAAGCCGAGAGCTGGGAACTGGACCTGTGGTATGAACGATTCTCCTGACACGCCGGGCACGCGCCTGGTGACGATCCCCGCCTCCGATCCCAACCCGGGCCGGGTGGACCGTGCCCGCATGGGCCGGCGCCACCCGGCAGACACCGAGCCGCGGCCAAAGGTCCCGCCCGAGGACTTGGAGGCCACCCGTGCCGAGCTGGCCGAGCTGCGCCGCCGCATGACCCTCAAGAGCGCCTAGCGCAACGTCTCTGAACAGTATTCGCCCGTCCTGGCCTACCTTGCGTGGGGCACCTCTACTGCCCTCCGCCAAGTCCCAGTGCGGCTCCGCCCGCCGCCGCCCCTGGTGACTATCCGGCTACTCTCCCACGACTTTCCCCCCCCCTTTCTATAATTTATTATTATCGGACTAATAAGGGTGTAACGGTTAGAAGTGTCATTCCTGAACGTCATTGCAAACAATACGACGCCGTTTGTAGCAATCGTTTTCTTAGCATTCCTACTATTGTTTATTTACAAATACGATAAAGAAATCCGCGGCGTACTAAACCGTTTTGGAACAGATAGCCAAAGACCCTTAGCTCAAGAACTGATTCCCGCACAAAACGCTGCTGTGCTGGCAAACGACATATCTATAAATGTTAAATACGAAAGCGAGGAAGCTAGAGTCGCTGGACAAATAATTTACAACATTTTAAGCTCAACTTCCTATAGTTTGGAGAAAAAATTAGATTTAGTGATTACTGATTTATCCAACAAGGATTTGAGATTAGATTTTGAGGCAACATGCCGTGCGATCTATAAATCTCAATTTGAAGCACTTCAAAGTTTAAAGAAGGATGGACCGCAACCACTTGGAAAGTTCTATGATCTTTTCATTGAAAGAGCAGAGAAAATTCGTGCGGATAATCCTGGAATCAAAACGGGCGACTTTGAGACATGGATAGGTTTTTTAGCAAGAAAAGTTCATCCTTTTGTCGTCCTTAATGGAGGGACTGCAAATATTACAGACCGAGGTTCAGAATTCTTGTCTTACACTTCTGCTATCTCTTTCCAAGCTTTAGTTTTGTGATTTTCTTATAGGCCCAGTGACCGCAAAGCTGTGCGTTTTGGCCATCTGTGGAAGAAGATAGACTTATCAGCAGCTTGTACGCTGCCGCGCTTCGGGCACCCACCATGTCTTTTGACACTTCGCCGCCCGGCACGTCTGGCGCTTGATGACGCGGAGCCCGATTCTGCTGGAGATCAGGACGGGCACTCTTAACAAATCGAGTGGATTATTCGGAGTGACCGTTTTGCGCAGCTTCGCGGTCACTGGGCCATAATGGCGCCGCGTACTAAGCTCGACTTTGGCCATTTCAGGCTGGGTAGCATGCGGCTTCGGTGAGGCTGTCGAGGAGCGTGCGCGGAATTGTTGCCATGTTCTGGGCGTGCGGCGACGTTAAGAAAGCCTGTGCGATCCAGAGCTGGCGGCGGACGGC
>JANXVC010000444.1 GCA_025351925.1 Rhodospirillales bacterium | reverse complement strand
GCGAACCAAGCCGCGACCGAGCGAAATCTTCTGCTTGGCGTCCGCCGTCAGCCCGCGGGCGCGGCGGTGCAGGTCCGGCGTGAGGCCAAGCATCGCGGCGATCTCACCGACGCGGGTGGCGACCAGGGCGCGGTCCATGCTGCGATTGCGCAGCGGGAAACCCAGGTTCTCGGCGACGGTCATGGTGTCATAGACCACCGGGAACTGGAACACCTGGGCGATGTTGCGCCGTTCGGTCGGGAGCCGAGTCACGTCCTTGCCGTCGAACAATAGGCGGCCGTGCGACGGACTGACCAGGCCGGAGATGATGTTCAGCAATGTCGTCTTGCCGCAGCCGGACGGCCCTAGCAGCGCGTAGGCGCGGCCCTGTTTCCAGACATGGTGCAGCGGCTTCAGCGCGTAGTCGGCCTCGGTCATGGCGCGGCCATAGGCGTGGCCGATGCCGTCGAGGGTGACGGTCGCCATCAGACTGCCTCCGCCAAGGCCGGACGCGACGCGAGCGCGCCGGCGGCGTCGAACACGAAGGCCCGGCGCACGTCAATATGCAGCGCGGTCCGCGCACCCGGCAACAGGTCGTGCACGCCGGGGATCAGGCAGACCCAAGTTTCCCCGCTTCCCATCTCGACGTGTACGAAGCTCTCGGAACCATTGATCTCGGTGACCGAGACGACGCCCTCGAAGCTAAGGCTGCCCGGCGGCTTGGCGCCGATCGTCACCGCGTCGGCGCGGAACCCCATGCAATAGTGCCCGTCCAGCAGGCCCAGCAGCAAGATCGGCACCGCGCGCTCACCGTGCTCGGTCAGCAAAGCGTGCTCGCGCTTCTCGATCGCCAATTCGTTCAATGGCGGGTCGGAGAACACCCGCGCGGCCTGCAAGGTCATCGGATGGCGATACAGCGCCGCGGTCGGGCCGGCCTGCACGACGCGGCCCTCCGACAGCGCCGCCGTCTCGCCGCCGAGCAACAGGGCCTCGGCGGGCTCGGTCGTGGCATAGACCAGAATGGCGCCGGATTCAGCAAACAGCCGCGGCAGTTCCTCCCGCAGTTCCTCGCGTAGTTTATAATCGAGGTTGCCCAGCGGCTCGTCCAGCAGCACCAGCTCCGCCCGCTTCACCAAGGCGCGGGCGATGGCGGTGCGCTGCTGCTGGCCGCCCGACAGCTGCGCCGGCATGCGGCCCAGCATGTCCTCCAGCCGCAGCAGCTTCGCCGCGTGGCGAACACGCTGCTCGATCTCCGCCTTTGCCACGCGGGCCACGCGCAGCGGCGAGGCGATGTTCTCGTACACCGACAGCGTCGGATAGTTGACGAACTGCTGATAGACCATGGCGACCGACCGCTTGCGGACCGGCGTGCCGGTGATGTCGCGCCCGTCGAGCAGCAGCCGGCCCGAGCTCGGCTTGTCAAGCCCGGCCATCAGCCGCATCAGCGTGGTCTTGCCGGCGAGCGTCGGACCCAGCAGCACGTGCAGCGCGCCGCGGGCCAGCGTCAGCGAGACGTCGTGGATCAGCGTGTCCGGACCCTGGGTGAACCTGATGCGGTCCAGCTGCAGGCTCACGCCGCCTCGTCCCGCTGCGACCGCATGGCGTCGAGGGCGGCATCGATGCGCGCGAGGTCCTGCGGCGTCATGCGCAGCCCGAGCTTACTGCGGCGCCACACCACGTCGGCGGCGGTTTGCGCCCATTCATAGCGCACGAGGTAGCGCAGCTCCGCCTCCGTCAGGTCAGCGCCGAGCACTTGGCCCAGCGCATCGGCCGAGGCCGCGTCGCCCAGCAGGTCACCGACGCAGGTGCCATAGGCGCGCAACAGGCGGCGCAGCGTTGGTTCGGCGATGAACGGAAAGCGGGCGCGCAGGGCGGCGAGCGCCGTGTCGAACCCGTCGATGGCGAAATCGCCGCCGGGCAAGGGCGTCTTTCCGGTCCAACCTTCGGGCCGTCCGGTGGGGGCTGGCAGATGCGGCGCGAGCTTGGCCAGTGCCGCCTCCGCGAGCCGCCGGTAGGTGGTGATCTTGCCGCCAAAAATTGACAGCTGCGCCGCCTGGCCGTCCGGCGCGTCCAGGGTCAGTACGTAGTCGCGCGTCGCGGCCTGCGCCTTCGACGCGCCATCGTCATACAGCGGGCGCACGCCCGAGTAGGTCCACACCACCTGATCCGGCGTGATCGGGCGCACGAAATACTCGCTGGTGCCACGGCACAGGTATTCGATCTCCTCGGCGGAGGCGTGGGCCTCGGCGGGATCGCCCTGATAGTCGAGATCCGTGGTGCCGATCAGCGAGAAGTCCTGCTCGTATGGGATCACAAAGAAGATACGATTATCGGCGTTCTGGAAGATGTAGCAATGGTCTTCCGGATACAGCCGCGGCACTACGATGTGGCTGCCCTTCACCATGCGGACGTGCGACGGCGTGTTGGCCCGCAGCACAGTCTGCAGCACCTGACCTACCCACGGCCCGGCGGCGTTCACCAACGCACGGGCGCGGATGGTCTGCGGCTCGGCGCCGTCGTGCTGTGTGGTGACGCGCCAGGCGCCGTCCACGCGCTCGGCCGCATTGCAACGGGTGCGGGTGGCGACCACCGCACCGCGCTCGGCGGCGTCGCGGGCATTCAGCAGCACCATGCGCGAATCTTCGACCCAGCAATCTGAATATTCGAAGCCAAGCTTATACTCGGGCTTGAGCATCCGGCCGGCCGCGTCGCTGCGCAGATGCTTCGTGCGGGTGGCCGGCAGGAGCTTGCGGCCACCCAAGTGATCGTAGAGGAACAAGCCTAGCCGCAGCAGCCAGGCCGGGCGCAGCCCCTTGTGGTGCGGCAGCACGAAGCGCAGCGGCCAGACGATGTGCGGCGCGATGCCCCACAGCACCTCGCGCTCCATCAGAGCCTCGCGCACCAGGCGAAACTCGTAGTACTCGAGGTAGCGCAGTCCGCCATGCACCAGCTTGGTGGAGGCCGACGAGGTGGCGGATGCGAGGTCGTTCGCCTCGCACAGATAGACCGACCAGCCGCGTCCGGCTGCGTCGCGCGCGATGCCGCAGCCGTTGATGCCGCCGCCGATGATGGCGAGGTCAAAGGTGTCCGGGGTGGCCGCCTGCGGCATGGGGTCGGGGTATTCCTGCTGGAGGACACTTGCCAGCCCTCTCATTTCGAACACTAACCTGAACCAAACGCTGGCGCATAGGGGTCAAAACGAACTTTCATCCGAAAGTTCGTCCGGCTCGGTCGGGCCGCCCGCCTCCACGACCTGCACGTTGTTGGTGGCGCACAGGGCAGAAATCTCGGTCGATGGCAGCCGATCCGTCACCAGCACGTCCACGTCCGACAGATGGGCGATCCGCACAGGGGCGGAGCGGAGGAACTTGCTGCTGTCCGCCACCAGCATCACCCGGCGCGCACTGGCGATGATCGCCTGTGACACCTGCACCTCGCGGATGTCGAAATCCAGCAGAGTGCCGTCGGCGTCGATCGCCGAGGTGCCGATAACAGCGGTATCGACGCGGAACTGCCGGATCTGCTCGACGGTGCCAGGTCCGATGATGCCGCCGTCGCTGTGCCGGATCACTCCGCCGGCCAGGACCACCTCAATCGCCGGGTTGCGATACAGTTCGGTGGCGACCTGCAGGTTGTTGGTGATGACCAGCAGCCCGGCGTGGCCGGCGAGCGCCCGGGCCGTCGCCTCAGTCGTGGTGCCGATGTTGATGAACAGCGAGGAATGGTCCGGGATCAGCGCCGCGGCTGCCGCGCCGATCAGCCGCTTATGCGGCTCGGCCACGAACTTGCGCGCCTCATAGGCCAGGTTTTCGACGCCCGAGGCGATCATGGCACCGCCGTGCACGCGGGTCAGCGCGCGGGCGTCGCATAGCTCGTTCAAGTCGCGGCGTATGGTCTGCGGGGTGACGGCGAAACGCTGCGCCAGGTCCTCGACCGACACCCGCCCGGCCTGACGGGCGATGCCCAGGATCTCGGTCTGCCGGCGCGGGGTGGCGCGTGGGAACTGCGCCTCCATCAGACGCCCAGGTTGAAGGCGATGGAGATGCGCAGCTCGGTGCCGCGGTAGGGACGGACCTGGTGGTGCAGCCAGGAGGGAAATAGGAACAGCAGGCCGGGCTTCGGCAGGATGGTCTCGCTGCTGCCGGCAGATTGCCCATCCTCGCCGGCGAAGCGCAGGGTGGGCGCGTACATCGCCGGCGCCGCGCCGCGCGGGTCGATCATCTCGAACGCACCGCCGAGCGAGGGGTCGGCAGCGCATCCTCCATCGGCGACGTAGTAGGTGCCGGACCAGAACGAGCCGGCGTGGTAGTGCGCGATGTTGGCGTCGCCGGGTCCGTTCACGTTGGCCCAGGCCTGGGTCACCCAGGCCGGCCGGACTGGCTTGCCGTACCGGTCGGCGGTGAGCTGGGTCGCCGCCGACTGGGCGAGCGCCAGGATCTCGGCGACGTCCGGCCCGCCCCATTCGGCCAGGTCACGCTCCGAATGCCAACCGCCGGCGTTGGACGAGTGGATCGACGGAAACTGGTCGCGGCGGGCCAGGATCAGTTGGCGGAGGCGGTCGTTGCGCGCCTCGGCGTCCGGCAGCGCGATCGCGGCGACCGGCGTTGCGAACAGGCCACGCAATGCGATTTCCAATGGCATGACGATCCGGTCCCCGTTTTGGGCGAAGACACGCCCGGTCTCGCGGTGCTGTCAAGCCGCACGGGTTCAGGGGTCAACGAGCTATGGTGTGACATTGGTCACCGCGTGCAGCGCTCTCAGGCTGGCATCTTGAGCGGCAAAGGCGACGCCACAACAGAGGACATTGATCAATGCTTCATACCTCACGACGTGCGCTGCTCGGCGCAGCGGCTGGCATCGCCGCGGTCGGTTGGCCCGGCGGTTCGATCGATGCCGCAGGCGCCGCAAGTCCGCTGCCGATCCGGATTGGCTGCCTCACCTCGCTCAGCGGCCCGCAGGAGGTGCTCGGCCGGTCAATGCTGAACGGGGCGCAGATTGCGGCCGACCAGATCAACGCGGCCGGCGGCGCGCTCGGCCGTGTCGTCGAGATCGTCGAGGCAGACATCCGCACCGATCCAGATCGCGCGGTGAGTGTCGCCCGAGAGCTAACCCATGGCGGCGTGAACCTGCTATGCGGCGTCGTCACCAGCGACGCGGCGCTCGCCTTGGCGCCCGTCCTGCAGACGATGGATGCGGTGCTGATCACCTGCGCGGCGGCGTCGGAGAAGCTGACGCATGAGGCGTTCACCGCCAACCTCTTCCGGGTCACGGACCAGACATACATGCGCAACCGGGCCCAAGCGCGGCTGATGGCGGAGCGCTATCCAACGATCACGGAATGGAGCGCGATCGTCCCGGACAATGAGTATGGCCGGTCCGCCTATGCGGCTTTTCGCGATGGATTGCTCGAGTTTTACCCAGCGCTTGCCAAGCGGAACGCGAGGATCGCCGAGCCGATCGTCGCCCATTTCGGCGCAACCGACTTCACGGCGCAGCTGGCAGCGCTGCGGGAGAGCGGGGCGGAGGGGCTGTTCATCGCCGTCTATGGCGATGACGCCATCCTGTTATACCGGCAGGCAAGGCACGCCGGGCTGCTGCGCCAGGTCAAGGTGCTGGCCGATTCGACGAACGAGTTCCTGGTGCCGCTGGAGTTGGGCAGCACGACGCCGGAACACCTCTGGCTGGGAATGACTTGGTATTTCGGCGGCTACCGCGACCTTCCGATGGGTCGTCAGCTCTATGCCGACAACCTCAGACGCACTGGCAACGGACTGCCGTTGGGTTTCCTCAGCGCCGGGCACTCCGCCGTCTATGCGTATGCGGCGGCGATGCGCCGCGCGCGGAGCGCTTCGACTAAGTTGGTGATCACGGCTCTCGAGGGCCTGACCTTCGATACGGCCAAGGGCCGCGTGACGCTGCGTCCGGAGGATCATCAGGCGATCTGCGACGTGAACTTCATTCGGATCAAGGCGTCGAACGTGGAGCCGACCATGGACGTGAACGACTACTCTCGCCCGGATGTCGAGATTGCGGAGTTCGTGCGCTATGACGGCGCGAGCGTTATCGAGGCGCCGGCGCCCGGGAGGCCCTTAATCTATCGCTCACAAGTGTAGCCGCGGCGACAAAGAGACTTAGGGTTTGACGGGAGAACAGCGTTTTCCCGTCCACTCCATAATACGCCAATGATAGCGGGGCACGCCTACTCTATTCTACGGCTGGAGGCCAAGGACAGGTTGCGGTTCCGCAATTCACCATTGCGCAGCGCGGGTGACCCGGCCGGCACAGCTTGGGTAGGCCTCACCTCGGAGAAACGGCCAGCGCTCGGCTCAATCTCCTGGATTTTTCGACGGTAGCGGGCCGCAGCCTCGCCGCGGCTCCGCACATCCCATTTGTCCAGAATGCTGTGCACGTGGTTCTTGACGGTCGGCAGGGCGACATGCAACCGACGCGCGATGAGTTTGTTCGGCAATCCGTCCGCCAGCAGCTCGACGATCTCTCGCTCGCGGGGCGTCAGGGCATGGATCCCGGCCCGCGTCGCGCGATCGCTGGAACGGTCGGCAAATCGGTTGAGCAGGAGCGCGGTCAGCCTGGGCGGGCAGACGACCTCGCCGGCCGCGGCGCGACGTACGGTGGAGATCAGGTCACGCGATGAGGTATCTGGTCCCAAATAACCGGAGATGCCGACGTCGGCCCAGAGCAGAAAATCTTCGTCCCGCTCCCGCATCGCCAGCACGACGACGCCCACCCGAGGAATGCGCGTCCGAACCGCAGCGACCAGAGCCGTTGCCTCGGGGTGTGATGAGTCGATCACGACCAGGTCGGGCGTGAACTCCACGGTGACTGCGTCGGCGGTTTCATGTGAGAAAGCGCCGAAGGCCATAATGCCTTCGCCTCCACGCAAGACCTCCACCAACGCTTCCCGTAGGAAGTGCACATGGCTAATAAAAAGGATGACCATGCTACCCTCACGCTATTCGTAAATATTATCTTAAAAACCCGTTACATAAGCAAGATACTTACGTAGCAGAACAGTAAAAATGCCAAAATTGTTACTGTTTGTACGAAATCGTACGTAAAGCCGGTCTTTTAGGAGAAAAATTGGATCAACATCGGAACGAATTTCACGCTTAGGTTGCGTTTACAGCCCCTGTCTATGCAACAAACCCACGTCAAGCGCGCGTACCAGGCGGCGAGGCAGATCGCGGAACATTGTTCCCAGCGGCGTCGAAGGTCGCCGGGAAGCGTTCTGCCGGGGTAGAGCTTTTTCCGATCGAAGTGGATCGGAAAAAGCTCTACCTATTTGTTTTATCGAGCAACTTCATCCAACCAAAAGAGCAGATTGGTTGGATGTTGCGCTAGTTGGACAACTACTGGAATGCGGCGGCCAACGCCGCTATCGAGCCAAATCAGCGTGCGGACCGCCCGACTTGCGAACCAGCCGGCGCCGCAGCTTCTGGGCGAGGATAGCCGGATGATAGGAGTTCCGCTTGCCATCGATAACCGCAAGACCATTGCCGATCGAGAGGGTATGCAAGCCGTCCGGAAAGGCTCCATCCGGGTCCGGACGTAGGATCGCTGCCGGCTCCTCCTGGTATGCCTCCGGCGTGCAGATTGTCACACGGTTGACAACCAGCGCTCCACCATACTCCCGCGAGCAGTCCTGCGCCGGACGGAACAGCTGGTTTCCGATCCAGAACGGCGTTCCACCCGGCCGGGATGATCGGGCGTCAAGCTTGACCGGGTTTCCCGCATGGGGGAGCCAGGGGCCTTCCAGGCGAGACGCATACAACAGGCACAGATTGTCGTACGTGCCGATGTCGGTGTCCGTGTAGGCGATCCAGTAGAGGCTATCCACCTGCATCAAAGTCGGATCGGCCATCCCGACATCGTCGGCGATGATGCAAAGCGGCTCCGGAGCGGCGTCAGGTTTCAGCTCGTAGAGTATCTGGCGCCGTGACGCCGCCATCTCTGGCAGACAGAGGACGCGGGCAGCATCTGACCAGGTCGAGGGGTAAGATAGATGGCAGCGCAGGCCGAGCGGCAGCGGCTCGGACCCTACGATCTGCCCGGCATCGACCGACAGCAGCGTGAGTTCACCAAGCCCGGTCCGGTGCAGATACGTCTCACACAGCAGCAGGCCAGGCCGCCCTGGCCAGAAGAACGGGTCGGCGATGAAGCCCTTCGACGGCGGAATCTGCAGCCACTGCGCGACCGGGCAAGTCTGGTCATGCAGGAACTTCTCCGGCCGCCGATCGAGGACGGCGATCCCATACACCTCGCCGCCGATACGAGCCCGGAGCCAGGCAAGCCCGCTTGCAAAACGCGCACCCAGCATCGTCCGCGACGGCCCGGGCTGGACAGGTTGAGGGGTCCAAGAGGTTCTCGGGACGTCCCCGTTCCAAAGCGCCATACGCAGCAGCCGCGCTGCGGTACGGCCGAGGACATCGAGCAGCTCGGGGTAGCTTCTGGCACTGGAGACGTGCGCCTCTCCGATCAGCTGCCACGTGGCGCCGCCGTCCTCGCTTTCGATCAGGTTCAGCGACGCGAGAAAGGGCTCCATGCGGCAGCCGCGCAGGGCATGGAAAGGATGGAGCAGCGGCACGCCCGCCGCGTCAACGATGCACCAGGCCCGCCCTGCTGGAGCGGCCTCCAGCCGAGCCAAGTCGAGAACCGTATCCGGAGTGGCAGGGCGGTCACGCTCCGGTTTAGCGTCAGTTTCAGACCACCACTGCAGGGCGGTCCCGCATACTGCCCGACGCCATCGTCTTGGTTCAGGCGGCTCCCCGCCACTGAAGGCGACATCGGCGAACTCTGCAGCTAGTTTCGTCACGATCCGTCCCAATGGGGACAATGGAGCGACGCTGCGCAGCAGGATTGCTGGCCTGGTACGGTCGCCGGGGTCTCTATGGAGTGCTGCCGGCGCCGACGGGATGCTCACCGTATCAGCAACGACGGTGAGAGCGCGCGAGAGCAACGTCCGACCAATCTGCTCTTTTGATCGGATAAAGTTGCTCGATGAAACGAATAGCTGTAAATCTTTTCCAATCGATTTCGATCGGAAAAATTTCTAGCGCGTTGTAAAAACGTACAAAACATCGCATCAGATGCGGCCATCTGGACGGATACCGCTCTAAGCTGTTTGGCTTGTAAGCCGCAATGCCCGGTCACGGACCGCCTTGGCAAACCTGATCCAGGCTGGAACGGTTTTCTCCCATGACCTTTCCCAGAAATGCACACCATAGGTCTCTGGCGTGATGCAGGAAGCACGGAACTCCTCGCCGAATGGGTAGGGAAAGAAGAATTCCGTTGGGCAGACGAAGATATCCTTTACCGCGGTGCCAGACGGCGAATAGGTCTGCAGCCCCTCCGCGATCAGCAGCCGCGTGATGAGCTTCGGCCCGAACGCCGTCGGGCGTTCGAAATCGCCCGGCAGTGACCGGATGCTGAGCAGGCTGGTCAGTGCATGCTCGATGAACCAATGCCCTGGCTCCGCGCCGATGACTCCGTTCGCCACCCAATCCTTCGATGGCTCCTTGCTCTGGAAGCCGAAGAAGCACTTGTGGTGAAGCAGAGGGTCAAGTTGCTTATAGAGCTGAATGTCTGTGTCAAGATAAATGCCGCCGTGCCTAAGTATGGCGAGAAGCCGGGTGATATCCGCAACCTTCGCCCACTTGCGCTGGCTGTATGCGCGTCTGACGAGCTCTATCGAGAAATCAATGTTGCTTTCATTCCATAAAGTAAACTCGTAGTCGGGATTCGTCGCACGCCAGGTGTCGATATAGACTTGTTGCGCCTCTGGCAGCGGGCCGCCAACCCACACATAGTGAATGTGCTTGGGAATCATGTCCGTGTACTTTCAGATCAAGAGCTGAATGCTGGGATGGCTCCGCGAACGATCATGACGATGCGCGCGAGATGACCGGGCAGGAAAAAACTTTCCAGCACTGCTGCATAGACGATCGATCCGGCAGCGACCTCACCCGCAATGGCCCACGGACCGGGCGGAAGAACAAACCTAGCGAGCAAGACCACGCCGACCATCACCGCGCCGGAGAGCGCAATCCGTGCAGTCTTCAGAATGAGCTCCTGCACGTTCAGGCCGAAGGACTGTCGCAAGGCGACCAAAGTGACGGGCACCATGATTGCGGAGAGCACCGACCAGGCAATGCCGACAGCGACAATGCCGAAATGCGCCGCGACCGGAAATGCCACGCAATAGAGCCCGAGTTGCCGGAAAGCGATCTTGGCAAACGCGTCAGGACGGCCAAGCGCCGATAGCGCCTGGCCGGAGAACGCCCAGAGCGGCATGGTTAGGCAGGCAAAACACATGGCCTGCAGGACCGGGACGGCGCTGCCCCATTGAGTGCCAAAAACCATCGGCAGCAGGTCGGGCGCGATCAATCCAAGCCCGGCGACGGCGGGCACCCAGATCGTGCTGACAATCACGACCATGTCGATGTATGCGGCGCCAAACTTGGCCCGGTTACTCGCGATGCGGCTGAGCACCGGCATCATCACCAGCTGCAAAGGCGTCATGGTCATGGTGATGACCGCGCGGATCACGCGCAGGGCAAGCGCATAGTAGCCGACGGCGGAGACGTCGAGGGTCAGGCCGATGAGGATGCTGCCGAAATCGTCGATGCAGGACGTGATCATGCTCGCAGCCATGAAATGCTTGCTGAAATGCAGCAATTCACGGAAGGCTGGCATGGAAAACACCATCCGGGGCCGCCAGTCGCTCGCCCGCCACATGACCAGCACGATGACTGTGGTCTGGACGAATGTTGAGACGACCAGGGCCCACACGCCCCAGCCATCGAGCGCCAGCGCCAAGCCGACCAAGCCGCCCGCCAAGTAGCCGAGGATGGTCCGGATTGCGAAGACCTTAAGGTCGAGGTTGCGCCGGGCCAGCGCCGAGTGCACGCTGACCAACGCCCTTGGGATGCATAATAGGGACAGCCACGCGGTGACCGGCCGGAACATCGGCTCGGCGAACAGGCTCGGCCCGAGCAGGGCCACGACCTGCAGCACGGCGATCATGCCAGCAGCGAGCAGCATGTTCGTCCAGAACACCGTTGAAACGTAGTTTTCGTCGGGCTTGTCGGCCTGGATCAGCGCGTCGCCAAAACCCTGAAACAGCAGGATATTGACCGTACCCACAATGGCCATGGCCAGCGCATAGACGCCGAACTCGTCAGGCGTGAGGATATGCGCGAACACCACGAAGAAGACGAAGCTGGAGACCTGGGCGCCCCCCGTCTCCATCGCCGCCCAGAAGGTTGCTTTCGCAACTGATTGTCTCATGTGACTACGTCCAGAGCCGGGTTGCTTAGTGAGCCGGCAAATTGGGAGAAGCGTTTTGACTACGCATTAAGCGCGGGATGCGGCAGCCTCGCTGGCACAAGCCCAGCGTATGCTGCCGCATCCGAGATAGCACTTCGGCGCGAACTAGCGAGTCGCGATTACGACAGGCGGCGTTTCCCGTCGTAGTAGCGCGTCATTTGCGGCGAGAATACAACTGAGTCCCCGCTGTTATAGGTGCCGTGCTCACGCGGCGGCACCATGGTCAGTACCAGCCCGGCGACATTGGCCTGGGCCGTAACCAGCTGGTTGATCGCGAGCTCCACGGTCGGCAGAGGTGTCGAGCCCCAACGCGAAAGCACGACGGTCGTGTCGGAATGCCGCGCCATAAGCCAGGTATCGCCAGCTACGAGGACTGGCGGCGAGTCGATTATCACTAGGTCGTACATCTGCTCAAGCCGCCGAAGTATGGCCTCCCACTCTCCGGTGGCCAGCAAGCCCATCGGGCTGCTTGCCAGCGCTCCGGCAGGGAGGACCGGGAAACCCCAAGCGGCATTGTCGTGGATCGCATCCTCGATAGTGATCTCACGCCGCAGCAACTCGATCATGGTCCGGTCGCTGCGGTCGAGGCCAGCGGCCGCGGATAGCGAGCGGGAGCGCAGGTCACCGTCAACCAGCAGAACCTTCATGCCCCGTGCGGTCGCGGCGGCGGCCAACGCGATCGATGTCTTGGTCTTGCCCTCCTGAGGCAGCGCCGAGGTCACCAGCAGGCTGCGGGGCACGACTCCCTTCGACGGCATGATCACGCGGGCGAGCACGAACGCGACGGCATCCTCGAAGGTGCGGTTCGAGATACGGTTGCGGCGCATCACGAGCGGGATCAGCCCAATCGGGGCCACGCCCATCGTCCGCTCGACGACGCTCATGCTCGTCAAGCCTCGGCGGGAGTTCTCTTTGACGAACGCCAGGATGGTGCCCAGGCCCAACGACAGGATCAGCGCTGCCGGCAGCAGCACCCGCTTGTTCGGCGACGTCGGCTGCAGCGGGACGGCGGCACGGGACAGCACTCGGGCGTTGGCGGCCTGGTAGTTGACGGCTGGGTCGGTCTGACGGGCACGGTTGATAAAGCTCGTGTAAAGCTCACGATCTGCGCTGGCGTCGCGCTCAAGGGCCTGCATCCGAGCGACGTCGCCGTCTGAGCGCCCGAGGCGAGTCGTCAGCTCATCGAGCGTCTTGGCTAGCCGGTCTTCAGCCTGTTTGGTGACCGTCGCCCGGCTCTGTATCGTCTGGCGGATCCGCTCCCGCTCCTGCGCGATCGACCGGTTGATGTCGGCCACCCGTGCACGGACCGAGATGCGCCGCGGATTATCGCTGCCGTCCCGGAAGTCGCCCTCTGCCTGCTGAGCCGTCGCCTGCGCAAGCTGCTCGCGCAGCCGCGGCAGCAGCTGAGACCCGGTCGCACTCGCCAGCATGTCGATGTCGGCCAAGCTATTGCCGCGGGTCTGTCCGAGGATGGCCTGCGCCTCCGCCGCGCGCTGACGGGCCTGGGTCAGCTCACTGCTGACTTGGGTGATCTGCTCCTGGGTAATGGTGCTGTCCTTACCGCGGGACAGTCCGCTGTCGAACCGGAACCGCTCATAGGCTTGGGCAGACTTGGACGCGCGGTCTCGCAGTTCCGTCAGGCGCAAGTCGATCCACTCATGCGCCTCCTGCGTCGTTTTGGTTTTGTTGGTGAGCAGCGTGTCCACATAGACGCTCGCGACCGTGTTGGCGATCAGCGCCGCCGTCTCAGGACGCTGCGAGGTGAAGCTGACGTGGATCACTCGGGACACACCGACTGGCCATACGGCCAGCCGGGCGCGCACGGCGGTGATCGTCGAGCTGAGCTCCCGTTGGGCCGCGTCGCTGGACGTCCGGACCGGCTCCTTCGACCTCACCATGGCCAGCAACCGGTCAGCTTCCTGAGTGACCGGTTCGATGGTGGACGAGATGAAGGTGAAGACTGGGTCCAGCGGCGACGCGTGCGCCGCACGGGGCGCCAATGGATTGAACTCCGGGTCGGCAGTGAGGTTGAGCTTTTTCACCACGCTGTCGAGCAGCTCTTCCGAGGTGAGCAGCTCGATTTCGCTCGCCAGCGTATCGGGGCCGAATGGCACGTCGCGTGACGTCTCGCCGACGCGAACGACCTCGGGACGCTCTCCCTGGAAGATGATCGAGCTCGTGGCTTGATACGTCTTGGGAAGCGAAAAAATCACCGCCGTTCCGATCGCCATCGCGACCAGGGCCACGCCGAAAATCCGCAGCTTGCGGCGCTTCAGAAACCCCTTGATGTCCCAGGCCGGCACGTTGCCCCCGGTAGCCTGGTCGTAGAGTCTGCCGGAGGAGGAGCGTGGGTCCGCGCTCCATTCGTCCGATGCGGCATCGATCAAGACGTTCAAGCTCGTGTCCTCCGCCCTGTGTGCTGGCCGTGCCGCCTAACTAGGGCAATAGCTAGGCGGAACCAAGGACGCCCATGCGATCGCTTGGTGTAGGCACGCTGGTCCCGCCTCACGCGTGGGCCTGTCGAGGCTTGCGCACCCTGGCGAGGCAGACGAGGACGCCGAAGCGGCTGTAGTCAATGAAATAGCGACGCCATAGGCGGCCAGGCTCCCGCACCAAGCGATAGGCCCAACGCAGGTTGGCGGCGTCAATCCAGCGCGGGTAATAGGCTATTCCAGAGATGAGCTGGTCGAAGTAGCCGCCGCAGGTGAACCCCCATCCGCGCCAGCCCTGCCGCTTTAGCTCGAGCAGGAATTCCTCCTGCCGGCCGCTGCCCATGCCGCAGATGACGATATCCGGCTTGATCTCGCGG
>JANXVC010000400.1 GCA_025351925.1 Rhodospirillales bacterium | reverse complement strand
CGAGTGTCGGGCGACCGAGGTGGACATCGCCGTCCACGCGCTCAACCGCATGGCGGAGCTTGGACGCTCGAGCTACGTCCGCACTGCCTGACCTCAAACGGGGCTGGGGCGGGTGCCGTAGCGAAGGTGGTGGAAATAGGTTGGTGGCGTAGTCTCTGGTTTGTTCAACGAACCATTTCCGGCGTTCGAGCGCTGGTGGAGACCACGCCATGGAACAGAATAGCACGAAGACGGATGCGGACGGCGCGATGCTGTTTGCAGGAGACGCCTGGTTTGACCCGATCGAAGCGGGCATCCAGGACCGGGTGCGGGGGTTTATCCAGGAGTTGCTGGAGCAGGAGCTTACGGCGGCACTGGGACGTGGCCGCTATGAACGGGATGCAGAAGCGCCGAAGGGTCACCGGAACGGGACGCGGGAACGGCAACTGCTGGGCTCGTTCGGCCCGGTAGCGCTGAGCGTGCCGCGGGCGCGCATGGCGACCGAGGGCGGTGCAACGCAGGAGTGGCGCAGCGCCGCATTGCCGCGCTACGCCCGGATGACGCGCCAGGTCGAGGCGCTGATCGCGGGTGCCTACCTGTCTGGGACCAACACGCGCCGGGTCAAGCGCGCGCTGGCCGCGTTGTTTGGCGGCGCGGTGGGCAAGGACGTGGTCAGCCGCACGTGGCGCAAGGTCAGAACGGATTGGGATGCCTGGAACAAGCGCGATCTGGCTGGGGAAGATGTTGTCCGCTTGATCCTGGACGGCACGGTCGTGCGGGTGCGGCTGGATCGCAAGGCCACGAACATCTCGCTGCTGGTCGTGCTCGGCGTGCGCCGTGACGGGCAGAAGGTGCTGCTGGCTGTCAAGAACATGGGCGGGGAAAGCGAGGCAGCCTGGCGCGGCATCCTCGATGACCTGATCGCCCGCGGCCTACGCACGCCGGAGTTCCTGATTACCGACGGCGGAGCCGGGCTGGAGCGGACGTTGGCGGCATTATGGCCCGACGTGCCAGCGCAACGATGCACGGTCCACAAGCATCGCAACCTCCTGGCCCATGCGCCGGACGCGCTGCACGAGGAGGTCTCGGCCGACTACACCGACATGATCTATGCCGCGACCGCGAAAGAGGTGCAGGCCAGGCGCAAGGCGTTCTTGCGCAAGTGGCGGTTGCGCTGCCCAGCCGTCGCCGCGAGTTTGGAGGAAGCAGGCGACCGGCTGTTCGCCTTTCTCCGCCTGCCCCCAAGCCAATGGAAATCAGCCCGGACGACGAACGCCATCGAGCGCCTGCACGAGGAGTTCAAACGCCGCATCAAGACGCAGACCGTGCTGCCGTCCGCCGAAACCGCCGCTATGCTGTTCTGGGCACTCCTCGCGTCAGGCCAGATCACCATGCGCAAGGTGAACGGATGGCAGACCTTGGGCGAGAAGCTCGCCGACCCTGCCCCTGTTGACCTCGCCGCCTAGACCAACCAACTATCGCCTCGCTGGAGACACGTCGCTCAGCCAATTTCCACACAACTCGCTACGGCACCGCTGGGGCGCCTACGCCTACACTCCGGAGCCGTGCAACACGCTGGCACAAGCTGGTGTTCGGGGCCGCGGCTGCGGCCGCTAAGCCGGTGCAGGTCCCATTGCGCGGCGTTACGCAACGGGGATTGGATCATGCCCCAGGATCGTAAAACCAATGGCGAAGGCGCGCTCAGCAATGCCGAGGTATCTGCTCAACCTGGGTAGGTAGCAGCCGGCCCGCGTAGGGTTTGCTGGATGGCCTGATAGGCGCTCACGCCGCGGCGTGCTGCAGTGCCGATGACGGAGCGCACGCCGGCGAACAGGTCGGCGCCCCAGTTGGAGCGGAACCCGCCGGTGACCTTGCGGTAGGTGGCCGTCGGCCGCAGTTCCCGCTCGGACCCGTTGTTGTCGGCCGGCACCTCGGGATGGTCGAGGAAGGTGAACAGGTGCGAGCGGTGCTTGCCGTATCGCTTTCGCAGACGCTGGCCGTCACGGTGGGTGGGCGACAGCGCCATGACGGCGTCGAGCGCACACTCAAGACGCCGGCGATATTCGCGCCGGGTGCTTGGGGCCAGGTCACGGCTGCACCGCGCGAGCACGACGGCGCGCAACAGCAACGCCTTCATGCGCGGGGCGAACACGGTATCGCCGGCCTCGATGGCGTAGGTGCAGTCGCGCAGCTGGTGGGCGAGGCAGATCTGCCAGTCCTCGGCATGGCCCTGCTGCGCGCTGTAGAGGTCGGACACCCAGAGCGCCGGACGATGCCCGTCCAGCACCTCTCGGACGACGCCTGCGCCACGGCTGTTGCGGACGACGTGGATGACCACCTCATCGTTCTGAAACACCCAATTCCAGCACGTGCGGCCATCGATGCGCACGCTGGTCTCGTCCGAGCAGATCACGCGGGCGCAGCGCAGGCGCGCGAGAATGCTGGCCACGTCGGCATCGAACAGCGGCTTGCCCCGGCGGAACGCGGCGTCGAGCGCGCCCTCGCTGATGCTCAGGCCGAACAGCTCCAGCAACAGCCGGCTCAGACGCTGGTAGCTGATCGCGTGCACGAAGCGCAGATACATGGCCAGCGCCACGATGCCGATGCTGAACGGCGTGCCCGGCTCCAGGCTTTCCGGCACCGGCGCAAGCGTCGTGGCCCCGCAGCACCGGCAATGGCCGGCATAGCGCTCCACCCGCGTCACTACGGGTGCGACCGGGGGCAGGTCGATCTTGTCGTAACGCCCGTGCAGCACATGGTCCGCATCACCCAGTGCCGCCAGGCAGCGCACGCACCGCACCGGCTTGGCAATGACGGTCTCGTCAGGCGTCGCGGCCAGCGCCCGCCCGCCACCCAGGCGGCCCACGCTGCCTGGGCGCGGGCCGTGGCGCTTGATCTTCTCCGGCCGGTTCAGCTTCTGGCCTTTGGATGACGGCAGGCTGGAGTTGTCCGGCGTCTTCGGCGGCGCTCCGAGCTTTGTTTCCAGCTCCGCCACCTGCGCCACCAGGGTCTGAACCTGCACGGTCAGCGCCTGAACCTGCGTCCACAACGCCCGGATCAGCGCGTCCTTTTCGTCGTGCGTCAATTGGCTGAGATCAGGAAGCTCGCTCATCCCAGCCTTGAATCCCAGCAGCTACCGGCACGTCAAGCCGCAATGCGCGCCACCTCACATACTCCCGCCCGAAGGGGGCGTTGAGCAGATAC
>JANXVC010000350.1 GCA_025351925.1 Rhodospirillales bacterium | reverse complement strand
GGTTCTCCCGCACTTCCCGTGCTGTCGTTTCATTTTCCGACATTTATATCATTGATCTTATGAGGGAATTCACCGCTGAAGATGGTTTATGCTCTAGATCGCACGCCGCAGCCTACAATTCTCGATTTTCCTGAGACAATTCAAAGATATACGAGAGATACAAGCGTAATGACAGCACGGGAAGTGCGGGAGAACCGAACTTTGGCCCACTGGTGCTGACGGATTTTGGCCCACCCTCCGTCCCTCAACCTAGGGTCTCCTCGGCATTGCCGGGGGGCTCAGAGTGGATTGGAACGCCAGAGTGGATTTGTTCGAGCAGCTCCGTCGGGAGCATGAGTTTGGGATCGGGACTGTTGCGGGGGTTGCCGCCAAGTTTGGGGTGCATCGCCGGATGGTGCGGCAGGCGATCGCCGGGGCGTTGCCGCCGCCGCACGTCTACACGCAGCGGGTCAAGCCGAAGCTGGACGGCGTGATGGCGTTTATCGACACGGTGCTGGACGAGGACCGGCGTGCGCCGCGCAAGCAGCGGCATACGGCGCGGCGCATCCATCGCCGGATCTTGAGGGAGTTCCCGGGTGCCTCGGTCGCTGAGTCGACGGTGCGCAACCACGTGCGCGAGCGCAAGCGGCAGATGGGCTTGGTGCTGCGCGAAACGTTCGTGCCGCAGAGCTACACGTGGGGCCAAGAGGCGCAGGTGGACTGGTATGAGGCCTGGGCGGATCTCGGCGACGAGCGGACCAAGCTGCAGGTGTTTGCGATGCGCTCGATGGCGAGCGGGGCGGCGTTCCACCGGGCCTACCTGCACGCGACGCAGCAGGCGTTCCTGGAGGCGCACGAGTTGGCGTTCGACTACTTCGGCGGCGTGTTCCGGTTGCTGCGCTACGACAACCTGGCGAGTGCGGTGCGCAAGATCCTGCGCGGCCACCGGCGGGAGGAGACGGTTCGGTTTGTGGCGTTCCGCTCGCATTGGCGGTTTGCCGCCGAGTTCTGCACCCCGGGCGAGGGTCATGAAAAGGGCGGCGTTGAGGGCGAGGGCGGCTATTTCCGGCGCAACCACCTGGTGCCGGTGCCGAGCGTGGCCGATCTCGATGCGCTGAACGCCCTGCTGCTCGTGGGCTACCGGGAGGACGAGGCGCGTGTGCTGGACGGGCGCGCGGAGCCGGTCGGCGCCGCGATGACGGTGGAGCGTCCCCATTTGCTGCCGCGCGCGGCGGAGGGGTTCGACCTGGCCGAGGTCATGTTTCCTTTGGTGGACAAGCGGGGGTGCGTAGCGGTCAAGACCAACCTCTACTCGGCGCCGGTCAAGGCGGGCACCCGGGTGGAAGCGCGCGTGCATCCGCTGCACGTCGAGGTCTGGCACGCGGGTCGGCTGATTGCGCGCCACGAGCGCTGCCATAGCCGACGCCAGCAGGTGCTGGATCTCGAGCACTATCTTGATGTGCTGAACCACAAGCCGGGCGCGATGGCTGGGTCCAAGCCGCTGGAGCAATGGCGCCAGGCCGGGCGGTGGCCCGCCTGCTACGACGAGCTCTGGGATCGGCTGCGATCTCGGCACGGCAGGCAGAACGGCACCCGCGCCATGGTGGGTGTGGTGATGCTGGGGCGTGAGTTCGGCCATGACCGGCTGCGGACGGCGGTCGCCACGGCGGTGTCGCTGGGCGCCTGCGACGTCGCAGCCGTGCGCTACCTGCTGACCGAGGCGGGATTGCACAAAGCCCAGCCCGATCCGGTCGATGTCGGCGAACTCGCCCGCTACGACCGGCCGCTGCCGACGACGGCCGACTACGACGTGCTGCTCCTCTCCAGCCCCTGCGCGGGGACGGCATGATGAGCGACCTGCAGGACCAAGCCATCCGGCAGCACTGCAAGGCGCTGCGCATGCCAACGATCGGCGGCCAGTTCGCGCGCTTGGCTGAGGAGGCTACCCGGGCGGGGCAGTCTCATACCGGCTATCTTGAGGCGCTGCTGGCGGCCGAGATGGAGGAGCGCGAGAGCCGGGCGGTCACCCGGATGCTGCACGAGGCCCGGCTGCCGCGGATGAAGACGCTGGACGCGTTCGAGTTCGACCGCTCCGCCGTCTCGGCCGCCCAACTGCGCACGTTGGCCGAGGGCGACTACGTGACCCGCGCCGAGCCGGTCCTGCTGGTCGGCGAGGCGGGCACGGGAAAGACGCACCTCGCGACCGGATTGTGCGTGGCGGCCTGCCGCCAGCGGCGCCGGGTGCGGTTCACGACGGCGACCGCGCTGATCAACGAGCTGGCCGAGGCGGCGCACACGAACCAGCTCAGCCGTGCGCTCGGCCGATGGGAGCGGCTCGACCTGATCTGCATCGACGAGCTCGGCTACGTGCCTCTGGCCGAAACCGCCTGCGAGTTGATGTTCCAAGTGATTGCCGATCGGGCGGAGAAGGCGGCGGTGATCCTGACCACCAACCTACCCTTTTCTGAATGGTCGCAGGTCATCCCGAACGCCCGGCTGTGCAAAGCCCTGATCGATCGCCTCACCGACCGGGCGCACATCATCACCACGGGCGCGGACTCCTATCGGTTCCGCCGCACCACGGCCCAGCGAAAGCCAGGCAAAGCATAATGGGGAGGACAAGATAGCGATGCCGACTGGCTGGTCCGGGCCTAGGCCCGGACCAGCCAGTCAACTAGCGGGAGGTGGGCCAGAATTCATCAGCACTGCTGGGCCGAAATTCGGTTCTCCCGCACTTCCCGTGCTGTCATTACGCTTGTATCTCTCGTATATCTTTGAATTGTCTCAGGAAAATCGAGAATTGTAGGCTGCGGCGTGCGATCTAGAGCATAAACCATCTTCAGCGGTGAATTCCCTCAT
>JANXVC010000338.1 GCA_025351925.1 Rhodospirillales bacterium | reverse complement strand
CTGGCATGCACCCCGGCCGTCGGGCCGCCATGCGGGCGGGAGATGTCGTTCATGTATAACGTGGGCAGCCCCGCCGCCTGCGCACGAAGGCCCAGCGTCTCCAGCGCCGCAATCGTGTCCGGATGTCCCCAGAACCAGCTTTGGTTGGCGCGGATGATCTGGTAGCCGGGTCCGCTCACCGGGAGTTGCACAGCACCCGCGATGCAGCCGCCGCCGGGTCCGCTGACGATGCGCGGCGCTAAGGGTTCCGGCGCTGGCTGCGCGACCGTCATGGCGGGCAACGCAAGTAATAGGCTACAAACCATAATTATGGTGCGCAACATCAAGGGCCCTTTGCATTTGCAGGTCGGCGTGGCACGGCACAGCTGCAGTGCTTCGACCGATCCGATAGTGCAACTTACTGCAGTCTCGTGCGATAGGATTCTACACGGCGTTCGTGACGCTGTTTAGCCCTGCATTCCTTAAGGAACCAACGATGCAAGACCGCTTTCTCGTCACCGGCGGCGCTGGTTATGTCGGAAGCCACCTCGTGGCGCTGCTGGCGGAGCGGGGCGCCAAAGTCGTGGTTCTCGACAATTTGCGGCAGGGCCATCGTGCCGCGGTACCCGCAGGCGTCAGGCTGATTGAGGGCGATGCCTCCAACGTCGAAGCGCTCGACGCCGTGCTGGCCGAGGGGCCATGGACCGCGGTGTTCCACTTCGCGGCGTTGTCCCTGGTGGGGGAGAGCATGCGCGACCCGATGCGATATCTGCTGGAGAATGCGGCGGGCGGCATGCGCCTCATCGACGCCTGCGTCCGGCACAACTTGAAAAAGTTCATCTTGTCCTCCACCGCCAACCTGTTCGGCGAGCCGGAGCGCGTGCCGATCGACGAGGCGGCCCGCATCGATCCGTCCTCGCCTTACGGCGAGAGCAAGCTGATGATCGAACGCACCCTGCGCTGGGCCGACCAGGTGCACGGCTTGCGTAGCGCCTGTCTGCGCTACTTCAATGCGGCCGGCGCCGACCCGAACGGTGTGCTGGGGGAGGATCACGATCCCGAGACCCATTTGATCCCGCTGGTGATCGACGCTGCCCTGGGCCGCAGCGGTGCGATTACGGTGTTCGGCACCGACTATCCGACCGCGGACGGCACCTGCGTCCGCGACTACGTCCATGTGACGGACCTGGGCGAGGCGCACCTCTGCGCGCTGGGCCAGCTCGACCGGCAGAGCGTTACCTATAATCTCGGCAACGGCAGCGGGCACTCTGTCCGAGACGTGATCGCCTCGGTGGAGCGGGTGCTGGGCCGCCCGGTCTCACTACGTTTCGGCGAGCGCCGGCCTGGCGACCCGGCCGCGCTGGTCGCGTCGTCCGCGCTGATCCGCGCCGAAACCGGATGGACCCCGCGCTATGCGGCGCTCGACGCCATCGTCGCCAGCGCCGCCGCCTGGCGGGTGGCGCACCCGAACGGCTACGGCGACCGCGCTCCGGCTGAGCGGGCGCCTACGGTTCTGGCCGATAGGCCGGCACTGCCAGATAGGACAGCCGCTTAAACTCCTTGCGCCCACGCGCCACGGAGTCGAGGATCATGCCGCAGGTCAGCGACAAGCAGGCCAGCAGCACGATCCCGGTTGACAGGACCGCCGTCGGCAGGCGCGGGACGAGCCCGGTGTGGATGAAATCCACGAACACCGGCACGGCGAGGCCGATCGCCAGCAGCATCTGCAACGCAGCGGCGACGGCGAAAAACTGCAACGGCCGCTCCTCCTTCACCAGCACGACGATGGTCCGCAGGATGCGGAGTCCGTCGCTGTAGGTGTGGAGCTTTGACGTGGAGCCGGCCGGGCGTTCCTTGTACGGAGTCGGCAGCTCGCCGATCGGCATGCAGAGTTCTAGCGAGTGGACGGTGAACTCCGTCTCTGTCTCGAACCCGCCGGATAAGGCAGGGAAGGATTTGACGAAGCGGCGGGAGAACACGCGATAGCCGGACAGCATGTCCGAGACGTGGCCGCCGAAAACCCACGCGACCAGTCCAGTCAGCGCAGCATTGCCGAAGCGGTGTCCAGTCCGGTAGGCCGCCGCGGCCTCGGACACTCGAACGCCGTTCACCATGTCGAGCCCGTCATCCAACAGGAGCCGAACCATTGCCGGGCTGGAAGCTGCGCAGTAGGTGTCATCGCCGTCCACCAGGACGTAGGCGTCGGCCTCGATGTCGGCGAACATGCGGCGGATGACGTGGCCCTTGCCCTGCAGGCGTTCGGTCCGGGCAATGGCGCCGGCCGCACGGGCCGTGTGGAGCGTGCCGTCGCTGGAGTTGTTGTCATACACATACACGACGGCGTCCGGCAGCGCTGTCCGGAAGTCCCGCACCACGGCCGAAATCGCGACCGCCTCGTTATAGCAGGGGATCAGCACGGCGATGCGGGGCGGCATGCCAGCTATTTCGGAGCCTTGGGGATGCGGGGCGCGCGAAAAACGACGGAGCGCGACAGGTTGAAGTTGGCGAACATCCCGGCGCCGACGCCGGCGAGGATCGCGATGACGGGATGCTGCGCGCAAACCGGAACCAGCGTCACCAGCGCGAAGAAGGTCCCGCGGTTCAGCACGAAGCCCACGCCATTAGCCGCGACGAACAGCATCCATTGCCGCAGCAGGCTGCCGCTGCCGCGCCCGGCGAACGTCCAGGCCCGGTTCAGCGCCCACGTCGTGGTGACCGCCGCGAGATAGGCCAGCAGTCCCGAGAGGTATAGCCCAAGCGCCGCCATGGTAGCGTAAACCGTCGCGACATCGACGATTGCGCCGGCGACCCCGACCGTGCCGAACCGGGCGAACTGCTGCAGCAGCAGCCATTGTTTGGCTGTCATAATGGCGCGGAGGCGGTTGCTCACATGGGCTGCGGACGGCATTGTGGCGCATTAGCCGGTTTTTGCATCGAAAGCCACCATGGCCGGTTTGACGGCGCTGGCGCATCCCGAAACGGCGTGGTCTGTTCAGCTCGTGGCAAAATTAGAGAAGAGAATGAGACGTCGCGGACTTCTGGGCGGATTTCTGGCTGGCTCGGTCGCGGGCTTGGCGGTGCCAGCAATCGGGCGTGCCCAGGACAGCCGCGTGCTCCGCTTCATCCCGCAGGCCGACCTCACCGTGCTCGACCCGATGTGGACCACGGCTTACGTCACCCGCAACCACGCCTTCATGGTGTATGACACGCTGTTCGGGCAGGACAGCGCCTATCGGCCATCGCCGCAGATGCTTGAGGGCTTCACGACCACGGACGACGGCAAGACCTGGACCCTGACGCTGCGGCCCGGCCTGCTGTTCCACGACAACGAGCCGGTGCGCGCGCAGGATTGCGTGGCGAGCCTGCAGCGCTGGGGCAAGCGGGACGCGTTTGGCGGCGCGCTGATGGCGGCGACGGACGAGCTGTCGGCGAAAGACGACCGCACGCTGGTGTTCCGGCTGAAAAAGCCATTTGCGCTGCTGCCGGCTGCGCTCGCCAAGACGCCGCTGTATATGCCCGCGATCATGCCCGAGCGCATCGCCAAGACCGACCCTTTCACCCAGGTGACGGAGATGATCGGCAGCGGCCCTTTCCGCTTCAAGGCGGATGAGCGCGTGCCGGGCGCGCGCGTCGTCTATGAGCGGTTCGCCGGATATAAACCACGGGAGTCTGGCCCGACCGACTGGACCTCCGGTCCCAAGATCGTGCATTTCGACCGGGTCGAGTGGACCACGATCCCCGACCCCACCACCGCGGCGCAGGCGCTGATCAACAACGAGCAGGACTGGTGGGACTACGCGACCGCCGACCTGATGGGTCTGCTGGCCCGCAGCCGCGGCGTGAAGGTCGTGGTGCAGGAGCCCTCGGGCCAGATCGCAATTCTTCGGATGAACCACCTGCAGCCGCCGTTCAACAATCCGGCCATTCGCCGGGCGCTGCTGGGCGCGATGAGCCAGGAGGACGTGGTGACCGCGGTCGTCGGCACCAACCCGAAGATGTCGCGGACCGGCGTCGGCTTTTTCTGCCCGGAGACGCCGATGGCGAGCGGCGTCGGCCTCGATGCGCTGACCGGCCCGCGCGATATGGACAAGGTCAAACGCGACCTGAAAGCGGCCGGCTACAACAACGAGCGCGTCGTGCTGCTCGCCGCGACCGATTTCCCGGTGCTGAAGGCGATGGCGGACGTGGTCGCGGACATGCTGCAGCGGGCCGGGATGAACGTGGACTATCAGGCGACCGACTGGGGCAGCGTCGTCACCCGGCGCGCCAAGAAGGATCCGGTGGAGGCCGGCGGCTGGAGCGCTTTCTGCACCGCCTGGGCCGGCACGGATCACCTGAACCCGTCCGGCCATTTGTCGCTGCGCACCAATGGCGAGCAGGCCTGGTTCGGCTGGCCGACCGACCCGAAGATCGAACAGCTCCGCAACGCTTGGTTCGACGCGCCGGACATCCCGGCGCAGGCCGCCATCTGCGCGGAGATCCAGCGCGAGGCGTTCCAGAGCCTGCCCTATATCCCGATGGGCCAGTATCTCCAGCCGACGGCGTATCGTAGCAGCCTCGACGGCGTGCTCAACGGCTTTGCACTGTTTTGGAACGTCAAGCGTGCCTAATTGCGGCCGGTTGGCCCATGGCTTGCTAAGTTTTGCTGCAACGGCCAGACATAAGGGTTCGCATGAAGCGTCGTGACCTCCTCGCCACCGGAACTGCCGCCGCCATAGGCAGCCTGGCCAGGCCCCGCTTGTCCCTCGCGCAGGACACCCGCGTGCTGCGTTTCGTGCCGCAGGCTAACCTCTCCAGCCTCGACGCCATCGCCGGCACCCAGTACGTCGTCCGCAACGCCAGCCTGCTGATCTGGGACACGCTGTTCGGCGTGGACAGCAATCTGGTTCCCAAGCTGCAGATGGCAGAGGCCTATGAGGCGACGGACGGCAACAAGACCTGGACCATCCGCCTGCGCCCCGGCCTGAAGTTCCATGACGGCGAGCCGGTGCTGTCCCGGGATGTCGTCGCGAGCCTGAACCGTTGGATGGTGCGGGACACCATGGGGCAGCGGATCAAGGCGTCGCTGGACGCGATGGAGGCGCTGGACGACCGCACCGTGCGTATCCGCCTGAACAAGCCGTTCCCGAAAATGTTGTTCGCATTGGGCAAGAGCAACGCGCCCGTTGCGGAGATCATGCCGGAGCGCATCGCCAAGACCGATCCATTCCAGCTCATCAAGGAATACGTCGGCTCCGGCCCGATGGCATTCAAAAAGGACGAGTGGGTGCCAGGTTCCTTGGCGGTGTTCGAGAAGTTCGCGGGCTATGAGCCACGGCCGGAGGCGGCGGATTGGCTGTCTGGCGGCAAGCGCATGAAGTTCGACCGCATCGAATGGCTGATCCTGCCCGACGACGCCACCAAGGCGGCGGCGCTGCAGAACGGCGAGATCGACTGGTGGGAGAACCCGGTTCCCGACTTGGTGCCGTTATTGAAGCGTAACCGGAACCTCAACGTCGATATTGCGGACCCGCTGGGCAATATCGGCTCGTTCCGCATCAACCATCTGCACCCGCCGTTCAACGACCCGCGGGTGCGGCGGGCGGTGATGATGGCGCTAAGCCAAGAGGACTACATGCGCGCCGTCGTTGGCAATGACGACGAGCTGTGGAAGGCGCAGCCGGGCTTCTTCACGCCGGGCACGGCGGCCTACACCGAGGAGGGCGGCGAGATCCTGAAGGGGCCGCGCCGCTACGATGAGGCAAAGAAACTGCTGGCCGAGGCCGGCTACAAGGGCGAGACGATCGTGCTGTGCGTCGCGACCGACGTGCAGATCACCAAGGCGCAGGGCGACGTGACGGCGGACCTGCTGCAGAGAATAGGCATGAAGGTGGACTACCAGGCGCTGGACTGGGGAACGGTGGGCGCGCGCCGGGCCAAAAAGGACCCGCCGTCGCAGGGCGGCTGGCACATCTTCCACACCTGGCACGCGGGTGCAGACTGCATCAACCCAGCGCCCTACACCGCATTCGACGCCGGCGGCGACAAGGCCTGGTTCGGCTGGCCAAAATCAGATGCGATCCAGGCCGGCATCGCCACCTGGTACGACGCGCCGGATGCGGCAGCCGAGAAGGCCGCGGTCACCGATCTCAACAGGATGGCGATGGAGTTCGTGACGTACATCCCGACGGGGTTCTTCCTAGGCTACCAAGCCTGGCGAAAGAACGTCAGCGGCGTGGTCAAAGCGCCGTTCCCGGTGTTCTGGGGCGTCCAGAAAACATGACAACTCAGGCCTGATGCTCGGCTACCTCGCCCGGCGGGTGCTGTCCACGATCCCCGTCATGGCGATCGTCGCCTTGTTCGTGTTCAGCCTGCTGTATATCGCGCCGGGCGACCCGGCCGCGATCATCGCCGGCGACCAGGCGACGCCGGCCGACGTGGAGCGCATCCGCGCCGGGCTAGGCCTCGACCGCCCGTTCCTGATCCGCTTCGGCGAGTGGGCCTGGCATGTGCTGAACGGCGACCTTGGGGTCTCCATCTTCACCAACCTGCCGGTGACGCGGATGATCGGCCAGCGATTGGAGCCGACGGCGTCGCTGATGGTGTTGACCCTGATCCTGTCGATCGGCATCGCGGTGCCAATGGGCGTGCTGGCCGCGTGGAACCAGGGCACCTGGATCGACCGCCTGATCATGATCTTCGCTGTGTTCGGCTTTTCCGTGCCGGTGTTCGTCGTGGGCTACATCCTCGCCTACGTGTTCGCGCTGGAGCTTGATTGGTTCCCGGTGCAGGGCTACACGCCGCTCGCCAAGGGCTTCGGCCCGTGGCTCAACAATCTCGTGCTGCCCGCGGTGGCGCTGGGCGGCGTCTATATCGCGCTGATCGCCCGCATCACCCGCGCGACGATGCTCGAGGTGCTCAGCCAGGACTACATCCGCACCGCCAAGGCCAAGGGCGTCGGCAGCCGCACCATCCTTTTCCTGCATGCGCTGAAGAACGCCGCGGTGCCCATCGTCACGGTGATCGGCATCGGCGTGGCGCTGCTGATCGGCGGCGCCGTGGTGACCGAGAGCGTGTTCGCCATCCCCGGGCTCGGCCGCTTGGTGGTGGACGCCATCCTGCGGCGCGACTACCCGGTGATCCAGGGCGTCGTACTGCTGTTCAGTTTCGTCTATGTCCTGGTCAATCTGGGTGTTGACCTGCTGTACACCGCCTTCGATCCGAGGATCCGCTATTGAGCAGCACGACCCTGCCCGACGCGCCGGTCGCCGCGACATCGGCGCCGCATGTGACCGAGGCGGTGGCGCTTCCGGACGTGCTGCGCCCAATTCGGCCGCGCGGCCGGCTCCGCACTTTCATCCGGCGCTATCCCACAATCTTCGTGGGCGGCCTGCTGCTGGCGGTTGTCGTGTTCGTCGCCGTCGCCGCACCGCTGCTCTGGACCGTGGACCCGACCGCGCTGGCGCCGGCCAAGCGCACGCGGGAGCCCTCGATGATCTATTGGTTCGGCACCGACATGCTGGGCCGCGACATCTACTCCCGCGTGCTGTACGGCGCGCGGGTGTCGCTGGTCGTTGGCTTTTCGGTCGCGGCGCTGGCGTCGCTGATCGGCATGGTGATCGGGCTGGTTTCC
>JANXVC010000331.1 GCA_025351925.1 Rhodospirillales bacterium | reverse complement strand
CAGGGCGCCCCAGGGATCAACCAGCAGCACGGCGAGGCCAACCAGGATCGGCGACGCCAGCGCGAGTGCCGCCGCGGGCAGCCATCGGGCGAACAGGCCCTCCAACGCCTCAATCCGGTCCACCGCCAACGCGGCGAGTTCGCCAGACCGAGAACCACAGGTGGCGCCCGGCCCGGCGCTGAACAGACGAACAAACAGATCGGTGCGCAGCCGTCGCCGCGCCGCAACGCCGGCCGTGAATGCGAGGTCATCCGAGACGATCAGCAGACCGGCCCGTGTTGCCGCCAGCACGATGAACAGCAGCGGCCACTGCATACCTAAAGCGCTGGCGTCTAAGATGCCCGCTGGCATGATTGCGTCGGCCAGCAGCCGCGCGAGGCACCAGGCCTGGCCGACCGCCGCCGCCGTCGAGAGCACGCCCAGTGTGATCACCGGCCGAACGGCACGCCGACCCGCGGCCATGTTGCGCTTCATCCAGGACCGTCCCGGCCTTGGCGAACCCGTCACCCGACTACCCCCTCGCTGCCAACAAACGCTGCTGTCAGGACGCCAGCGCCCGCCGCGCCGTCGCTGCGAGCCATCCGGCGGCGACCGGCAGGATGGCGTCGTTGAAATCATAGCCGGGGTTGTGCAGCTCGCTTCCGGGTGTGGCCGGCCCGTTGCCGATCCACGCAAATGCGCCGGGCTTCTGCTCCAAGTACCAGCCAAAATCCTCGCCCGCCATGCTGGGCGGCAGGTCGCGGCGAACCGGGCCGCCCAACTCTTCGGCGCAGCTGGCCGCGAGTTTTGCCTCGACGCTGGAGTTGATCGTGGCGCAAACGCCGTGTTGGATCTCCATCCCCACCGACACCCCAAACGTCGCACCGACTCCATCCGCCACCCGGCGGATGCCGGCCTCGACCAAATCGCGCATCGCCGGAGAGTGCGAGCGGAAGGTGCCAGACAGGAGCGCCTGGCTGGGAATCTGGTTCGCCGCCACCCCGGCATTCAGCGTACAGATTGACAGTACGGCGGACTGCAAAGGGTCCACGTTGCGAGAGATCACCGATTGCAGCGCCACCACAAGAGACGCGGATGCGAGCAACGGATCGCGCGAAAGATGCGGCATTGCGGCGTGCCCGGCGTGGCCGTCCACGACGATGTCGATCCGCGACGCCGCCGCCATAACCGCGCCGTCATGCAGGGCAATGGTTCCAGCGTCGAGGCCGGGCCAGTTGTGGTAGCCGAAGATCCGCTCCATTGGGAACCGGTCAAACAGGCCGTCCGCCAGCATGCTGCGCGCGCCGCCGTAGCCCTCCTCAGCCGGCTGAAAGACGAAATGGACAGTGCCGGTCCAATCGGCGTCCTGCGCCAGCAGGGCTGCCGCCCCTAGCAGGCTGACCGTATGGCCGTCATGGCCGCAGGCGTGCATCACGCCAGGATTATCGGAGGCATACGGCAAATCCGTCCTCTCGGTTATCGGCAGCGCGTCCATGTCGGCGCGCAGCCCGACGCTGCGATTCGAATGACCCCGTGTCAATGTCGCAACGACTCCATGGCCGCCGACGCCGGAGATGAACGGCACGCCCAACTCTGCCAGTGTCCTGCAGACGAATGCTGCGGTCGCAGTCTCCTGAAGCGACAGCTCGGGATGCTGATGCAGATGCCGACGCCATCGCGTCAGGGCCTGCTGCAACTTGGGGTCCATTCTAAACGCTCCACAACACGTCCGATGTGCCGTGTGTTCGCCACTCGCGCAAGGTGCCGCTAGACCGCCGTTTTTCCGCCGAGCGCGCCAAGCATCGGGCTGTCGGTCCGCTTCCGCCGCAACGGCAGATAGACCTTGTATCGGGTGCCGTTGCCCTCCTCGATCTGCAGCGTGGCGCCAAGCTGCCGGGCGAACCCGCGGATCAGCTGGATGCCGATCCCATCGCGGGTCCCCGCTTCGGTCTCGACCCGGCCGGCCGGAATGCCGACACCGTCATCGACGATCTCAAGCTCGGCATGGTCCAGATCGGCCGTGAGATTGACCGAGATGCTGCCGCGGCGTCCGCCTGGGAAGGCGTATTTCACCGCATTGCTGACCGCCTCGGTCACGATCAGCGCCAGCGGAACCGCTTGATCGCTCGACATCTTGAGTTCCGGCGCCTCGATTTCCAAACGCAGCCGCTCGCCGGCTTTTTCACCCATCGCCTGAAACAGCTGACTGCACAGCTCGATAAGAAACTCGCGCATGTTGATGGTGTGCAACTCGCCATGGGCATAAAGATGGCGATGCAATGTTGCCAGTGTACGAACGCGGTCGCGTGCTGACTGGAACTCGGCTCGCGCCTCGGGCAGACGAATACGGCTTGCCTGCAGGTTTAAAAGGCTTGCGACCACCTGCAGATTGTTTTTCACCCGATGGTGCATCTCCTGCATGAGGAGTTCTTGCTGAGTGACCGCCATGGCTAACCGTAGGTGCTGTCGATAAAGCGTAAGTGTCGCTCGGCGGAATGCGACGGCAAGACGCCTGAGTTCGCGCACCGAGGAGATTGTGGCAAAATCCGAGGGATCCGCGAAGATCTCACCAAAGCGCCAGTTTCCAACACGCTTGTTAAGTCGCGCGAGCGGGCGCGCAGCAAAAAGTATCACGCCAGCTGTTATACCTACCAGGGAAAGTAGCCAAGCAAATAGGGCAGCCTTGGCTGCGCCTGAAGCAAGTGCGACGATGAGGAGCGGAAGCGTCGCAATAGCGTGCACGCAACATAGCCGGACAGTGAGAGTGTTCCAAATCCCCCGCCAGCGCTTCATCATGCAACCGGTCTTACGACCCGGCAACCACTCACTTCTCCCGATCTTCCTCAATTAGTTTCAGCAGTTCATCCGGAACCGGTTCTTTTGCAACATCGTCATAAAGTTGGTGCAGCCCGCGGTGCAGCCAAATGTCAAACGCGGCTACCACCGGCTTAGCCTGTTTTTGTGGAGGTGGTGGCCGCTTTGGCTTACGCGGAGTCATTATGCAACAATTCATATCCATGCAACTCTGCTATTCATAACCCCAACAGAACGTATTTTGGAGGCCATTAGTTGCATTCACACTGAATTCAGCATTTACTAACGCATGACAACGGCGGCGTTTTGCTTTTCGTCACCTGCAAAACCGCTCTCAAGCAAACGGGTCGCTCGGCCACTGACGCGATCTTTGCTTTTTGCATCGACCTCACCCAGCAGCCACGCCTCTAACTGCCGGCGGGCCCGGAATACCCGGCTTTTTGCTGTGCCAACCGCGCAGCCAGTCGCCTCGGCCAGCGCCTCGTAGCTCATGCCGTGCACGACCACCATCAGCAAAGCCTCCCGCTGATCTGCCGGAAGCCGCGTCATCGCCCGGCCCAGCTCCTTCAACGCCAGACGATCCTCATGCGCCGCCTCGGTCGCAAAGGCCGACTGCGGCACATCGTCAATGTCAGTCGTGTCCCGCCGCTTGCGTAGGTTCGAGATGAATCGGTTGCGCAAAATGCGATGCATCCAGGCGGGAAAGTTGGTGCCTGGGATAAAGCTGGCATGGGCGGACAATGCATTGCACACGGCATCCTGCACGAGGTCCTCTGCGGCTGAACGGTTGCGGGTCAATGCCAACGCCTGAATGCGCAGCTTGGGAAGGATCGAGATAACCTGGTCGTGAAAGGGAGTGTTCATCGATCTGCCTTTTTGCCTCAGTTCAACGCCAATGGCGAACCGACCCCTGACGTTGCATCCTTCCAATCACGAAACCGCGAACCTTCTACCCTGGATCGATCGTGACCGGTCCC
>JANXVC010000325.1 GCA_025351925.1 Rhodospirillales bacterium | reverse complement strand
GTGGCATGGGCGCCTACCAGGCTATCCAGCAAACCCTACGCGGGCAGGCCACTCCCTACCCGGGTTGAGCAGAAACAGCAGATGAGCTTCGGCTGCAAAGGCTGACGACGGGGCTACTGGCCTATGGTCTGGCCGTGGCGGTTGCGGTGGCGACACTGCTCCCGGCGCCGGACATCGCCTTCACCGCCGACCGCCGTTTTCTGACGGCCGCGAACATTCTCGAGGCCCGGCACGCTTGGCTGGCTCTGCTGCGGTTCACTGTTACGCCATTCGTGCCGATAACGACCGGCTTTCCCAGTGGGTTCGCCTCCGTCGGCCGCTACTGGTCCAATGCACAACTTTTATTGGCCAGCGCCGCCGTCTTGCCTATCCTGAGCGCGATCGGCTACCTATTCCGCAAGGACCCGTGGCGGCTCCTCATTGTTTTCTCCACGATCGCTGGCGGCGGACTGTTCGCCCACCTGTTCTACCTTGGCAGCGTCCGCCATTGTGGCGTCGTTGTGATCGCCTTTCTGGCGGCGCTGTGGCTCAGCCGGGCCAGCGCGGCAGGCAGAGATAACGGGATGGGCCGCTCTTGGATTGTGGCGTTGCTGCTGATGGGCGGAGCGGTCGGCGGCATAGAGGCAACAGCGGCTGGATGGCTCCGGACGTTTTCCAATGTTGGGCCGGCTGCCCGGTGGGTCGAGGCAAATCACCTGCAGGACATGCCGCTGATCGGTTTTTGGGACATGCAGGCAAGCTCGGTCGCGATCCTGCTGCAGCGGCCAATCTATCTACTACAGTGCGAGTGCATCGTCCGCTACGCCCATCTGGACAATCGGCGGGACCGGTTCGTGCTGACCGAGATGCCGGAGCGCGAGTTGCTGGAGGCGGTTCGCGCTGTCGGGCCGGGGCCCGCCATCTTGATCAGCAGCGTCCCGATGCCGCTAACCGCGACGGCTGCGCTGGACGATATCGGTGTGCGGACGGAAGCGCTGGCAGCGTTCAAGGGCGCGGAGCGGGACCGAGAAATTTACCTTTATGAGCTACGGCAGAGTGTCGCCGCCGAACTCATTCCGTATCCGTAGGCCAGTGCTAACCGGTCCGCACCCGCCAAGTGAGGGTCGAGCCGACCGAGTAGTTCCACACCAGGCTCATCGCCGCACCCGCCAGCCCGGCGCGCCACCAGTCCTGGTGCTCGGCCAGAAGCAGGGAGGCGACGTTGAGGTTGGCGGCGGCGCCCACGCCGCAGACCAGGCCGAACACCAGCAGGCCGCGCAGCAGCGCCGGGCCGCGCAGCCTCCGGTCGCGGAAGGTGAAGCGGTTGTTGAGCGTGAAGTTGCCCGCGATGGCGCAGGCCGTGGCGACCGCCTGCGCGCTGGCGAAGCTCAGCCCGGCCACCACCAGCCCGAGGCGCAGCACCGCCATATGCGCCAGCAGGCCCAGCAAACCGACGGCGGCGAACATCACGAAGCGCACCGGCAGCAGGCCGCCGATCAGCTTGTCCAGCAGCAGCAGCAGGAAATCGAGCAGCACGCCGGCGTCGAGCTTGCTGCTCCCGGCGACGCGGGCGCGGAAGCGATAGGGCAGCTCACGCACGCGGGGCGGCTCGGGCAGCGAGGCCAGCAGGTCGAGCAGCACCTTGAAGCCGATGGCGGACAGGCGGCGGGCGGCGCGGTCGAACACGGCGCGGGGCAGCATGAAAAAGCCGCTCATCGGGTCGGCGACGTCGGAGCGCAGCACCAGGCGGCCGACGCGGCTGGCGAGGCTCGACAGGGTGGCGCGGCGGCGGCTCCAGTCGCCGAGGTCGCCGCCGGGCACGTAGCGGCTGGCGACGACGATATCGACCGGTTCGGTTTGCAGGACGGCGAGCATGCGGGGCAGCAGGGCCTCGTCGTGCTGCAGGTCGCCGTCGATCGCGGCGACGTAGGGGGCGATGCTGCAGGCGACGCCCTCGATGAAGGCCGACGCCAGGCCGCGGCGGCCGATGCGGTGCAGCAGGCGGATGCGGCCGTCGTCGCGGCCGATGGCGGCGACGGCGTCGCGGGTGCCGTCGGTGCTGTCGTCATCGACGAACACCGCCTCCCAGGCCACGCCGTCGAGGGCGGTGCGCAGGCGGGCGACCATGGCGGCGACGTTGTCGCGCTCGTTCAGCACGGGGACGACGACGCATAGCGTGGGGGCCGGAAGGATCGGCGCGGGGAGGCTGGGCCCCTCGGTAAGAACCGGACCTGGGAGGATACACATGGGGTCGAGCTTCGCCATATCGGCTGTTGTAGGTTAGCATCCGCCAGCAGACCAGACGTTGAGAAAGACGACCATGCCCGACACACCGATCTCCGATCTGCACCTCGAACTGCTGTCGGCGTTGCGCGCCGTCGTGGGGGAGCGCGGGCTGCTGACCGCGCCGTCCGACACCGCGCCGTATTGCGAGGACTGGCGCCGGCTGTATCAGGGGCGCACCCCGGCCGTCGTGCGCCCGGCCGACACGGCGGAGCTCGCGGCGGTGATCCGGCTGTGCGCCCAGCGTGGCGTCGCCATGGTGCCGCAGGGGGGCAACACCAGCATGGTCGGCGGCGCGACCCCGTCCGGCGACGGCAGCCAGGTCGTGCTGTCCTTGGCCCGGCTGAACCGGGTGCGCGCGGTCGATCCCGTCGATATGACGATGGTGGTCGAGGCCGGGGTGCCATGGCGCACGGCGCAGGACGCGGCGGCGGCGGCCGGGTGCCTGCTGCCGCTGTCGATCAGCAGCGAGGGCACGGCGCAGGTCGGCGGCATCCTGTCGGCCAATGCCGGCGGCAACAACACGCTGCGCTATGGCAATGCGCGCGATCTGGTGCTGGGACTGGAGGTCGTGCTGCCGGACGGCCAGGTTTGGGACGGGCTGCGGGCCTTGCGCAAGGACAATACGGGGTATTGCCTGCGGCAGCTATTCGTGGGCGCGGAGGGCACGCTCGGCGTCATCACCGCGGCCGTGCTGAAGCTGGCGCCGCGGCCGACGGAAGTTGCGGTCGCGCTATGCGCGGTGCCTAGCGCCGCCGCGGCGTCCGAGCTGTTTCGCCGGTTCCAGCGGCATGACCCGGCGGCCATCCAGGCGTTTGAATACATGTCCGGCGCCGGGATGGCGTTCGTGCTGCGCCACATCCCGGGGGCCTCCCTGCCCTTGGCGGAACCGGCGGCGCATTATGCCTTGGTGGAGCTGGCGACGCCGCGCGCCGGGGCACAGCTGCGCGAGGCGCTGGAGACGGTGCTGGAGCAGGCGATGGTGGACGGCCTGTTGCTGGACGCGGCGCTGGCCGACAGCGAGGCGCAACGGCAGGCGATCTGGAAGCTGCGCGAGGAGCACGCGGAGGCGCAGAAGCGCGAGGGCGCCAGCGTGAAGAACGACGTGTCGGTGCCGGTGAGCCGGGTGCCGGAGCTGATCGAGCAGGCGACGGCGGCGTGCGAGGCGCTGATCCCCGGCATCCGGGCGGTGCCGTTCGGGCATTTGGGCGACGGCAACATCCATTTCAATTTGGAGCAGCCGGAGGGCTGGGACGCGGCCGAGTTCCTGGCGCGCGACCACGCGATCATGGACACGGTGAACGCGGTGGTGCAGCGGCTGGGCGGCAGTTTTTCGGCGGAGCACGGGGTGGGTCTGCTGAAGCCGTATATGATGCCGGCTTGGCGCGGGGGGGCGGAGCTGGACACGATGCGGCGGATCAAGGCGGCGCTGGACCCGGATGGGCTGATGAATCCGGGGAAGGTTCTGCCGTAGGCCGCAACTTGTGGTTGCGATGATATAATGTTACGGCATAAGATGGGTCCGGTTGCAAAAGGACCCGTTGATGCCTGGAACCGCCGTCATCATCCCGTTTTTTCAGCGCGAGGCTGGCGTGCTGGTGGCCGCCATCCGGTCGGCATTGGCGCAGCGAGACGCGGGGGCGATCACCATTGTGGTGTGCGACGACGGCTCGCCGATTCCAGCGGATGCGGAACTTGCGGCGCTGGCGCCTGAGGAGCGGGAGCACGTCGTGCTGGTGCGGCAGGCGAATGCCGGGGCCGGTCCGGCGCGCAACGCGGCGCTTGACGCCATGCCGCCGGGCATTGAGTGGATCGCGTTCCTCGACAGCGACGACCGCTGGGGGCCGGATCATATTGCCCGGTCGTTGGCGGCGTTGCGGGCGGGCCATGACCTATGCTTTGCCGACGTGCAGCGCGACACGGAGGCGCTGACGCATTTTCAGAGCGCATCGTTCCGGCCGGAGCAGCACGAGCCGATCGGCGCCCTGCCCGGCCTGTATCGTTTCAACGGCGACTTCCTTACGCAGAATCTCGCGCTGTCGCCGGTGTCGATCTCTTCGGTCGTGATGCGGGCGGACACGCTGGGGGATTTGCGGTTTCCGACGATGGCGTTTGAGGACCTAATGTACTGGTTCGAGGCGGCGCGGCGCGGTCCGCTTGTGGCGTTCGACGGGACGCTGCAGGTGCATTACGGCAGCGGCAACATTACGTTGACCGAGGGCTGGAAGGCGCCGCGGGAGCTGCAGAACCGTTTGGCATACCACCGAATCTTTAAGCAGGTATGGCGCGATTTCGCCCTGACGCGACCGCAGCGCGCGCTTTTGACCCGACGCATGACGCAGAGCCGTCGATGGTTTTGCATGACTGTGCTCGCGTTGCTGCACAGCGGACGCACTCCGAACTGGCAGGTGGTGGCCGCGTTCGTTGCGCTTGACCCAATTATGCTTAGGACGTTAACGGGCCGGGCATTTACAGAAATCGGGCGGCGCTTGTTTGGCCGACCAGCGAGTATCAGGAGGCCCGTAAGTATTCCTGAGTGACAGAGGTTAATTGAATGTTGAGCAATACGGTCAGATATGTTGCGGATCAGATAGGGTTTGAGGTCATTGCAAACTGGCGCTTGCCAAACCTTTCTTACACGCGGCGGCTACAAGGCCTCTTCAAGCATTTCGGCATCACCTCGGTGATCGACGTAGGCGCAAATGCTGGAGGGTTTCGCGATCAGTTGCGCAATGAGCTTGGTTTCCCTGGACCAATTTATTCATTCGAGCCCGATCCGACGTTGGGAGCTGCGCTGGCGCAGCGGGCGGCTTTAGACCCGAAATGGACGGTGTTCCCCATGGCTTTGGGTGCCTCTACTGGAACGATGACGTTCAACATTATGAAAAACTCGGTTTACAACTCGTTTCTGCCGCCCACTGCCATGCAGCCGGGAGTCTTCGGGCATGGCAACGTCGTAATACGGACTGTGGACGTTGAAATGCGGACGCTTGCTGAAATGGCGAGTGCATTTCCGGATCTGAAACACACCTACTTCAAGGTGGACACACAAGGGTTCGACCTTGAAGTGCTCAAAGGTGGGCCGGACGTCCTATGCCAAGTCCCGGCTTTGCAGACCGAGGTGTCCCTTAAACCGCAATACCTGGGCGGGCCGACGATGAAGGAGTCGCTTGCGGCGTTCACCGAATTGGGTTTTGCGATTGCCGACTTGTTTCTGGTCTCGACGGATAACGATCACCGCGCGCTGGAGTTTGATTGCATCATGGTCCGGGATTTGCCCGATACCGCATCGTCGGGCTAGTCGTCCCTCCGAGCGACGGAGGACACGATGATTGACGCTATGATCCGGCAAGTGCCGCTATCCGGCTACCGCCCGCTGCGCCAGGCGGTGCTCGACCTGCCGCGCCGTCATCCCATCCGGATTGCGGCCACCATGGTCCTGCGCCGTGCCGCCCGCGCGCATCAGCACCATCTGGCCGGGCAGCTCGACGAAATCCGGCCGCTCGACGCCCCTACGCTGTCGTTCGAGGCGGTGGATTCCATGGTCATGGATGCCGTCTTCTGGTTTGGCGTGCGCGGCTATGAGGGCACCGTGGCGCGGGTCTGGACCGCATTGTGCGCGCAGTCGCGCTCGGTGCTGGAGATCGGCGGCAATGTCGGCCTGTTCACGGTGATCGGCGCGCGGGCGGCGCCGGGGTCGTACACGGTGGTCGAGCCGGTGCCCATGGTGGCCGCCACGCTGCGCGCCAACCTCGCCCGCAACGGGCTGACCGCGGTCGAGGTGCTGCAGGCCGCGGCCGTCCCCGGCGGCACGGCGCGCGAGGTGACGCTGAACCTGCCCGCCGAGGACTGGGATGTGCCGGTGGGCGCACACCTGATCGACGGCGTCGAGGTGACGGGGCGCAGCAGCCGGGCGCAGGTGACGGTGCCGGGCCTGCCGATGCGCGGGCTGGCTGCGGGCCGCGACCTCATCAAGATCGACGCCGAGGGGATCGAGGCGGCGCTGCTGGGCGACATCCGCGCCCTGCTGGTCGAGCGGCGGCCGACCCTGTTGGTCGAGGTGCTGCCGGAGGCGGAGCAACTCGGCGACATGCTGGCCGCATTGGCGGCCGAGGCGGGCTACTTGATCCACATCCTGCCGGAGTGGGGATCGGACCGGGTGGCGACGGTGCCGGCGACGTCATTCAACGCTGGGCTGCCGCAGAGCTACAATTCCAAGGACGTCGTGCTGTCGGTTGGAGCGCTTGACTAACCCGGCACCAGGTCGCGCAGTGCCGCGGCGAGCTTTGCCACGTGCGCGGCGTAGGTGCAGTGCCGCTCGACGAAGCGGCGCGCCGCCGCACCGAGCCGCGCCCGGGTGTCCGGTTCGCGCAACAACCGCTCGATCGCTCCACGCAGGGCGGGGGCGTCGCCGCAGGGCACGACCAGCGCGGTTTCGTCATGCGCCACGTAGTCGCGGATGCCGGGGCTGTCGCTGACGATCAGCGGCTTGCCCATGGCCATCGCCTCCAGCATGGTGCCGATGCCGCTGGCGGTCAGCATTGGGTGCAGCGGCACGACGACGAATGGGGCCTGGCGGAACAATTCGCGGTAGGCGTGGGCATCGAGGCGTTCACGTACGACCTGCACATTTGGCGGCGCCGCATCGGGTGCGACCAGGGACGACTTGAGCAGCAGCGTGGCGTCCAGCCCGGCGAAGGCGGCAAGCAGCGTGGGGAAGTCGCGGCCATGGTCGTTGCCGACGCTCAGCACGGGGCCATCGGCGACCGCGACGCTGGGCTGGTAGAACTCGGCGTCAACGTGCTGGTGGATGAAGCGCACGTCGGCCGCGGTGTGCCAGCGCTGGTGGATGTACTCGACCTGGTTGCTGCCCAGCGGATAGATGGCGTCGGCGCGCGGCACCACGAAGTTCAGCAGGCGCTCGCGCAGTTTCCAATTCTCGGTGAGCCCGATCTCGACGACGGCGATGGGGGCGCGGAAGCCGGCGAGGCGGCGCAGGGCCAGCAGCGCCACGGCACCGGGCTCAAAGCAGGCGAGCACGAGGTCGGCGTCGCGGTGCCGCGTCAGGATGGTCATGGCGCGCACGGGATCAAGGCCGCCGAGCACCTGATGCCGCCCGGCAAACGGGTTCCACGGCAGGCCCAACGGGTCGATCAGCGTGGTGTCGATAGCGTGCTCGCTGGCCAGCAGGTCATACATCAGCGTCGGATCCGGATAGGCGCCGAAGGTGAACGCGTCCCAGTTCGGCTGCCAACGGATGGACGGCAGCAGCAGCATCCGCAGGCGGCGGAGCGGCGCGTTGGCGTCCTTCAATCTACTGGTGTCGTCCAACATGGAACGGCAGCCTCCATTAATCCGTTGCGATCTTACTCTGCCCGCGCAATGAATTCAACAAAGCCGCCGCTTCCACCCAACAGGCCGTTGCGCTAGTCGTTGCCCATGCGCCGCTTCATCCTGACCCAGCTCGACCGCTACATCATGCGCCAACTCGCCGTTGCCCTGGTGGCCGTCACCGGCGGGCTGGTGGCGCTGATCTGGCTCACGCAGAGCCTGCGGTTCGTCGAGCTCGTGGTCAACCGCGGCCTGTCGTTCGGGGTGTTCCTGCATCTCACCGGCCTGCTGGTGCCGAACTTCGTCGCGGTCATCCTGCCGATCACCACCTTCGTCGTGGAGCAGTTCGTCTATCAGCGGCTGGCGGGCGACCGGGAGCTGACGGTGATGCGGGCGGCCGGGCTGTCGCCGATGGCGCTGGCGCGGCCGGCGCTGGGCCTGGCGGCGCTGGTCGTCGCCGCATGCTACCTGCTGAACGTGTCGATCGTGCCGGTCAGCTATACGGCGTTCCGCGAGCAGCAGTTCGAGATACGCAACCGGCTGGCGGCGTTCCTGCTGCAGGAGGGCGTGTTCACCCCGGTGTCCGACGACCTCACGGTATATGTCCGCAGCCGCGACCGCGACGGCACGCTGCGCGGCATATTGGTGGAGGACGAGCGGCAGAAAAGCAGCCGCGCCACCATCCTCGCCGAACGCGGGCGGCTGGTGAACGGGCCGAACGGGCCGCGCGTGCTGCTGGAGGCCGGCAGCCGGCAGGAGATCGACCGCGGCAGCGGGCGGCTGAATGTATTGACGTTCGCGGAGAACTCGGTCGATCTCACCAGCAGCAGCAAGAACACCGAGCAGCGCTACCGCGACGCCACCGAGATGTCGCTGACGGAGCTGCTGCACCCGGACGGCACCATCAACCCGCGCGACGTCGGCAAGCTGCTGGTGGAGGCGCACCGGCGGCTGTCGGCGCCGCTGACGGCGATGAGCTTCGCGTTGGTGGCGCTGCTGTCGGTGCTGACGGGGGCGTTCCAGCGGCATGGCAACGTGCTGCGTCCGCTGGCGGCGGTGCTGACGGTGGTGGCGCTGCTGGCGCTGGGCCTGGCGATCGCCAACCTGGCGTCGCGGCAGGTGGCGCTGATCCCGCTGATCTGGCTGCACGCCACCCTGCCCGGCGTGGCCTGCGCCTGGCTGCTGCTGGGCGGGCAGGCGATGGCTGGGGCCCGGGGCGAGGCGCGGCACGACGCGGAGCGGCGGTTGGCCTGAACCCCGGCGGGCAGTAGGATCGCGCGATGGCCGTTACCCTGTCCGTCTATATCGCCCGGCAGTTCCTGATCTCCGTGCTCGCCATGCTGGCGGCGCTGACCGGCGTCGTGTCGCTGTTCGACTTCATCGAGCTGCTGCGCCGCTCCGCCACCAAGCCGGACGCGACGTTCAGCCTGGTCGTCGAGATCGCGGCGCTGCGGCTGCCCTACGTCGCCATGCAGATCCTGCCGTTCGCCGTGCTGCTGGGCGGCATCCTGGCGTTCTGGCGGCTGACGCGCAGCAGCGAGCTGATCGTGGCGCGGGCGTCCGGGGTGTCGGCGTGGCAGTTCCTGGCGGCGCCGCTGGCCTGCGCGACGCTGCTGGGCGCCATCGCGACCGGGGGCGTCAGCCCGCTGTCGTCGGTGATGCTGGCGCGTGCGGAGGTGCTGGACAACGCCTACCTGCGCACCGGCGGCGGGCCGATGGCGCTGCAGGGCGGGCAGCTGTGGCTGCGGCAGTCGGACCGCGAGCTGGACCCGTCCGGCGTCGCGATCCTGCACGCGCGGGGGGTGACGCTGAAGGGCAAGGAGCTGGTGGGGCGCGAGGTCAGCGTGTTCCGGCTGGACGGCGCCGACCGGCTGCTGAGCCGGATCGAGAGCACGCGGGCGACGCTTGGCCGAGGGTATTGGACGCTGGAGGATGCGCGGCGGATGACGGCGGACCACTTGCCGGAGCCGGTGGGCACGACGCGGCTGGCGACCGATCTGACGGTTAATCGGGTGCAGGAGAGCTTCGCGAGCCCCGATACGCTGTCGGTTTGGGTGCTGCCGGACTTCATCGGGCTGCTGGAGCGGTCGGGGTTCTCGGCGATCCGGCACCGGCTGCACTTCCAGGCGCTGCTGGCATTGCCGCTGCTGGCGGGGACGATGGCGCTGGTGTCGGCCGGGTTCAGCATGCGGGCGACCCGGCGCGGCGGCGTCGCGCAGATGATCGGCAGCGGCGTCGCGGCGGGGTTCGCGCTGTTCGTGGTGAGCAAGGTGGCGGAGGAGTTCGGCCAGTCCGGCGCGCTGCCGGCCGAGCTCGCCGCCTGGGCGCCGGCTGGGGCGGGGCTGATGCTGGCGGTGGCTTTGCTATTACATTTAGAGGATGGGTAGGCGCTACGCAGCCGTGAGCAGGGATACCCCGGCGGCATCGGCGGCAACCATGAGCGCCTTGTCGGTGGTCGCCAGCGGCAGGGCGAGGCGCATGGCGAGCTCGAGGTAGGTCGCGTCGTAAGCGGTCAGCCGGTGCTGTTCGGCCAGGTGGGCCGTCGTGGTCCAGGCTTGGCTTGCGGTCTGGTCCTCGACGCTGATGGGCAGGGCGCGCAGGAAACCCGACAGGCGCTGCCGCTGCATCGCCGTAATGCGGCCGCGGCGCTCGGCGGTCAGCAGGCCGTTGACCGCCTCGATCGGCCAGAGCTGCGGCACCGTGGCGCCGCCCTCGGTCAGGCGGTCCAGGACGGCGAGGATGGCGGAGGTGTGCTCGTCCTCGAAGCACCAGGCGAGGGCGACGGAGTTGTCGAGCACGAAGCTCAACGGCGACCTTCGGCGACCAGCTCCTTGATCGATAGTTCGCCGAGCGTCAGACCCTTGCTGGCCTGCAGCAAATTGTCCGCGGCGCGGCGTGCCCGGACGCGGTCGAACCCGGCGTCGGCGGGGACCAGGCGGGCGATCGGCTTGCCGCGGCGGGTAATAAGGACCTCATGGCCTTCCTCAACCTCGTCGAGCAGGGCGGTCAGATGGTTCTTTGCCTCGAATACACCGACGACTTGCATATTGATGTTTTTCAGCTAGCTTTCTGACTAGCTGTATAACGAGGAATGTGGAGGGTGTCCAGTCTAAAATAGGCCGTCCGCGGGAACCGACTTCGGCGTCATGGCGTTGCGGCGCCGAAGGTAAAAGGAACGCCATGACCATCGAACTCACCCTGCTGGCCTGGGCGGTCGTGCTCGGCCTGGTGCACGCCATTGCCACCGGCCAGTTCGCCACCATGCAGCACGGCCTCGCCTACGGTATGAGCCCGCGCGATGAGCCCAAGCCGCTCACCGGCGTTGGCGCGCGGGTGGAGCGGGCCTTTGCCAACTACATGCAGACCTTCCCGTTCTTCGCAGCTGCCGTGCTGATCGCGCATGTTGCGGACCGGCATAGCTGGCTGACGGTCACCGGGGCGAATCTGTATTTCTGGGCGCGGCTGGTCTATGTGCCGCTGTATGCCGCGGGCATCCCGGTAGCGCGCACGGTGGCGTTCCTGGTCGCCACGCTGGGCATCGTGCTGATCCTCATCGCGCTTACGTAGCAACGGCGGCGCGGCACTACCCCTCGCCCAACCCCGCCATCAGCCCCGGCACCTCCGCCGCCAGTTCGCGCGCCAGGAAGCCGACCGGGCCGATGCGCTGTGCCAGCCGCAGGCCGGCCTCGCCGTGCAGCCATACGGCCCAGCACGCCGCCTGGACCGGGAGTGCGCCGCGGGCGAGCAGGCCGGTGACGATGCCGGCCAGCACGTCGCCGGACCCGCTGGTCGCAAGGCCGGGGCAGTCGCCCGCGTAGCGCCACGCCTGCCCGTCCGGGCTGATGACGTGGGTCTGCGCGCCCTTCATCACGACCACCTGCTGCAGCAGCGACGCGGCGCGGCGACCGCTACCAAGGGGATCGGCCTCGACCTCAGCGCGCTTGATGTCGAGCACGGTCGCCATCTCGCCGGCATGCGGCGTGAGCACGGCGCGGCCGGCATGCGGGCGCAGCGCCTGACGGAGCGTGTCGTGGCCGCACAGCGCCCCGGCGTCCAGCACGAGGGCCGGGCAATCGGCGGGGTAGAGTGCGGCGAGCACGGCCTCGACCAGCTCCATCGCGGCCTCCTGGTCCATCATGCCGGGGCCGAGCAGCAGCGCGTCGGTGCGCTGCGCCGACTTGGCAAGCGCCTCGGCCGCGTCTGGGCCAAGGTCGCCGTCCTCCGTCTCCGGCAGGCCCATGACCAGCGCCTCGGGGATGCATAGCGCGAGGCCCGGCGCCGTGCTGCGCCCCGTTGCGACTTTCAGCTTGCCGGCGCCGGCGCGCATCGCGGCCTCGGCGCTGAGCAGGACGGCGCCGGGCACCGCGCGGTTGCCGCCGGCGATCAGCACGCGGCCGCGCTGGTCCTTGTCCTCGCCCGGCGCCGGCAGCGGCATCAAGCGGAGCAGCGCCGCGTCGATCGCGCCGGTCATCGTGCTGCCCCGCTCATCGTGCCGCCACTGCACTGTCGGGCGCCGCCGTCACCGGTTCGCCCTCGCGCTGCAGCGGGATCGTATGGTTGTAGCGGAGGAGGCGCAGCCCGGATGCATCTGGCGCGTATTCGGTGACGCTGCAGTTGGCCACGTCGCCGGCGCGGTCCACGGCGAGGATCTGCGCCTCGTCCATATTTTCCAGGAGGTAGCGGAGGCAGAGCACGACGACTTGGTGCGCCACGATCAGCACGCGCTGGCCTTCATGGTGCAAAAAGAGTGTGTCGAGCAGGCTGCGCAGGCGGAGGATGACGTCGCACCAGCTCTCACCGCCGGGCGGGCGGTGGTAGAACTTGCCGAGCAGGGTGCGGAAGCGGGCCTGGTCGGGGAACTCGGTCTCGATGCCCATGCGGGTCAGCAGGTCGAGCACGCCGAACTCCTTCTCGCGCAGCCGTTCGTCCACGCTGAACTGCGCGGGAGCGACCGGGGTGCCGCCCTCGGCATGGACGCGCGCGGCCGTCTCGCGGGCGCGGAGGTAGGGCGAGACGAGCACGACCTGCGGCTGCCGAGCAATGGGCAGGTCGGCGAACCAGCGGCCGAGCGCGTCCGACTGCCGTTCGCCGAGCGGGCTGAGCGGCACATCCACGTCGCGGATGTCGATGTCGATGCGCGGGAGACCTGCCGAGGTCGCGGCGTCGCGCGCGACGTTGCCGGCGCTTTCGCCATGCCGCACGATCCAAAGGTGCCCGGGCCAGCGCTGCTGCATGGTGTTTGTTCCCGTTCGAAGACACGGGCAACGGCTGGGACACGCGCGGGTTGCCCGGTTAAGGCCGCCGTTTACCCGCCTGCTGGACGAAGGCGCGCAGTACGGCGTTGATCCGGGTTTGGTATCCGGGTCCCTGCTGCTTGAACCAGTCGAGCACGTCGGTGTCGAGGCGCAGCGACAGCAGGCGCTTCGACGCTGGCATGGCAGCCTCGGCCTGCAGATGCCAATCATTGGGCACCTCGGCAAAGTCGGGGTCGCTCGCGATGTCACGCTCCAGCTCGGCCTCCGTCTTGGCCTTGACCCTGGCGAGATCGGTCCGGTCCTCGCCGCGGGCGATATTGGCCCGGAGATCAGTGTCCGAATACCTCACGATGCCGTCTGCGTTCTGCATCTCGTGCCCTCCGTATAGAAATGACGCGGACGATGTCGCCGCGCCGCGTGAGGATCATTGTTACGTAAACGTCGCCGATTGTTCCGGTAGCCAGCCAGCGCAGCTCGCCCTTCGTGTCTTTCGCCGATCCGACGATGTGCGGGTCTGCGAGGACTGATTCTGCGATTGCGAAGTCAATTCCGTGCTTTGCGATGTTCGCCAGGCACTTGGCCTCGTTTCATTCGAACTCCACGCTGCGCACCTCCTCTTGAGCCTGGTTAGAGCCCCAGATAGCAGCGTCTGTAGCTACGATGATAGCTACGCTTGTGAGAGGTGGGATGCAAGAGTTGTTAAATGGAGTGCTTTTCGCGGCTGCGGCAATCAGTGCCGGGCAACCAGCGCCGGGCGCAGGCTGGCGGGGTCGGCGGCGCGGGCGCGGCGGGCGTGGTGCAGCGCCAGGCTCATGAAGGGCCAGTCCGGCAGCGGCGTCGCCGGCGGGCCGTGCTCGGCCAGGAAGGCGCGGATCATGTCGTCGGCGTGCTGCGGCAGCGCCGTAAAGCCATCGGCGTAGATGATGCGCTGGATGGCGGCGTTCTCCAGCCGGCCGCGCATGTGGCGCACGCTGCGGCGCAGGTGGCGCTGCACGTCGCGCAGCCTGAATGGCGACAGGGACTGGATCGCATAGGTCGCCTGCCGAACGCCGACCACCCGCTTGTTGTCCCAGCTTCGGGTCAGCGGGTCGAGGTCGTGCGCCGCCATCGAGCCGAGCAGGCCGTCGCCGCGATACAGGCCGAGCGGCAGGCGAAGGCCCTGCTGGGTCAGGCGCTCGATGAACTGGCGCTGGGGCGCATAGAG
>JANXVC010000320.1 GCA_025351925.1 Rhodospirillales bacterium | reverse complement strand
GCGGCATCAGAAAGCCAGTGTCGCGATCAATCAGGCGAAAGTTGCTCATGCGCGAAATATCCAAGGCGAGAGGCGGGCAAACCAGTGTCCCCATCCTATCGGAAACCTCCGCGTCGCGTTAAGTCCGACAGACTGCTAGCTCCCTGGGGATCGTACACACGCCGATGGACACCACAAAAGCACGCGGCCGGAGTGCAGTCGTCGGGCCGTCCAAACCCCGGCTGCTGGGCATCCTGGGTCCCGGCCTGATCAGCGGCGCCTCGGACGACGACCCGACCGCGATCGCGACATATTCCCAAGCCGGAGCCAAGTTCGGTTACGACCTGCTCTGGCTGTCACTCGTCTGCTTCCCTATCATGGTCGTCGTGCAGGAGATCAGCGCGCGCCTCGGGCGCACGACGGGACAAGGCCTGGCGGCTAATATCCGGCAACATTACCCGGCCTGGCTCCTGAACGGCTGCGTGCTCCTCCTGCTCGTGGCCAATACCATCGCCATCGAGGCCGATCTCGGGGCGATGGCGGACGTCGTGCGCCTCGTGGCCGGGGGACCGCACCTGCTCTACGTCGTGGCCCTTGGGGCACTCTGCGTCGCGATGCAGGTCTTCATGCGCTACACGCGCTACGTCGCCATCCTGAAGTGGACCACGCTGACGCTCCTGGTCTACTTCGCAGCCGTCCTGATGGCCAAGGTAAACTGGGGCGAGGCCGCCAGCGGTCTCCTCCCTCGCTCGGCAGGCACGCGCGAGTGGGTCACGACCGTGGTCGCCATCTTCGGCGTCGCCATTTCGCCCTACATCTTCTTCTGGCAATCCGATCAGGAGGCCGAGGACGAGCGCGTGGCGCCGGAACGCAAGCCGCTGGTCGATGCGCCCGAGCAAGCGCCGTCCGCACTGCACCGCATCCGGCTCGACACCTCCATCGGCATGGCGGTCGCCACCCTGGTCGGGCTCGCGATCATGCTGACCACCTCGGCCACGCTCCACGCGACGGGCAAGGTGGACATCCAGAGCTCGACGGACGCGGCCAACGCCCTGCGGCCCGTGGCCGGCCGGTTCGCCTTCGCCCTGTTCGCGCTCGGCATCCTCGGGACGGGCCTGCTCGCCATCCCGGTCCTCGCGGGCTCGGCGGCGTATGCGATCGGGGAGGCGCGGAGATGGCCCGTCGGTCTCGCCCGACAGCCGCTGGAGGCCAAGGCATTCTACGCGACGCTATCCGCCGCCGTCGTGATCGGAGCGGGGCTGAACTTCATTGGGGTCAACCCGATGAGGGCGCTCTACTGGAGCGCCGTGCTCAATTGCGTGGTCGCCGTCCCGGTGCTGGCACTCATGGTCCTCATGGCCGGCAACAGCACGATCATGGGCGAGTTCACCGTGGACGCCACCTTGAGGGCCGTCGGCTGGCTCGCCGTCGGACTCATGGCGGCCAGCGTCGCGGTCTTGGCCGCGACCAGCATTTGAGGCTGGCCACGCGCGGCACAGAGGGCACTTACGACGGTGTTGCGCCGCCAGCTCCGGCGTGCATCCCTCCCGGGCCAGCTTCCATCCGACAACGTGCGACCTCGGCCCCCCCGCTGCCTTGCGGCCAATTCGGCCAGCGCCGTCGCCGGAACTCTAGCCGCGTCTGGGCGTCAGGTTTTCGGACCTTGACCCCCGGGAGCGAAGCCGATGAGCCAACAGGACAACCTGGCCGCGAACACCAGGCTCGGCGAGGCCGTCAGCAGCGGCGACTTCGCGGCGTTCGACCAGGTTTTCGCGCCCGGCGTGATCGACCACGATCCGGCGCCCGACCAGGGGCCGGGCCCGCAAGGGTTCAAGGCATTCTTCACCATGCTGCGGTCCGCGTTCCCCGATCTCAGGGTGAGCGTCGATCGCCTGGTCCAGAACGAGACCGATGTCGCGATGGCGTACACCATCCATGGCACCCACAAGGGCGACTTCGCCGGCATTGCCCCGACCGGCAAGGCGATCACCGCACGCGGCGTGCAGGTCGCGCGGTTCGAGAACGGGCGCATCGTCGAGCGCTGGGGCAGCTCCGACGAGCTCGGCATCCTGAAGCAACTCGGCGCCAGGGTCGCTCCAAGCTAATCATGGCAGAAGACTCCATGCCCGACTATGACGCGATCATCATCGGCACCGGCCAGGCCGGGTCGCCGCTGGCGATGCGGCTGGCGGGCGCCGGCATGACGGTCGCCATCATCGAGCGGGCGCTCGTCGGTGGCACCTGCGTCAACACCGGCTGCACCCCGACCAAGGCCCTGATCGCGAGCGCCCACGCCGCGCACATGGCCCGGCGGGCGGGCGATTACGGCATCGTGATTGGCGGCGGCGTGAGCGCCGACATGAAGCGGGTGAAGGCCCGCAAGGACGCCATCGTCGAGCAGTCGAGACGGGGCTTGCAGGCCAGTCTCGAACAGAACGAGCATTGCACCTTCCTGGAGGGCCACGCACGCTTCCTGTCGCCCCGTAAGGTCGGTGTCGGGGCCCGCGTGCTGAAGGCGGAGCGGTTTTTTATCAATTCCGGCGCGCGTGCGGTGGTGCCCGCCATCCCCGGCCTCGATCAGGTCGCGTACCTGACGAACACGTCGATGATGGACCTCGACACCCTGCCGCGTCATCTCGTGATCATCGGCGGCGGCTCCATCGCGCTCGAATTCGGGCAGATGTATCGCCGCTTCGGCAGTGCGGTCAGCCTCGTCGAGCGGGGACCGCGGCTGATCGAGCGCGAGGACGAGGACGTGTCCCGAGCGGCCCAGGAGATCCTCGAAGGCGAAGGCATCGCCGTCCACCTCGGCGCCACGTGCACCAGCGTCGCGCGGCGTGGCGATGATATCATCGTGGCGACCAAGGGCGCGAACGGCACGCCGGAGATCGTCGGTTCGCATCTGCTGCTCGCGGTCGGCCGCCGTCCCAACACCGACGATCTCGGCCTCGACGAAGCCGGGGTCCAGTGCGATGGACACGGCTACGTAGCGGTGGATGACCAGCTTCGCACCAACGTGCCCGGCATTTGGGCGCTGGGAGATTGCAATGGGCGCGGCGCCTTCACGCACACTTCCTACAACGATTTCGAGATCGTTGCGGCGAACCTGCTCGACGACGACCCACGCCGGGTGAGCGACCGCGTCCCGGCCCACGCGCTCTACATCGACCCGCCGCTGGGCAGGGCCGGCATGACCGAGGCGGAGGCGCGCCAATCGGGGAGGCGTGTGCTGGTCGGCCAGCGTCCCATGACGCGTGTGGCGCGCGCCGTCGAGAAGGGTGAGACGCAGGGCTTCATGAAGGTGCTGGTGGATGGCGACACGAAGGAGATCCTGGGCGCGTCCATCCTGGGACCCGGCGGTGACGAGGTGATCCACTGCGTGCTCGACCTGATGCTTGCGAAGGCGCCGTACACCGTCCTGCAGCGTGCGATGCACATCCACCCGACGGTATCGGAGCTGCTGCCAACGATCCTCGGCGCGCTCCAACCTCTGTAAGAACCAGGCGCCCCCGGTCACGTGCGTCCGCCGGCTTTCTCTGTCATGCGATGGAATTCCACTTGGAACCGCACCGGCCCGAGCGGGGCGACCTCATGTGGCACACCCGGCTCGACCAGACCCGGTGCACCTGTGGGATCGAGGACGCGCTTCGAAGCCGGGTCGAGCACCCTGTAGCGCAGCCAGCCCGGTACCAGCGTTATTTACCGCCGAAGGCAATGCGCAGGTTGGCTACGATGCTCCCGGCCGTGAGCGCAAAGCAGCCGAGACGCAGTGCAACCTCGATAGTCTTCGCGCGGAGGTCGAGTTCGAAAGGAGAATAGTGGTCGACGCGCGACCGAGATGCCGGATGCGCGAAGCATCGAAAGCCACGCCGCTCCGGGTCACTCGCCCACGCCGCGATCGCCTCGTCGGTAAACCAGGTCGTCAGGCTACCGCGTTGACATAGGCTGGCGTCGTAAGCGGGCCAGCTGCGGAGCAGCGCTCCCAGCGAGTTCATCATCTTGCGCTACTGCCGCGGGATGTGACGGCGGCGGTCCTGGTTCAGCTTGAAGGGCAAGACGGGCATACGGAGTTTGGGAGGGCGATCCCCTACGTCACTCCGCGCCTCAGCACCACCGCTCTATCCATGCAACACAGCCGCACAGGCGCGACATGCGGCGTCACTGATTGTCAGGCTGCCTTTGCTACGGTGCCGTGCGGATCGAGGATGAACTTCTTTGCCGCCCCCTTGTCGAAATCGGCGTAGCCCCCCGGTGCGTCCTCGAGCGAGATCACCTGCGCATTGACGACGTCTGCAATTGGAATGCGGCCGTGCAGGATCGCCTGCATCAGCTGACGGTTATAACGCAGGGTCGGCGTCTGGCCGGTATGGAAAGATTGTGCCTTCGACCAGCCCAAGCCGAAATTGAGCGACAGCGCGCCCTTGGCGGACTGCTCGTCCTGCGATCCCGGATCCTTGGTTACATACAGGCCGGGGATGCCGATCGAGCCTGCATAGCGGGTGACGTCCATCGCCTGGTTCAGCACGACCGCCGGCTGTTCGGTGCCACCGTGGCCTTTCGCCTCGAAGCCGACCGCGTCGATGAAGCTGTCAACAAAAGGTTCGCCGATGACCCCCTCGACCAGCTCACCCAGCCGGTCATGGGCATTGAGATCGATCGGCTCGAAGCCGACCTTCTTCGCATGCGCCAGGCGGTCCTTGTTGGTGTCGCCGATCATCACCACCGCCGCGCCGAGGATGCGTGCCGACGCCGCTGCCGCCAGACCGACGGGACCGCAGCCCGCAATGTAGACGGTCGAGCCGACGCCGACCTGCGCCTTGACGGCAGCGTGGAAGCCGGTCGGCAGGATGTCGGTCAGCATCGTGAGGTCGCGTATCTTGGCGAGCGCCTGGTCCCGGTCCGGAAATTTCAGCAAGTTGAAATCGGCGTACGGCGTCATGACAAACCGCGCCTGGCCACCGATCCAGCCGCCCATGTCCACATAGCCGTAGGCACCGCCGGGGAGCCCGGGATTCACCGTGAGACAGACGCCCGTGTTCCCCTCATGGCAGGTCCGGCAGCGCCCGCATGCGACGTTGAACGGCACCGAGACGATGTCACCGACATTGAGGAACTCCACGTCGGAGCCCTTCTCGATCACCTCGCCGGTGATCTCGTGGCCGAGCACGAGACCAGCCGGCGCGCTGGTGCGGCCGCGCACCATGTGCTGGTCCGATCCGCAAATGTTGGTCGAGACGATCTTGAGGATCACGGCGTGGTTGATCTTGCGGCCGCGCGGATCC
>JANXVC010000290.1 GCA_025351925.1 Rhodospirillales bacterium | reverse complement strand
CGCTCCAAGTGGGGCGCTGACCTGTTTGCGGGCGTGCGCTCGGTCATCGGCACCGCCGCACGCCGCGGCATGGACGCCTACCAGGCTATCCAACAAACCCTGCGCGCCCAAACTGCTACCTACCCGGGTTGAGCAGAGACCCCACCGTGCGCAGGCAACCAGCGAAAACTTGTGCTCCGGCACCATCTCGTCCTTGGATTCCTTTCAGGTCTATCCCGGACAACCGTTTCGGATCAACACTCAAGTCGCCTGCATGCGTTATGACGGGCAGTCTTGTCGCCATCAGGAGACGGTTGACGCTATGGGCCGCCCTCGTCACTGCTTCTCCGTGACCGGGTTCGCACGACCAAGCTCCCGCCTCACGGATCGTCGTGCCGACGGTTCCAAAGCCGGCGGCTGCGGTTCCTGATGCTGATCGAGGTCGGCGTGACAGGGCCGGCATCAACCGTGGATGCGGTCCCAACGCCGCTACGACGGATCAGCTTGACACCCTCCGGGCCGGCTTCGAGCCGGTAATCACCTTGCGGGAAACAGCCGACCAGCGTCTCGCCCTCGGCTACGCCGGAAACTGCTTCAATGGAGTCCTGATAGAACGATTCATCCCGAAAGCAGGCGTTTGCCGACTTTTTCAGGAGAGATTGCAACGCGACATGCTCAGGGCCAGAGCCGCCACGGCTCAGAAATTCTTCCACGTCCATATCTGTCACGTGGCCGCCGGATGACAGGTTGGCTTCGTGTCGGACAAGTACCCGTCCTGATGGGGTGTCCTGGATCAACCGCCAGCAATCCCCATTCTCGCTCTTGTAAATGTCTTCTGTTGGGATGGTCATAGTCACCCCTCCTGCTGCATGGCACGATTGCACAGTTTTTAGAATGGATCAGAGACATCAGCGCCAAATGGATTGTTCCAGTTGATCTAGGATTGCCTGGCCAACAGCAAGTCATTGATCCTTATGAGGCCCAGTCACCTCATAGGGGATAGGCCATACAACGGGCCTCGACTTTGCCCATATCACGGGATCGAGAGGTCAGGCTCGGATCCAGAAGGCTGGTTCTGAGGCGATGAATGCGAGTGCGTCGTCAAGCGGCAGGACGGCGCCAAACGGCCCGGCAGGTCTCCAGGCGTCGCGACGTCACCACAACACTTCGAGGCGGTCGCCTGAGGGCAGCGGCTTCAAGCGCGCGACGGGCGCGCTCGTGCGGGCGGAGATCAAGGTATAGCCACCCCTGACGCGGCGCGCCTCCACACCGCCACGCGGCCATGGGTGGGGTAGGTTGAGCTCGACTTTCCGCATTTTAGGGCTGGGCAAACAGCCGCTGGCGGTCTCGTTTGGCCGACGCGCATGAGAGCCGCGTTGGCACGCGATGCCGACCCATCGCACCCATCCCGACGTCACTGCCGGGCATCTGAACCCGACGCCGCCCGTGCTTGCGGGCTGGATGTCCGCTTTTCGCGGCTGCTTTTCGGCGCCGGTCTGGTTTCGCGTCCTCGTGCTGGTTGCAGGCGCCGTGCTCGCGCCGGGCAAGCGCACGGTGAGCCAAGCGTTGCGGGTCATGGGCCTGGCGGCGAACCCGGGCTTCTCGCGCTACCACGAGGTGCTGAACCAGGCGCGCTGGAACGGGCGCGCCGTGGCACGCACGCTCCTGATGCAGGTGCTCGGCGCCTTTCTGCCTGCGGGCGAGGTGGTGCTCGGCGTTGACGACACGATTGAGCGCCGCTGGGGACCCAAGATCAAGGCGCGCGGGCTCTACCGCGATCCGGTGCGCTCCTCGCGTGGGCATTTCGTCCGAGCAAGCGGCCTGCGCTGGCTGTCGCTCATGGTCATGGTGCCGATCCCTTGGGCTGGCCGGCGCTGGGCCTTGCCTTTCCTGACCGTTCTCGCCCCTTCCCAACGGTGGAGCAGCGAGCGGGGCCGGCGGCACAAAACGGTGGTTGACTGGGCGCGCCAGGCCGTCCTGCAGGCCAAGCGCTGGCTGCCGGATCGTCACCTGGTCATCGTCGCCGATGCCGGCTTCTCCGGTGTCGGCCTGATCGCGGCCTTGCGCCGGCACGCCTGCCTAGTTACTCGGCTGCGGATCGACGCCAGCCTGTTCGCGCCGGCCCCGCCGCGCCGGCCGGGGCAGATGGGCCGCCCGCGGCTGAAGGGGAAACGCTTGCTAGCGCTCAAGGCGGTGCTGGTCGATCCAGCCACCACATGGTCACGGGTCACCGTGACCGAGTGGTATGGCGGCCGGTCGCGCGAGCTCGAAGTCGCTTCCGATACCGCGGTCTGGTACTACTCCGGCTTGCCGCCGGCGCCGATCCGTTGGGTGCTGGTGCGTGACCCTTTTGGCGAGCGCGAACCGCAGGCGTTTCTAAGTACCGACCTTTCGGCCACCCCGGAGCGGATCCTTGGCTGGTTCGTCTCGCGCTGGCGCATGGAGACGACATTCCAGGAGGTGCGCGCCCACCTCGGCGTGGAAACCCAGCGGCAGTGGTCCGACTTAGCCATCCTGCGCACGACGCCGGCGCTGCTCGGGCTGTTCTCCTTGGTCACGGTCTGGGCCGATGAACTGGTCCGCGCTCCGACCGGTGCCGTCCGTCCCCGAACCGCCGCCTGGTATGACAAGCGCGAGCCCACCTTCAGCGATGCCATCGCCACGGTTCGTCGAGCTCTGTGGTGCCCGCCGAGTTTATCCACGTCCCACCTGGGCACGGAGACCGTTGAAATCTCCGCTGCCCTGCTGCAAAGGCTCACGGACACCCTCTGTCACGCGGCCTAAGTCGCGGAAAGTCGAGTTGAGGATACGGACGAGAATAGCTCACAAGAAGATTTAGCCAAAAAGAACCGAGTAAAAACAACGAGCCGGTATTTGGAGCCATCGACCAGAAAGGCTTGGCGACAGCTCCGCTGCCAGCAGGTTCACCATGCTGTCCACAAACGGCTCCGCCGATTGCTCATAGAGAACAGTATCTTTTCAATGAGATCAGGCAAAGTTTTGCTGTCCAAGAAGGAAGAGCCTTATTCGATTTTCCTCAACGAGTGGATTCCAGTGATCGAGAAGTGCGCTTGTGGCTGGAATTGTTCACGCGGCCAGCCGTCCCTAGGCTCGCATAGCCATCGCACTTGATCCCGAACGGCGGCAGATGGCTTGGTGAGTTCACGCTTTTCCAATCATGTCAGGCAAAACCCCAGCGTTCAACACGCAAGACCGTGCTCTCCGTCGCGCCGAACCCAGGTGCTACCGGCTTCAAATTCTGGCCGTTAACGCAAACTGACAATGGCGATGGGAGTTGGCACCCCGCCGCTAGGCGGATATGACACAGGCAAGCGGCGACGAAGGCCGCAGCAAACCAGAGGACGGCCTTGCATCGAACACAGCGCACCATTTTAGCTGCGGCCAGCCTCCTTGTCGGCGCCCTCGCCTTGGCGACCAGCGCCAACGCCGCCGAGCCGACACGAGTGATGGCGTTCGGCGACTCAATCACTTGGGGGTGGAAGCCGGTGGAGCAGGGCGTGCCGTCCGATCGCTTCGCTGCCTCGGTGCGCTGGCCCGGCGCAATGCTGGTGGCTTTGGGTCAAGGCTACGAGGTGGTCGAGGAGGGACTGAATGCCCGCACGACCGATGTGGCCGACCCGACCTTGCCCATGATTACCGGCGCCGGGTTAGACGGCAGCGCCTATTTGCCGGCTGCCCTGGCGAGCCACGAGCCGCTCGACGTGGTGGTTATCATGCTCGGCACCAACGATCTCAAGGCGCAGTTCAACCGCACGCCGGAACGTATCGCCGAAGGCGCCGATAAGCTGGTGCAGATCGTCAAGAACATCCATGGCGGGGTCGGCACGACTTACCAAAGCCCAAAGGTCCTGCTGGTTGCGCCCGCACCGCTCGGTGGCAACATGGTGTTCTTCAAGGAGCCGTTCGCCGGCGGCTTGGCCAAGTCGCAGCAACTCGGCAAAGCCTATGCGGCAATTGCGGCGAAGGAGGGCATAGGCTTCTTGGATGCCGGGGCGGTGATCAAGACTGACGGCGTCGACGGCCTGCATCTTTCGGGTGACGCCGAGCAGGCGCTGGGCAAGGCAATCGCCGCGAAGGTGCGCGAGATGACGAGATAGGGCCTGGCGTGGCTCAAAAAGTGCCATTTCCAAGGTATACCCCGACTCTTCGGGAACCCGAAAAAGCCCCTTGCGAATCAGTTCTGCGCCGACTCTAGTTTTTTCCATGATCCGCGCTGGCTTCCTCGACCCTGAATCGCGTCAAGGCCTGATCGATCTGGCTCGAGACGGGTCG
>JANXVC010000242.1 GCA_025351925.1 Rhodospirillales bacterium | reverse complement strand
GGAAACCGGCGGTTCCGATCAAGCACTCAGTGTTTCCCGACCACATCGTTTGTCTTGAGGATGGAGCCAAGCTGAAGATGTTGACGCGCTACCTGAAGAACCATTTCGACCTAACGCCCGAACAGTATCGTGAGCGCTGGGGGTTGCCGCGGGACTATCCCATGATGGCTCCTAACGATACCGAGCGTCGGTCTAGACAGGCCAAGCAGTCGCAACTTGGCCACAATCCACAATCTCAGCCAATCACCCAAGCGTCAAAGCGACGCTCGGCAGCAAAAGCATGATCCCCAGCACCGGCTTAAGCTGGTCGAGTTTCTGGAGCCGGCATGCGAGTGTTCGAAGGAAAGAAGCAGGCGAGAGGACTCGCTCAAATTGCGTGAATGCTCGCTGTATTGGCTCTTGCGCGAATCAAAGCCAAAATTAACACAGAAAATCTGTTTGAAGTCACTAGTTGCGCAAATGATTGTCAGTGTAGGCACTTATGCTTATAGCGGTGAGAAGCATATCCGCTAATGAGTGTAGATAGAAAGTAAGTCCCATCGCAAAGCCAACAAAGCTTGGTCGTCTGAAGCTGCGCCGACATGAGGCCACCCTTGCCCGGTTTGGCGAGCTCGCGCTGCAGTCCGACGACCTCGACGAGATCCTGACCGAGGCCTGCAGTCTGGTGGGGGAAGCCCTCGGCACCAACCTCGCCAAGGTCATGGCGCTGCAGCAGGACGGCGAGACCTTGCTGGTGCGCGCAGGCGTCGGCTGGAAACCGGGTGTCGTGGGTGTCGTAACGCTCAAAGCCACTGACGACACTTCGGAAGGCCATGCGCTGAGAACGGGAGAGCCGATGATCTCGCCCGACATTGAGCGCGAGACGCGCTTTACCTATCCAGCGTTCCTGGTCGACAACGGCGTCAAGGCGGTCGCCAATGTCATCATCATCGGCGGCAAGGCCCGGCCGCCGTTCGGCATCCTGCAGGTCGACAGCCGCACACCCCACGAGTTCACCAACGATGACACCGCCTTCCTGCGCAGCTATGCCAACCTGCTTGCGGCGGCAGTGGATCGGCTGCGCGTTCTCGGGGAGGTGCGCAATGCCGAGGCGCGCCTGCGCCTTGCTTTGGAGGGGGGTATGCTGGGTAGCTGGGACTTCGACCTGGCGAACGGCGACGCCACGCGCACGCGGCGCTACGACGAGATCTTCGGCTATCCCGGGCCACCCCCTCCTTGGAGCTACGACACCTTTCTCGGCCATGTGCTGCCTGAGGATCGTGGGCACGTCGCTGATGCGTTTCGGCGTGCGGTGGACACCCGGGCGGAGTGGCATTTTGAGTGCCGCATCCTTCGTGCGAATGATGGCGAGGTGCGCTGGATCGAGGCGCGGGGCCGTCCCAATGGCGGGCAGGGCAACAACCCACCCACCCATCTGCTCGGCATCATGGCCGATATCACCGAGCGCAAGCTGAATGAGAACGCGTTGCTCCGAGCCAACGAGGAACTCGAGGCGAGAGTGGCCGAGCGTACGCGTGAACTGACCGAGGCGAATTCCAAGTTAAAGACCGAAGCCGAGGAGCGCGAGCAGGTTGAGGAGGCTCTGCGCCAGTCGCAGAAGATGGAGGCGGTGGGCCAGCTCACCGGCGGGCTTGCGCACGACTTCAACAACCTGCTGCAGGGCATCTCCGGCAGTCTGGAGTTGATGCGCATCCGTGCCGCTCAGGGACGCACATCGGAGTTCGGCCGCTACATCGAGACCGCGATGAGCTCGGCCCATCGGGCCGCGACGCTGACCCATCGCCTGCTCGCCTTCTCCCGCCGCCAAACGCTCGACCCCAAGCTGACCGACATGAACCGCCTGGTCAGTGGCATGGAGGAGCTGTTCCGCAGCACGGTGGGGCCACGCGTGCAGATCCAGACAAGTCTCATCGACGAGCCGTGGTCAACGCTGTGCGACCCGCATCAGCTGGAGGGCGCGCTGCTGAACCTGGTGATCAACGCACGCGACGCCATGCCGGACGGCGGGCAGCTGCTGATCGAGACCACAAACACCGTGCTGCGTGACCGGCGCGGGACACCTCAGGAGCAGCCGCCTCAGGGTGCGCCGCCGGGCGAATATGCGGCCTTGTCCGTCGCCGATACCGGCACTGGGATGACGTCGGAGGTAATTGCGCGTGCCTTCGATCCGTTTTTCACGACCAAGCCGATCGGCCAGGGCACCGGCCTTGGGCTGTCAATGGTCTACGGCTTCGTCCAGCAGTCGGGCGGACATGTGCGGCTGCGCAGCGAGGTGGGGCAGGGCACGACGGTGATGATCTACCTGCCGCGCCATCCCGCACCGACCGACGACAAAGCGACGGGCGGTATGGCGGCCGACACGACGGCCTGTCCGCTGAGACTGCCAGGAAGCACCGTCGTGCTGGTGGTTGAGGACGAGCCCGACGTGCGGATGATCGTTTGCGACATTTTGACCGACCATGGCTACACCGTGCTGCAAGCAGAGAATGGCCGGGCTGGTTTGATCGTCGTCGACTCTGGGGTTCGCATTGACCTACTGCTGACCGATGTCGGCCTCCCCGGAGGCATGAACGGCCGACAGCTTGCTGACGCCGCACGGCAGCGGCGTCCGGACCTCAAGGTGCTGTTCATGACCGGCTATGCCGACGCGATGGCCATCGGCAGCGTCCACTCGGAGCAAGGCATGCAGGTGATGACCAAGCCGTTCGTCTTGAAGACGCTAGCAGCCAAGGTTCAGGGCATCATCGGCGGCTGAGCAGGTGAGCAAGCCCGTCCTGCACAGGACGCCGACGCTTCCAGATAATCAAAGAGCAACACCATGTTCGGCCGCCTGTTCGGGACGATGTCGGCCGACCTGGCGATCGATCTCGGCACCGCCAACACCCTGGTCTAGGTGAAGGGCCGCGGCGTCGTGCTGAATGAGCCGAGCGTGGTGGCGATCGCCGACGTGCGCGGCAAGAAGGGGTCACGACATAAAGCGGGTGCTGGATTCACGCTACTCGGGGTCGACCCATATGTGGACATCGGGTAATCGCGGCGAGGGCATAGGTCCTCCATGATGCTGCGATCCGGGCGCTGTCGCCCGGCGGTTCACATCGTGGGAGGCGGTTCGATGACCCGATTTGTTGGTTTGGATGTTTCGCAGAAGCTGACGGCGATTTGCGTCGTGGACGAGACAGGACGCAGGCTCTGGCGCGGCCAGTGCGCCACGGACCCGGGGCAGATCGAGCGGATGGTGAGGGAGCAGGCGGGAAAGGACGCCAGGATCGGCGTTGAGACCGGCCCCATGACGCCATGGCTTGTGCATGAGCTGCGCGGCTGGGGGCTTGACGTCATCTGCCTTGATGCGAGGCACGCCAGTGCTGCGCTGAAGATGCAGATGAACAAGACCGATCAGAACGACGCCGAGGGCCTGGCGCAGATCATGCGGACAGGATGGTATCGGCCGGTGCACGTGAAGTCGCTGGACGCCCACCGTGCGCGTGCCCTGCTCGGCGCACGGGCGCAGCTCGTCGGCATGACGACGCGGCTGTCCAACCACGTCCGAGGGGTGCTCAAGACGTTCGGCCTGCTGCCGGGCGCGATGCGTGGCCTGCCATTTGACCGGCGCGTCGAGGAGCTGCTCGCCGACCGCGATGACCTGGCGCCGATCGTCCGCCCCATGCTGGCGGCGTGGCGGCAGCTGCGCGAGCAGGTTGCCGCCTTCGACAAGGCGGTGCGCGCGCTGGCAAAGGCGGACCCGACCTGCCGCCTGCTGATGAGCGTGCCCGGCATCGGGGTCTTGTCCGTGCTGGCCTACGTCAGCACGATCGAGGACCCGGCCCGCTTTGCCCGATCGCGATCGGTGGGCGCGCACATGGGGTTGACGCCACGGCAGTATCAATCGGGCGAGGTGGACCGCAGCGGCAGGATATCCAAGTGTGGCGACACGCTGGCCCGCACGCTGCTGTACGAGGCGGCCGTCGTGCTGCTGACGCGGGTCAAGCGGGCCTCAAGCCTGAAGGACTGGGCGCAGGCCATTGCGAAGCGGTCCGGCCCCGGCAAAGCGCGCGTAGCCTTGGCCCGCAAGCTGTCCGTGATCCTGCACAGCATCTGGCGATCGGGCGAGCCGTTCCGCTGGTCAGAGCAAGAGCAGATCCAGGCCGCGTAGCAAGACGACCGAGATCCATCCGGACGGCAGTGCGGATGTGAGGGTTGCCCACCGGGGCGAGGGTGCAGGCCAGCTGCGAGGGAGGCCGTTGGGCTGTAGATCGGCGTGGAAGATTGGCTCATCCGCAACCTCGGTGCAGGTCATTGTCATGCGGTATGGATCATACGTGCCCTGAGCAGGTCGAGCTTTGCGCGTCCGTATCCCTGGCGTTTGACCAGCTTCAAGCGAGTGACCTGTCCCTCGACCTGGCCGCT